>JBLMWW010000046.1:0-9085 GCA_050257435.1 Rudaea sp.
ACGCTGCGCAGCGCACCTTGAGCCGCTGAATTGCGCCGTTCGTTGCCGGGCGGTTGACGGCCACGGTCGCCTCGTGCGATAACGCGGCCCGTAATATTGAGATTTCTGCTGATGAAAGAACTGCTGGCGATTGTTTTTGCAGGGGTTGTGGCGGGGGCGGCGTGGGCCGGCCCGGCGGCGCCCGATCCGGCCCGGCTGAGGCTCGCGTCGGCGAACGTGGTCGTGCTCGACGCTGCCGAGGATCGTCAGATTTACGCAAAAGCGGCAGACGAGGTGACGCCCATCGCCTCGGTCACCAAGCTGATGACCGCGATGGTCGTGCTCGACGCCCAGCAGCCGCTCGACGAGGAAATCGACATCGACATGGCCGATTTCGACTTCCTCAAGGGCACTCACTCGCGGCTGCGGATGGGCACGATGCTGTCGCGCCGCGAGATGCTGCGGCTCGCGCTCATGTCGTCGGAAAACCGCGCCGCGTCCTCGCTGGCCCGCCATTACCCCGGCGGCACGCAGGCGGCGGTGATGGCGATGAACTTCAAGGCCGCCTCGCTCGGCCTCAAGCATACGCATTACGAGGATCCCACGGGGCTCTCGCCGGAGAACGTCTCCACCGCGAGCGATCTCGCGACGCTCGTGCGGGCGGCCGCCGAATATCCGCTGATCCGCGAGTTCACGACGACGCCTTCGTATCAGGTCGAGCTCGACACCGGCCGCACGCTCGGATTCAACAACTCGAACGCGCTCGTCAAGAAGCAGGACTGGGACATCATGCTGCAGAAGACCGGCTACATCCGCGAAGCCGGCAAGTGCGTCGTCATGCTCGTCAACATCGCGAGCAAGCCGTTCGTGATCGTGCTGCTCGATTCGCTCGGCAGGTACACGCGCATCGCCGACGCGCAGCGCGTCAAGTACTGGCTCGAGACCGGCGAGTCGCTCGCGATCGCACCCGTCAAGGCGACGCGCGCCGCGAAGGCCCGCGTCACGCGCACGCACGCCACGCGCCGCGCGCAGGGGACGCTGCGTCCCCGCCTCGTCAACACGTCGCAGCGGCGGCGCTGATCCTGGCCTGACCGTCAGCGGCGCCGGGGCCGCCCCGAGCCACTGACACGCCCCCTGGGGGGCAGCGAGCGAAGCGAGCGTGGGCGGACGTCCGATTTCAGGACGCTTTCCGCGCGTGCCGCGCGTGGAGCTCACGCGCGTGCGCGCGTGTCTTCGCCGTGATTTCGCTTCCGGCGAGCATCCGCGCCAGCTCGTCGACGCGCGCATGGCCGGAAAGCGCCGTCAGCTCGCTCGTGACCTGGCCCGTATCGCCGCTCTTGGCGACGCGGAAATGGTGATCGGCGTGCGCGGCGACCTGCGGCAAGTGCGTGACGCAAAGAACCTGCCGCCGCGCGCCGAGCGTCTGCAGCATGCGGCCGACCGTCGCGGCGACGGCCCCGCCGATCCCCGTGTCGACCTCGTCGAAGACCAGCGTCGGCACCAGGCCGATCTCGCTCGCCGCGACCTCGATCGCCAGCGCGACCCGCGAGAGCTCGCCGCCCGATGCGACGCGCGAAAGCGGCCCGGGCGGTTGCCCGGGGTGGGTGGCGATGTGGAGCACCACGCTTTCGCGGCCGAAGCGCATTCGTTCGGCGGTCGGCTCGAGCACCGCGTCGAAGCGGCCGCCGCGCATCGCCAGCGCCTGCATCGTCGCGGTCACGCGTTCCGAGAGAGCGCGCGCGGCCGCCGCCCGCCGTTGCGACAGTTGGCCGGCGAGGACGTCGTAGCGCTCGGCAGCGGCGTCGGCCGCACGCGCGAGCGCCTGCGGATCCGATGCTTCGGCGAGTTCGGCGAGCCGCGCGGCAATGGACTGCGCCCGCTCGCCGAGCGCCTCGGGTCGCATCCGATGCTTGCGTGCGACCTCGTGGATGGCGGCGAGCCGCGCCTCGATGCGGGCGAGCTCGTCGGGGTCGAGGTCGAGCCGGCGCCGGTAGTCGCGAAGCGCGCGCGCGGCCTCGTCGAGCTGGATCGCCGCCGGCGCGAGGAGCGCGACGACCTCTGCCAGCGCCGGGTCGTCGGCGCTCGCCTGCGAGAGCTTCTGCGTGATGCGCGCAAGCCGTGGCGCGAGCGCGTCGTCGCCGTCGACGAGCGTCTCCTCGGCCTGGCTCGTCGCTTCGATCAGCGCCGCCGCGTTCGCGAGCCGGCGTTGCGTCCCCGTCAGCAGCGTCCACTCGTCGGGCTCGAGCGCGAGGTCCGCGAGCTCGCGCGCGCGCTCCGTCAGCGCGTCGCGTTCGGCCGCGAACGCTTGCGCAGCATCGACCGCGGCGTCGCGTCGCGCCGTGGCGTCGCGCCAGGCGCGCCACGCCTGCGCGACGTCCGAGGCGAGGGCACGCAGTTCGCCGAAGGCGTCGAGCAGCGCGCGTTGCGCTTCGGCGCCGACGAGCGCCTGATGCGCGTGCTGGCCGTGCAGGTCGAGGAGCGTCGCCCCGAGCTCGGAGAGTTGCGCGAGCGTCGCGGGACGGCCGTTGATCCAGGCGCGGCTTCGCCCCTGCGCGTCCTGTGCGCGCCGCAGCACGAGCTCGTCGCCGGCATCGAGCTCCGCGGCTTCGAGCCACTGCCGCGCCGCGGGTGCGCTCGCAACGTCGAACACCGCGGAAAGCTCGGAGCGCTCCGCTCCCGGGCGGAGCTGCCGCTGATCGAAGCGATCGCCGAGCACCAGGCCGAGCGCGTCGAGCAGGATCGACTTGCCCGCGCCGGTCTCCCCGGTGAGCACCGTGAATCCGGGCCCGAACTCGACGTCGAGCGATGCGACGACGACGAAATCGCGGATCGACAGCGCCCGCAGCATCGTGGACGGGCTAACCCGGCGCGAGCCGCTCGGGCGTTTCGCTCCAATGGAGCTTCTCGCGCAGCATCGCGAAGTAGTCGTGCGACTCGGGATGCAGGAAGCGCGCCGTGTGCGGCGCGCGCTTCGCGATGACGCGATCGCCTTCGGCAAGCTCGAAGTGCGCCTGGCCGTCGCAGTGCACGGCGGCGTCGCGCCCGCCGCTCACGGTGATCTCGACGCTCGACCGGTCGGGGATCGCGATCGGCCGGTGGGTAAGCGCGTGCGGCGCGATCGGCACCAGCGCGAACGCGGGCACTTCCGGCGCGACGATCGGGCCGCCGGTCGACAGCGCGTATGCCGTCGAGCCGGTCGGTGTGGCGATGATCAGCCCGTCTGCGCGCATCGCGTAGACGAAGCGTCCGTCGATCTGGACCGCGCACTCGATCATGCTGCCCAGCCCGCCGCGATTGACGACGACCTCGTTCAGGGCAGGGGCGCTCGCCGTGGTGCCGTCGTTGCGCACGAGCGTCATCGCGAGGAGCGTACGCCGCTCCTCGACGTGGCGGCCGTCGAGCATCGCCCCGAGCGTCGGCTCCATGCGCGCGACCGGAATGTCGGTGAGAAAGCCGAGGCGCCCGAGGTTCACGCCGATCAGCGGGACCTCGCACGGCGCGAGGCGCCGCGCGACCGACAGCATCGTGCCGTCGCCGCCAAGCACGATCGCGAGGTCGATCGCGCCGGCGGCGAAGTCATCGGGTAGCGCGGCGACGCCCGGCGCATCGACCAGCGCTTCGGCGCCGGTGTCGACCAACACGTCGTGGCCGCGCTGGAGCAGAAACGCCGCGAGGGCGCGCACGGGAGCAAACGCGCCCGGCGCACCGTGACGCCCGAAGAGCGCGATCCGATGGAAGCGTTCGGGTGGGCGTTGGGGCATGCGGCGATTAAACCATAGCGCACGCACGCATCGCGTCCGTCCCGGCGACGTAGCCCGGATGTTGCAAACCCGATCGGGGGCGCAATCGTCGCGCCGAATTCAGGCACCTCGATGAACATCCGGCCCCGGCCGCCGCCAGGCATGCAGCGCAAGGTAATATAGGGCGATCCGGGGCGACGATCGCAACGCGTCCCCGCGGGACTCGCACCATGCTGGATGCACGCACCATGCTGGATGCACGCGCGCAACACCTGCTGAAGACGCTCGTCGAGCGCTACATCGCCGAGGGCCAGCCGGTCGGCTCGCGCGCGCTGTCGCGGCATTCCGGGCTCGACCTCTCGCCGGCGACGATCCGCAACGTGATGGCCGACCTCGAGGAAATGGGGTTGATCGCGAGCCCGCATACGTCGGCGGGCCGCGTGCCGACGCCGCGCGGGTATCGCTTCTTCATCGACTCGCTGATGGTCGTGCAACCGTTGCAGGACGTCGAGATCCATCGCCTCGAGGGCGAGCTCAGCGCCGATCGGCCGCAGCACATGGTGAGCGCCGCCGCGACGCTGCTGTCGCAGCTCACGCAGTTCGCCGGCGTCGTCGCGACGCCCCGGCGGCGCGAGGCATCGTTTCGCCATCTCGAGTTCCTGCGCCTGTCCGACCGGCGCGTGCTCCTCATCATCGTGACGCCCGAGGGCGACGTGCAGAACCGGATCCTGCATACGGATCGCTCGTACACGCCGTCGCAACTCACCGAAGCGACGAACTTCTTCAACCAGAACTTCGCCGGGCAGCCGTTCGCCACCATTCGCGAGCGCCTCGCCGAGGAGCTGCGGGCGCTGCGGGAGGACATCGCAGGCCTCATGACCGCGGCGGTCGACGCGGGCGAAGGCGCGCTGTCGCAGGGGGAGGCGCTCGTCGTCACCGGCGAGCGCAACCTGTTGAACGCCGAGGACCTGGCGTCGAACATGCAGCGGCTGCGGCGCCTGTTCGATCTCTTCGAGCAGAAGACCTCGCTTCTCCACCTGCTCGACGTCTCGCAGCGCTCGCCGGGGGTGCAGATCTACATCGGCGGCGAATCCGGCCTCGTCCCGCTCGACGAGTGCAGCGTCGTGACGGCGAGCTACGAGGTGAACGGCCAGGTCATCGGCACGCTGGGCGTCATCGGCCCCACGCGGATGGCGTACGAGCGGGTGATCCCGATCGTCGACGTCACCGCGAAGCTGCTGTCGAACGCCCTGGCGCGCGAGCTTTCGGACGACTGAGGGCGTGGGATCCCGGGCACGCCCCGGCGCGACGAGGGTGGCCGCGCGCCCGGCATGCGGAGCGACGCCGCGGCCGTGCCGGCCGAGCTCTACATGGAGCGCCTCGAACGCCGGTTCCAGACGCTCTACACGTTGCTGGTGCCGGCGATCGCGCTCGGCTACGGCGGCCTGATCGGCGTTGTCCACTGGCGCCGCAAGCCGTGGCCCGTTCCGCTCGTCGGCGGCATCCAGTACCTCTGCTTCGTATACCTGTGGCTCGGCCTGCTGCTCACGACGGCGCGGGCGGCGGGCGTGAATCCGTACGCCTACCGGCCCGTGCAGGGCCTCGCGACGCTGGTCGGATTCGCCTATGCGACACTGACGATCCGCCGCATCTATGGCGAGCGCTGGCCGCACGTCGCATGGAAGGGGGCGCTCGTCGTGCTGGGCGGGGCCGCCCTCCACAACCTGCTCCTGATCCTCGCGCTGCTCGCCGCGCTCGCGAGCGTAAGATGAAACGTCCCCCGACGCTCGCTCCGCTCGCTGCCCCCCGGGGGGCGTGCCAGTGGCTTGGGGCGGCCCGGCGCCACTGGATGAAACGCCCCCCCACGCTCGCTACGCTGGCTGCCCCCCGGGGGGCGGGTCAGTGGCTCGGGGCGGCCTGGCGCCGCTGAAATGCACTATCGCCCCGAGCCGCCGTTCGCGCACGATCGCGTCCCGCACGTCGGCGTGCTGCTCGTCAACCTCGGCACGCCCGATGCCGCCACGCCGGCGGCAGTGCGCCGATACCTGGCGGAATTCCTGACCGACCCGCGCGTCGTCGAGATTCCCTCGATCGCCTGGCGCCCGCTCCTCCACGGCGTCGTGCTGCGCACGCGGCCCGCGCAATCGGCCGCGCGCTATCAGGCGATCTGGACGAAGGATGGCTCGCCGCTCGCCGTGCATACGAGCAAGCAGAAGGTGCTGCTGTCGGGCTACGTCGGGCAGAAGCTCAAGGCGCTGGGCCTGCCCGCGGACCACGTCGTCGTCGATCACGCGATGCGCTACGGCAACCCGCCGCTCGCCGCTACGCTCGACGCGCTCCGCGCGAAGGGCTGCGACCGCATCCTCGTCGTGCCCCTCTATCCGCAATACGCGGCATCGACGACCGGGTCCGCGGTGGATGCCGTCGCCTCGCACGTGGTGCGCGTGCGCCGCGTCCCCGGCCTGCGCTTCGTCGACGCGTTCCACGACGACCCGGGCTACATCGCCGCGCTCGCGGCGAACGTGAACGACTACTGGATGCGCCACGGGCAGCCGGAGCATCTGGTGTTGTCCTTCCACGGGCTGCCGCGGCGCTCGCTGTCGCTTGGCGACCCTTACCATTGCCATTGCCAGAAGACGGCGCGGCTGCTCGTACGCGAACTCGGGCTCGACAAGCGGCAGTGGACGCTCGCCTTCCAGTCGCGCTTCGGGCGCGCCCGCTGGCTCGAGCCGTATACCGCGAAGGTCCTGGAGAAGCTCGGCGCGGCCCGCCTTCGCCGCATCGACGTCTTCGCGCCCGGCTTCGTCGCGGACTGCCTCGAGACGCTCGAGGAGCTCGCGATCGAGGGCAAGCAGATCTATCGCGCGGCCGGCGGCGGGGACTACGACGTCATCCCCTGTCTCAACGAGCACCCGCGCTGGATCGCCGCGCTCGCCGACATCGTCCTCGCCAACCTTCAGGGCTGGCTCGTCCCGCCGCCCGACGCCGCCGAGCGCGAGCAGACGCAGTTGAGGGCGAAGGCGCTGGGGGCGAAGGCGTAAGCGAGGGGCGAGGGGCGAGGGTGCAGCGTGCCGAGGCACGCGGATCGGCTGACGATCCACGCTGAAGCTCGCTGGAATGCCGGATCGTCAGCCAACGGCCATCGCCGTCCATCGGCGCTCCCTCGACCCTCGATCCTCGATCCTCGCCCCTCGATCCCTCGCTTTTCGGTTGAAAGCCCACGGGCCGATCCCAACCTCTCTTGGGTCGGATCGACCCTTCCACCGCATCCTTTCCACGATGACCGCTCACGAATCGCGCACCGAGACCACCGATTTCGATAATTCGGCGCCCGCCGACGCCTCGTCCGAGGCCCCCCGCGACGACCGCCGGCTCGAACAGGCGCAAGGCGAAGGCACCGTCGAGAAGGCCCAGGCCGAGATCGCGGAGATGAAGGACGCGTGGCTGCGCGCGCGCGCCGAGGTGGAGAACGTGCGCCGCCAGGGGCAGGCGGACGTCGCCCGCGCGCACAAGTACGCGATCGAGAAGTTCGCCGAGGATCTGCTGCCGGTGAAGGACGCGCTCGAGCAGACGCTCGCCGCGGACGCATCGGTTTCCGTGGAGACATTGAAGGCAGGCGCCGAGCTCACGTTGAAGGCGTTGAGCGCCGCCTTCGGCCGCGCGCAGATCCGGGAAATCGATCCGACCGGGCAGAAGTTCGACCCGCACCAGCACCAGGCGATGCAGGCGGTCGAAAGCGACCTTCCGCCGAACACCGTCGTGACGGTGTTCCAGAAGGGCTACCTGCTGAACGACCGCGTCCTGCGCCCGGCGCTCGTCACGGTTTCCAAGGCGCCCTAGCCGCACCCGGCGGCCGAATCGCTGGTTGATTCGCACCCACGACAACCCCATTTCCACGTCCAGACAACCATTCCGGACCACGGAGGCAAGACAACATGGCAAAGATCATCGGCATCGACCTCGGGACGACGAACAGCTGCGTCGCGGTCATGGAGGGCGGCCAGCCCAAGGTGATCGAAAACTCCGAAGGCGCCCGCACGACGCCCTCGGTCGTCGCTTACACCGAGGACGGTGAAATCCTCGCGGGCGCGCCGGCGAAGCGGCAGGCCGTCACCAACGCGAAGAACACGATCTTCGCGGTGAAGCGCCTCATCGGCCGCCGCTTCGAGGAAAAGGAAGTGCAGAAGGACATCAACCTGATGCCCTACAAGATCGTCCGGGCCGACAACGGCGACGCCTGGGTCGAGATCCGCGGCAAGAAGATTGCGCCGCAGCAGGTCTCCGCCGAGGTGCTGCGCAAGATGAAGAAGACGGCCGAGGACTACCTGGGCGAGGAAGTCACCGAGGCGGTCATCACCGTCCCGGCGTACTTCAACGATTCGCAGCGCCAGGCGACGAAGGATGCCGGCCGAATCGCCGGGCTCGAGGTGAAGCGCATCATCAACGAGCCGACCGCCTCGGCCCTCGCCTACGGTCTGGACAAGAAGCACGACGAGAAGATCGCCGTCTACGACCTCGGCGGCGGCACGTTCGACATCTCGATCCTCGAGCTGGGCGACGGCGTCTTCGAGGTCAAGGCGACCAACGGCGACACGCACCTTGGCGGCGACGACTTCGACCAGCGGGTCATCGACTGGCTGCTGGCGGAGTTCAAGAAGGACCAGGGCATGGACCTCTCGAAGGACCAGCAGGCCCTGCAGCGCCTCAAGGAGGCCGCCGAGAAGGCGAAGATCGAACTGTCCTCGACCTCCACCACGGAGATCAACCTCCCGTACATCACGGCCGATGCCACCGGGCCGAAGCACCTGGTGGTCAGCCTCACCCGCGCCAAGCTGGAGTCCCTGGTCGGCGACCTGATCGAGAAGACCAAGACCCCGGTCATCGCGGCCCTCAAGGACGCGGGCCTCAAGCCGTCCGACATCGACGAGGTCATCCTCGTCGGCGGCATGACCCGCATGCCGTCCGTGCAGGAGGCCGTCAAGGCCCTGTTCGGCAAGGAGCCGCACCGCGGCGTCAACCCGGACGAGGTCGTCGCCATCGGCGCCGCCATCCAGGCAGGCGTGCTGGGCGGCGAGGTCAAGGACGTCCTGCTCCTCGACGTGACCCCGCTCTCGCTGGGCATCGAGACCCTGGGCGGCGTCATGACCCGGCTGATCGACCGCAACACCACGATCCCCACCTCCAAGTCGCAGGTGTTCTCCACGGCCTCGGACAACCAGAGCCAGGTGGAGATCCACGTCCTCCAGGGCGAGCGCGACTTCGCCCAGGACAACAAGACCCTGGCTCTGGTTGTCCGAGGCCGTGGAGAACACCTGCGACTTGGAGGTGGGGATCGTGGTGTTGCGGTCGATCAGCCGGGTCATGAC
>JBLMWW010000047.1:0-16081 GCA_050257435.1 Rudaea sp.
TAGCCGTTGGCGAAGTAGCAGGCGATGCCGACGGCGACGCCGGCCGCGATGACCGCGATGACGACGCGCATCCGGACGAGCTTGTAGCTGTCGAGGTACAGCAATCCGGCGAGGAACCCGAGCACCGGCAGGACGCCGATGAGGATGTGCAGCGAGACGACGACCATTGCGTCTCTACAGGATCTTGAGCGAGATCATGAACTCGTCTCCGGCACGCTTCACCCCTCTGAAACCGACCGCGTAGCCGACCGACAGCGTCATGTCGTACCAGTGGAGGACGTGGAAGCGCAAGTCGAGCTGCGTGCCGAGGCTCTGGTAGTCCTGCCTGAGGCGCGAATTCGATACGTCGGTCCATAGCGCCGCCCCGAACACCGCCGGGCGGAGCCAGTTGAGATAGAAGCCCGGCGTGCCGGCGGACTCGAACACGTACGGCGGAAGATTCCACTCGACCAGTTCGCGCACGAAGTTGAGCCCGCTGATCTCGTCGATGCCGAAACCAGGCATCGACTCGTACTCGCGGTAGCGCTTGATCGAGCCGGCGTCGACGTAGTTGTTGCCGAACCCGCCGAAATAGAACTGCGAAACCGGATTGTCGCGATGACCGGTGCCCACTCCTCCCGCAGTGCGCAGCCAGATCGACGAATTCGCGATCGGGAGCGCGAATCCGTAGTCGAGGTTCGCGCGCACCAAAGCCGGATATTCGTCCTCGACCTTGTTGACCTTGGCGACGAGGTCCCATGCGACGCCCTTCTCGTCGTCGACGGCGCCGAGCGACTGCCGCACGTCGCTGGAGTGAAGGCCGATTTGCGCGACGGTGAGCCGAGTGAACGCGGCCGCGACGTTTTGGGCATTCGGCAGTGTGTCGATGTGGTCGTAGTACTCGAGGTCGTAGGAAAGAACGAGCTTGCGCGGATCCTCGAAAACGAGGAAATCGTCGTAGCCCAGCTTCGCGGCGAAGCCCTTCCGGCTACGCTTCGTCGGACCGAACAGGTCGTAAAAGTCGGAACGGTTCCACGAAAGGCTGCCTCGCCATCCGACATACTGGCCGGTGAGCTCGACGTGCGCCCGCTCGTCGCTGCTCACGTGCCCGGTCGGTGTATAGGCGACGGTCATGCCGAGATTCACGAATTGGATTGGATCGGCCACGTTCAGGTGATAGCCGACGCCGATCGAGTTCTTGTAGCCCTGCAGTACGGGAAAACCGTTGTCGATGCCGAGTTGCCGCACCGGGACGTACGGCCCCTGGCGCGTGATCTGCTTTTCGAGATCCACGGCGCTGGGCGACGGTACCTGCCAGGTTTTCACGACCGGATGCCGCTCCGCGAGCTGAGCGCCCAGGAACGTGATGGCGCTCAAGTCCTGCAAGGGCCGCGGGTCGATGATCGCAGGGACGAAGCCGTCGCCCGTGTATTCGAGGACGAGCAGCTTGCCGTCGGCGAGGGGCACCGGGCGGAACAGCCCCGTCTCCGCATTGGAAAGCGCATCGACATGTCCCGTCGCGACTTCGTAACGGTAGATGTTGGACACGCCGGTGTAGTAGCTGCTGCCATACAGATAGCGGCCGTCGCGCGAGAACACGAAGCTCTCGGGCGTCGCCTGTCCAAACCGGAATTCGGAGAGCGGCGTGAGGTCCCCGCTCAGCACCTTGTCTAGCTCCCACACGCGCAGGAACTCGTCCGCATTGACCTCGGTCATCGAGGCCGACAGCAGCCGCCCGTCGGGCGAGATGTCGAGATCGTACGGAACGGTGCCATACGGGAACGCGTGCACGAGCTGCCATCCCGCGTACGGATAGGGAATCCGCACAAGCTGGGTGAGTCCATCCGTGTGGCGCACACCCATGAGTGACCGGTCGACGGGATTGAATGCGATTTCCCCGATCCTCGCATCCTTCAACAGCAACTTCTGCTCGCCGGTCCGGACGTCGACGACCATGAGGTCGCGAAAGCCCGTATTGTCGTTCGTGAAGAAGGCGAGGCCGCTTGCAGGGTCGTACGCGAACGACGTCACCTTGTATAGCTTCGCCCCGGAAATGTCGACGATAGGCGTCTCGCTGCCGTCACGCACGTCGATGGCGCCGACGTGCTCGACGAACCCGGTATAACGAAACGCGGCATAGAGCTTTCCGGCCCGCTCGTCGTAATACATGCGCGATACGGAGCCGAACGCCCGCGCGGCAAGCCGCTTGGGCTTCGTGACCGGGTAGCGTCGGACCTCGTCGAGGTTCCGCCGCTGGAACCCGTGCTCGAACGCGATCCAATCCTGCCATGCTCGCTCGAGCGGCAAGCCAAAGACTTGCTCGAAGCTGTCGGAGTAGTAGCGCTCGCTTCCCTCGTTCCGCCGCAGCCACGAAACGACCTTTTCCGGCGAATACGCCAAGGCCAGCCACGTGAAGAACCGCGTTCCGTAGAGATAGGCGTTCGCGCCGATCTGGAAGTCGATCTGCACGCCGCGCGAAACGAGCCCGAGCGGGTCGTAGAAGTGCGCGTCGTCGCGCACCATCGCGCGAAACACCATCTCGTCGTAGCCGCCCTGCGCGCGACCGATACCACCGTCCATCCACGTTTCCATGAAGACGGCGGCGCCTTCCAGATACCACCTGGGCGCCGTGTAGCGGGGCACCGTCAGGTAACTGTAGAGGAGCGTCTCGGGGTTCTGCGATTGTGGAGCGACCTTGCCGAGAAAAAAGCGCCGCCAGCGATTGTCTTGCGTGTTCGATACGTCGTTGGTCGCGATATGCGTCGTTTCATGATTCATGAACGAGTACATCCGCTCGCTTCCCGGGTACGTCTCGAACGCGCGGGAATTCGGAGCGACGTCGAAGATCAGCGTGCTGTGTGGCGCGGGAATCGCACGCGCGTTGCCGTAGTCCGCGAAGTCCTTCAGAACAACCGTGGTTCGCTCGCTGGGGTGCCAATCGAACGTGCGCCGGTGCCATGCGAGTGCATTGGTGAAGGTTCGCGCAGCGTGCGGGGCGAGGTACTTGAGCGAATCGAAGTAGATCAGCCGCAGATCGGGCGTCTCCAGGAACGACATACCGAGGCCGTTGTCGTCGGCGCGCGCGGCCAGGGGCAGCAGCGCCAGCAACAGGCATGCGAATCCGCGTCGCATCGACGCCCCTCCCCTTGTTTTGGTAGCGGCGAAGAATAAAGGCTCTCGATGCCTAAAAGCAAAACCGCCGACTCGTGGTCGGCGGTTCTGCAAACGACCGGAACGGCAGCGCGCTATCGGGGTACCGCGAGCTGGCCCTGTTGACCCAGCTGACCCTGCTGTCCGAGTTGGCCCTGTTGACCGAGCTGGCCAAGTTGCCCTTGCTGACCAAGCTGTCCGAGTTGTCCTTGCTGGCCGAGCTGTCCTAACTGACCCTGCTGTCCGAGTTGGCCTTGTTGACCGAGCTGGCCGAGCTGCCCTTGCTGTCCGAGTTGCCCTTGCTGACCGAGCTGACCCAGTTGACCTTGCTGACCGAGTTGGCCCTGTTGACCGAGCTGGCCAAGTTGCCCTTGCTGACCAAGCTGTCCGAGTTGTCCTTGTTGGCCCAGTTGCCCTTGCTGGCCGAGCTGTCCGAGTTGGCCCTGCTGGCCAAGCTGCCCTTGCTGCCCCAGTTGACCCTGCTGACCAAGCTGTCCGAGCTGCCCTTGTTGGCCAAGCTGGCCCTGCTGGCCAAGCTGTCCGAGCTGCCCTTGTTGGCCAAGCTGGCCCTGCTGACCAAGTTGCCCCTGCTGCCCGGCTTGACCCGCGACACCTGCCGTCGCACCCGGCGGGATCGCCGACGCCGTCCCGCTGGCTGGAGATCCGACCTGGACGTCTTGGGCCTGCGGCGCGTGGTACCGCTGTGCCGGCACGATCGTCCCGGCCGTTTCGTTGGAGCTCGGCGGATACAGCGAAGTCGAGACTGCAACCGCGACGATGGCCGCCGCCGCAATGCCGCCACCGATCATGATCCGGCCCTGCTTCGAGATACCGCCCTTACGTTCGCTCATGTTCTCACCCCAAAGAAACGCCCACGGTTGAAATGCTCGGCGCGCCCGCTTGCCTTGTGCGAAGCCGCGGCCCCGCGCCTTCTTCAAATTTGGCTCAAATACACCCGATGCAGCGAAAGGTTGGTCCGCGTCCTCGCGCCGCTCCTTGCCGGAGGGCAGCGCCGCCATTACGGACGCGACGAGCCCCTCCGGGGGAAAACGCTGCGGCACCCGGCCCAACCCCTCGAACAGCGCCTTGAGCGAGTCGAATTCGGCCCGGGCGGACGCATCGGCGGCGAGCCGCGCCTCGAGCTCGCGCGCCATATCGGGCGTCGCCTCGCCGTCGAGGACGGCGTGCATCAATTCAAGAAGTTGCGTGTGGTTCATGTCCGTGGGGAAGAGAGCTTCATGTCGGTCGGGAAGGGCCGCCCCGACCGACTGACCAGCCCCCTGCGGGGCTGCGAGCGGAGCGAGCGTGGGGGACATTTCATCCTAGTCGGGCCGGAATTCCAGCAACAGATCGCGCAAGCGGCGGCGTGCCTCGAAGAGCCGCGATTTCACCGTCTTCTCGTCGACGTCGAGGATTTTCGCCATCTCCTGGTAGCTGCATTCGCCGAAGTGCCGGAGAACGATGACCGTCCGATCGCCCGCCGATAGCCGTAGCAGCGCGCGTTCGATGAACCGTCCCCGCTCCGCGTCGCGCGCCTGCACCTCGGGATTGCCGCTCTCCGGGCCGGGGAGGTCGACCTCCTCGTCGAGGGGCTCCTCGTGTCCGTTGCGGCGCAGCAGATTGAGCGATTCATTGACGGCGATCCGGTAGATCCAGCTGAAGAAACGGTACTGCCCGTCGTACTCGTCGAGGTGTTCGGCCACCTTCAGGAAGACGATTTGTGCGACATCGCGGGCGTCCTCGGCGCTCTTCAGGATCCAGAACGCGGCGTTGTAGATCGGCCGCTGATACCGGATCACAAGCTCGGTGAACGCGTCGCGGTCCCCCCGGCGGCACCGCTGCACCAACGTCTCATCGACGTCGTTGTCCACAATTACACGCGGCGGCGCCAAAGGTTGGTGCACCGGGGGCTATTTGGCGGGCTCGATCTCGAAGAGCTGATCGAAGCCCGAGTACGTGAAGATGTCGTGGAGATGGGGCTTGAGCCCGGAGAGTCGCAGCTTCCCGTTGGAGGCCAGAAGGCGCTTCTGCGTCTTGAGAAGCACCCCGAGACCCGCGCTCGAGATGTAGTCGAGCCGGCTGCAGTCGAGCGTGACGGTGCCGTCGACCCCGTCGAGGAAGGACTGGGCGGTCGCGGCCTGCGCGGCATCGAGCCGCCCGGAAACGACCACCGAGCCGTCCGCGGCATATTCAATCGCGAGCATCGTCCCCTCCCCTCATCGCTGCCGCCCGGCGAGCCGCGACGCCCCCGGACGTTATCCGCAACGTGATCCTGCTCTCCCGCGTGTCCTTCTTGTAATCGTATTCGACCGCGTCGGCCATTTCCCGTACGAGGTGCAGTCCCAGTCCGCCGGGCTCACGCTCCTCGATCACCCGATGGATGTCGACCTCGGGCGCTTGCGTGATGTCGAACGGGTCGACGTCGCGGTCGGTCAGCGTGACCTCGGCGCCTCCGTCGAGCCCGGTCAGGTCGAGTCGCACGGGCGCCCGGCTTCCGCGCCCGTATTTCACCATGTTCGTGAACAACTCTTCCACCGCGAGATCGACGATCGGCAGCACGCGCGGGTCGATGCCGAGGCGAGCGAACGCGCCGGCGGTGAATTCCACGAGCGCCGGAAGGGAGTCGAAGGACCGGGCGAATTCCCGCCCCATGCCGTCTTCCGGGCTGCGCCGCAGCAGGACGGCCGTCATGTCGTCCTCCTGCGGCGCGCCGCCGGCGAAGCGCTCGACGTTCGCGAGCAGTTCCGCGGCGAGGTCGGCCATCGGCACGCGCGCTCCCGCGCCGATGATTTCCTGCACGCGCGCCTCGCCGAACTGCTCGCCCGTGCGATCTTCCTGCTCGAAAACGCCGTCCGAGATGACGGCGAGGATGTCGCCGGGACGAAGCCACAGCTCGATCGCGGGACGCAGCGAAGCAAGCCTCATCGCACCGAGCGGAAAGCTCGTCGGCCGGTAGCGCTCGAACGTCCCGCTCGCCGCCCGATAAACGAGGATCGGCCCCTGTCCGCCGCTCAGGAAGCGCAGCCGGTGCGCAGCGGGGTCGACGATGCCGAGGAAAGCGGTGATGAAGCGATCCTCGGCGAGCGTTTCCGCGAGCCGGTTGTTCACCTCGATGAACGCGGTCTCGAGCGGTGCCCCGAGTTGGAACGCCATGCGCAACATCGCCTGCATCTGCGTCACCGAAAGCGCCGGCGCGATCCCGTGTCCCGTCGCATCCCCGAGCACGATGACGAGGCCGCGGTCGAGCAGCGACACGTCGTAGGTATCGCCTCCCGTGAGCTCGGCCGGACGGAACAGCGTGCCGATATCGTACGAGCGCAGCGCGGGCATCTTCGACGGGAGCGTGCTCATCTGCACCTCGCGCGCCATCTCGAGCGCCTGGCGCATCTTCTCGCCCTCGATCAGCGCGCTCGTCATGCGCACCCGCTGCAGCGCCACCGCACACTGTGCGGCGAGTGCGGTGGCGAGCGCCTCGTCGTCCCGGTCGAACGGGCCGCCGGCCTTGTTCAGCACCTGCATCACGCCGACGAGGACGCCCTTGTGGTCCACAAGCGGCAGCGTCAGCATGCAGCGCGTCCGGTAGCCCGACGCCTTGTCGACGCTCGAATCGAAGCGCGGGTCCGCGTAACAGTCGGGAACGTTGATGATCTGGCGCGAGCGCGCGCAGGCGCCAACGAGGCCGGATTCCCAGGGGACGCGCACCGGTGCGATGCCGGTCGCCACCTCGAGGACGAGCTCCCCCTGCTCGTCGTCGTAGAGCCAGACCGAGCCGCGCTCGGCGTGCAGCACCTGCTTCGCGGCGGCGACCACCTCGCCCAGCATCGTCATCAGGTCGAAGGGCGCGGCGAGCGCCTTCGTCACGTCGAGGATCGCCTCGAGGTCCTGCGCCGACAGCGGGCGATGCTCGGTCGTCGTCTTCATGCGCGCGCAATGTAACAGACCTGTCCGGGCGTCATGCGACTTTCCGGGGCGATCCGGAGGATCGGCGAGAATTGAGTCGGCCGCCCCGCGCGTGGCATAGTCCGCGGCGGCAACGCAAGCCCATGGAGCACGCGTGCGGATACTGGTAGTCGAGGACGATGCCGTGCTGGCTGCAGCGCTCACGCGCGCGCTCAACCAGTCGGCCTACGCCGTCGACCTCGCCGGCGACGGTGAGGAGGCGAACCGCGCGCTCGCGACGACGACCTACGACCTGGTCGTGCTCGATCTCGCGCTCCCCAAGGTCGACGGGCTCGCCGTGTTGCGGCGCCTGCGCGACCGGCGCTCGCAGGTGCCGGTGCTGATCCTGACCGCGCGCGACACGCTCGAGGATCGCGTCACGGGCCTCGACTCGGGCGCGGACGACTATCTGACGAAGCCGTTCGACCTGCCCGAATTCGAGGCGCGCGTGCGGGCGCTCATCCGCCGCGGGCACAACACACCGGGCACGGTGCTCGCGCATGGACGCCTGCGCTTCGACGTCGCGGCGCGCAGGCTCTTCCACGACGACCAGCCGGTCGAGATGTCCGCGCGCGAGCTCGCGCTGACCGAGCTCCTGCTCGCGCGCCAGGGTCGCGTCGTGAGCAAGGAGCAGATCATCGATCACCTGTTCGGCTTCGGGGACGACGTCGGCAGCAACGCGATCGAGGTATACGTGCATCGCGTGCGCCGCAAGCTCGAGCCGTTCGGCGTCGAGATCCGCACCGTGCGCGGCATGGGGTACCTGCTCGACAAGCACGATGAAGCCGCGTAGCGCGACGCTGCGCAGCAAGCTGCTGCGCTGGCTTTTGATCCCGCTGTCGCTGCTCTTCCTCCTCGATGCGTTCGGCAGCTACACGATCGCTCGGCGCCTGGCGGACCGCGTCTACGACGGCGAATTGCTGGAGATCGCGCGTGAGCTCTCGCTCCACGTCAAGCCGGACGGCAACGTGCCCGCGTTCGACCTCGAGAAGGACGCCGAGCGCACGCTCCTCCTCGATCGATACGACAAGGTCTACTACGCCGTGCGCACGACCGACGGCAGGCGAATCGCCGGCGAGGCCACGTTGCCGCCGCCGCGGCGCGCCGACGGGGGCTCCACGTTCTATGACAGCGCGTTCGGCGGGGAACCGGTTCGCGTGGCGCAGCTCGCGAGCGTGTCCGGCGGCGTCGACGCGGTCGTGCAGGTCGCCGAGACGCGCGTGAAGCGCCACGACCTCGTGGACGCCATCATGATCGGCGTGATCCTGCCGCAGCTTCTCCTGATCGTCATCGCGGGCGTCGTGCTGTGGGCGGGTGTGGCGCGCGGCCTCGCGCCGCTGCGCGACCTCCAGCAGGCGATCGCCGCGCGCTCGCACCTGGACCTCTCCCCCGTGGGCGTCGCGGACGCGCCGGCCGAGGTGCATCCGCTGCTCGCCGCGATCAACGATCTGATGGCGCGGCTCGACGAGATCCTGACGTATCAGAGCCGCTTCATCGCCGACGCCGCGCATCAGCTGCGCACGCCGGTGGCGGGGCTCAAGGCGCACATCGAGGTGGCGCTGCGCGAGGACGATCCGGCGCAGGCGAAGCAGTCGCTCGCGCATCTGTATACCGCGGTCGAGCGCATGTCGCGTCTCGTCGCCCAGCTCCTGTCGCTCGCGCGAAACGAGCCCACGACCGTGCGAAGGCTCGACCTCGCGCCGCTCGATCTTTCGAAGCTCGCGTTCGACGTCACGACGGAATGGGTGCCCGAGGCGTATCGCAAGGGCGTGGACCTCGGCTTCGAGGGCGTCGAGCCGCATGCGATGATCCGCGGCGACGCGGCGCGCCTCACCGAGCTCATGAACAATCTCCTCGACAACGCGATCCGCTACAGCCGCCGGGGCGGACGGGTCACGGTGCGCGTCACGGCACATCCGTCGCGCGTCGCGGTGAGCGACGACGGGCCGGTGATTCCGCTGGAAGAGCGCCAGCGCGTGTTCGAGCGGTTCCACCGGCTTCTGGGCACCCACGCCGACGGCAGCGGGCTGGGGCTCGCGATCGTGCAGGAGATCGCCAGGCTCCACGACGCCGAGATCGCGCTGACCGAAGATGCCGACGGGCTCGGCAACACGTTCACCGTCACCTTCCCCGAATACGCGCACGCGAAGCAGGGGCCCGTAAGCCTCCCGTAATGTTCGCGCAAGCTCGACGTAAGGCTCGCGCAAGCCGGGCGTAACCGGCGCGACAGGTGCAGGTAATGCCGCGGCCGTACCGTGGAACTCCCGCTCGAGTTTCCGAGGAGTCCCCGGCATGTTCGCGGCGCTCGCCGATCCCACCACCTGGATGGCGCTCTTCAAGATCGCCGTCATCAACGTCGTCCTGAGCGGCGACAACGCGCTCGTCATCGCGCTGGCATGCCGGTCGCTGCAGCCGGCCGATCAGCGGAAGGCGTTCATCGTCGGCACTGCCGGCATCGTCGTGCTGATGACGGCCCTCACCTCGTGCGCGGCGTTGCTGATGACGCTGCCCTATATCCAGATCATCGGCTGCGGGCTGCTGCTCTGGATCGGCATCAAGCTCCTGCTGCCCGAAAACGACGACGAAACCGTCAAGGAGAGCAACAGCTTCTGGGAAGCCGTCAAGACGATCATCATCGCCGACATCGTCATGAGCATGGACAACGTGCTCGGCATGGCCGGCGCGGCGCAGGGGCACCTCGGCATGCTGTTCCTCGGCCTGCTCATCACGATGCCGCTGATCCTCTTCGGTAGCGCCATGCTCGTCAAGATCATGGAGCGCTTTCCGTCGTTCGTCGTCATCGGCGCCGGCCTGCTGGGCTACGTCGCCGGCGACATGGCCGTCGGCGATCCCGCCGTCAAGACGTACATCGACACGCACGCGCACCTGCTCGAGCAGCTCGCGCCGATCATCGGCGCCGCGCTGGTGGTGGTGGCCGGCAAGATGCTCGCGCGTCGCGAGCATTCGCGGCCGGTCGCCGCGGTGCCCGCGGGCGATGGCGCACGGCCCGAACACGCGGTGTCCTGAGGAGATCATGCGATGAACCGTATCCTCGTTCCGATCTGCGGCGCAGGCGACGCCGCGTGGGCCGCCACGCAGGCGATCGCGCTCCATCGCGAAGCGCCGGTCCACGTCGACCTGCTGAACGTCCAGCGGCCGCTGCCCAAGCACGTGTCGCAGTTCTTCAGCCGCAGCGACCTGCGCGATTTCCATCACGAGGCGGGGATGCGCGTGCTCGAGTCCGCCATCCACATGCTGGACGACGCGGGCGTGCCGCACGAGGATCACGTGCTGGTGGGCCATCCCGCGGAAACGATCGTCCGCTTCGCCGCGGAGCATGCCTGCGAGCACGTCGTCGTCGACACGCCCGGGCATGGCCTGCTGTCGATGTTGGGCCTGGGCTCGATCGGGAGCCAGGTGCGGCACCTGATGCAAGGCGATGCCGGGCTGGCGGCAGGGAGCATCCGCCTCTCCTGAAGGCCTCGTTCGCGCGCTGCGATGCCGGCGCGCGTACGAGGGTGCGTAACAGATCGGCCCGCCTACAGGCTGTTGTGGATGGCGGTCGCGGCGATCGCCGCATGGCCCGCGGCGACCGCGATCTGGTTCAGCGTATCGCTGACGATGTCGCCGCAAGCATAGATGTTCTCGTCCGACGTCCGCTGGTGGGCGCCGGCGCGGATCGATCCGTCGTCGTCGCAGTCGAGGCCAAGTTCGCGCGCGAGCGCAGTTTGTGCGACGGCGCCCAGCGCCGAGTACACCGTGTCGAAGCGATGGTGGCGCCCGTCGTCGGTGCGCAACCCGACGAGCGCCTGTCCCTCGACCTGTACTTCCTTCACCGCGGATTCGACCAGCGCAATGCCGGCGGCCGCGAGCCGCGCGCGCTCCTGGTCGTCGATCTCCTCCGGCCCGAGCGTGAAAAGCGTCAGGCGATCGGTGAAATGGCGAATGAACAGCGCCTCGCGTGCTCCCTTCGCGCCGCGGCCGATGACGGCCGTCGCCCGGCCGGCGACTTCATAGCCGTCGCAGATCGGGCAATGCCGAATCAGCCCGCGGCGAATCGCGTCCTTCAGATTTGGTAACGGCGGCTCGATGTCGACCACACCCGTCGCCAATACGATTCGGCGCGCCTCGAAGGCGTCCGTGGCGGTGCGCGCGACGTACCGGCCGGGGCCCTCCTGCCGCTCGATGCGCTCGACGGCGCCCTCGACGCGCTGCGCGCCATAGCGGCTAGCCTGGTCGCGCAGGCGGGCAAGGAGCGCGTTGCCGGCAATTCCTTCCGGAAACCCCGGACAGTTGTGCGAAATCGGGATGAGCGACGCCCGCCCGGCTCCCGCATCGACGAGCACGACGCTGCGGCGAAAACGTGCCAGATACTCGGCGGCGACGAGTCCGGCCGGTCCACCGCCTACAATGAGCGCGTCGAAAATCATCGGACCCCGATTCGATCGCATGACGGCCTCAGGAGCAAGCCATATGCCGCGTGCGCCCGGCACACCGGAGGGGGACCACGGCTACACGCTGCAGGACGTCGAGCGGCTGCTCGGGCTGCCGAAGTCGATCGTGCGCGCACTGATCGATGCGGGCTTCGTCGCGCCGCTGCGCGGGCGGCGACGCGAATTCCGCTTCTCGTTCCAGGACCTCGTCGTGCTGCGTACGGCGCAGGGTCTGGTCGAGGCGAAGCTGCCCACGGCGCGCATCCTGCGTTCGCTGCGCCGGCTGCGCACGCAGCTGCCCCCGCAGATGCCAATGTCGGGGTTGCGCGTCGAGGCCGTCGGTGACGCGATCGTCGTGCGCGAGGGCAACGCGCAATGGCAGCCCGACGACGGGCAATACCTGCTGCGCTTCCACGTCGAGTCTCCCGGCGGGCGGCTCGCGTTCCTCGATCCTTCGCCGAGCGCGCCCGCACCCTCGGGCGACGAGCTCTTCGAGCGCGCGAGCGAGCTGGAGGAGTCGAATCCAGCGGTCGCATGCGGGCTGTATCGGGAAGCGATCGCCGCCGAGCCCGGGCACGCTGCGGCGTACATCAATCTCGGAAGGCTGCTGCATGCGCGCGGTCAGTGGCCCGAGGCCGAGACGGCGTATCGGGAGGGACTGACGCATTGCGGTCCCGACGCCACGCTTTATTTCAACCTGGCGCTGGTGCTCGAAGACCTGCACCGGGCGGCGGACGCAGCCGATGCCTACCGGGCCGCGCTGCGCGAGGATCCGGCCCTGCCCGAGGCGCATTACAACCTCGCGCTGCTGTGCGAGGCCGCCGGGCTGCGCCAGGAGGCGTTCCGGCACCTTTCGGCGTACCGTCGCCTCGGCAAGAAGCGCTGATTTCTCCAGTGCGGTAACGCCTGACCCGGTCGCCACGCGGTTCGACGCGTCCGCGATTGCGCGGCCGTTCCTTGCGTGCCCTCGATGCGGCGCGTAGGATCGTCGGCATCACCGTCGACACCAGGGAGGACTTCCATCTCGTTTCAGCAAACGGAGGTTCGCATGTGCTACGACTTCAAGCAGTGGGCCTGGAAAGGACGGGCCCGGGAAACCGCCAAGGACCGTCCGCTGGAAAACCCGCAGCGCGAAACGGCCAAGACGTCGAAGCCGGCCGAGCGCCCGCGCGACACCGCGCAGGAGAAGGAAAAGGTGCCCGCCTGATGTAAGGCGCGGCATCGACCGCCGGAGGGCATGCCCCCGGCGTCGGCAAGTCACGAAGCCCCGCGATCCGCGGGGCTTTTTTGTCGACCCGCCCGTAAATGGAAATCGGGGTCAGACTCGAATCTCGGTCGGGAGTTGGGGGTCAGACTCGAATCTCGGTCGACCGCCGCTGTGCGTGGATTCCGACCGAGATTCGAGTCTGACCCCGATCTCCCGACCGGGCCTGACCCCGATTGGCTTCGGCGAGCGGGAGAACTCGCGGTCAAAGCGATGCGGCGACGCGGGCCGCGCCGAGGAGTCCCAGGCGCTCGTTCACCACGACATGAAGCGGCATCGAGCGCGCCAGCTCCGAGAACGCGCCCTTGTCGTTGAACGCGGCGACGAAGCGCCCGCTCACGATGCGCGCGAGGATCTTCGGCGCCACGCCGCCAGCGATGTAGACGCCGCCGCGGGCGACCAGGTTGAGCGCATGGTCGCCGGCAATCGCTCCGTAGCACTCGACGAAAAGATCGAGCGCCTCGCCGGCGAGCGCATCTCCCTGCTCCAGCGCCGCACGCACGATCGCGGCGGCGTCATCTCGAGTCGATCCGGCCACGGCATCGCGGCTCGCTTGCAGCGGCGCTGCGCTCAGGTGACGATAGATGCGCTCGAGCCCGGGCCCCGAGACGACGTGCTCCGCTTCCACGCGGTCGTACGCTTCATGCAGCGTGCGCCACAGCGCGACTTGCCGCTCGTCGCGCGGCGCGAAACCGGTGTGTCCGCCTTCGCTCGCGAAGACGCGGTATCGCGTTCCGTCATGGAAGAGATGCGCGACGCCGAGGCCGGTGCCCGCGCCAACCAGCACGCGTGGCGCGCTGGGCAGCGGCGCGCCGGCTTGCAGGGTCACGACGTCGTCTGGTGTGAGCGCCTCGATGCCGTGCGCGCTCGCCGCAAAGTCGTTCAGGAGCGCCATGCGCTCGATTCCGAAGCGCGCGGCGAGGCGATCGGCATCGAGCGTCCACGGCAGGTGCGTCACGTCGCTGCGCTTGCCGATGACCGGTCCGGCGACGCCGAGGCAGCCGCGATCGATCGCGGGCCGCGAACCGAGCTCGGCGACCGCCTCGTCGAGCAGGCGCCCGAGCACCGAGTCGAACGACGCGAACTCGCCCGAAGGGTAGCGCCGCTCGAGCCGCAGCGCACCGTCTTCGAAGAGCGCGAGCAGCGTCTTCGTACCGCCAATGTCACCGGCCAGGATCATCGCCCACGGACCTCCACGCACGAGCCCAGGCGGCCATTATCGACCGGCCGCCTCCGGCGGCGTGCGCACGCCGTTGCGCGACACGGCGCGCACCGCAGTGGGATGCTGCACAGCCAGCCCGGGCTTCGGGCGCTGCGCGCGGGCCTTCGCAATGCGCAGCGGTGATCGAGGCGTGCTTCGCCGCTACCCGGGCACGAAGCCGTGCTTGCCGGCGCTTACGCGCTTCGCCTGCACGCCCTCGCCGGCCGGCTCCTCGATGAATTGCACGTCGGCGCCCGGCTCGAGGCGATCGAAGGCCGGGTGCACGACATTCTCGCGGCTGAAATAAACCTCACGCCCGTCCTGCGTCTCGATGAAGCCGATGCCCTCCTCGTAACTGATGCGGGCGATCCTGCCGCGCCGGAGAGTTTCGTGCGCCTTCACGTCACCGCGCGCCTCGCGCACCACCTCCTCGAGCTGGCGCGCGGCCGAGTCGAAGGCGTCACGCAGCGCGACATAGACGTCCTCGTGGTGATGGCGGTTCGATACGACCTCGGCGTGGCCGGGAACGCGAACGTCGACCTCGACCTCGACTTGCCGTCCCTGACGATGATGCTTGCCGAGCCCGCGCACGACGACGTGGCAGCTCGTGATGCGCGGGTGGAAGCGCTCGAGCGCCGCGGCCTTCTCGCGAATCCGCGCCTCGAGCGCATCGGAGCGCTGCATGTCCTGCATGGTTATCTGCAGTGGAATTTCCATGGCGGCCTTTATCCCTTCCCGCTCAGCGCCGCGTGCGGGTTTCGCGTACCTGCTCGCGTGCAATGGCATGCACGACGTCGCGAAGCTGCTCGGCCATGATGTCGAGCACATCGTCGATGGTCACGATGCCGACGAGCGCGCCGTCGGTGGCAAGGACCGGGACACGGCGCACGCCGCGCTCGCGCATGACGCGCAACACCTCGGTGACGGAATCTTCCTCGCGCACGGTGGCGAGCTCGGAGCTCATCACCTCGCCAACCTGGATGGTGCGCGGGTCGACGTCCTTGGCGAGCACCGCCAGCGTCAGATCGCGATCGGTGACGATCCCGACCGGGACCCGCTCCTGCCGGCGATCCACGACGACGACGAGGCTGCCCACGTGATGGTCGGCCATCAGCCTCGCCGCTTCGGCCAGGCGCATATCGCGCCGGGCGATCACCACCTCGCGATTGCAGATTTCACCGGCGTTCATTGGTGGCAGGCCGTCTCGCTCGTCATATCGGGAACTTGCACGCCCATCGTGATCCGACAGACCGTGACGCGTCGCGGTTCATGGCGCTACTCGAAGCGAACGAATTCTTCGGCGAGCGCGTCCTCGCCGTGACGCTCGATGAGCACGTCGATCTCCGCTTGCAACGCTTGATCGTCGTCCGGCTCGATGGCGCCGTCGCCGATGAGCTGTGCGACGAGTCCGCCGGTCATCGCATCACGAACCCCTGCAAGCGTTGGCCGGTGCGATAGCTTGGCGATTTCGACTACGCGCTCGATCACCCGAGACAACTCCTCGCTCGCCTTGGCGGAGACGAAGTCGATCGCAGGCGCTTCGGGTCCGAACTCGTCGACGAGCCCGTCGACCTCGGCGAGCATCGAGGCGCGTTCCTGAGGGCGAAACAGCAGGTCATGGCGCTCCGCATCGCTGGTGTGGCGGCGAACGGCGCTTTGCACGTCGTAAAGCGTCGGCGGTTCCTCCCGATCGGGATCGTTCACGAGCTTTTCGATCGCCGCCGAGAGCTGCGGGCTCACGCGGGTCGCGATGTCGATGGGCGCTTTCACGGCTGCTCCTTTCGCAGCCACCGACGTGGTATCCGGGTTTCTCCCGTCCTTCGGCGACCGCATAGGCCGAGCATAGCGAGCGGCCTCGTGGACGCGCTTGACTTCCATCAATGGATGGACGGCGCCCCGGGACGAAGCCCTCGGCCATTGTGAAATGGCGCGTGCGCGCGTTGACGGACAAACGGCCCGTCATGCGGCGGGCCGTTTGTCTTGCAGCAGACCGAGAGCGAAGGAACTTGAACGGCGGGGGTTTCCACGTCCTGTCGATCGTGGGCCTTCGCCCTCCGGCCGGATAGGCGATGTACTTGCCCACCCGCCCGTTACGCTACGCCTGTCGCCGCGCCA
>JBLMWW010000048.1:0-21312 GCA_050257435.1 Rudaea sp.
CGCAAGCCGCGTGCTGCCACGCATCACCGGCAGCGCCTACGTCACGGCCGAATCGACGCTGCTCTTCGACGAGGCCGATCCGCTGCGCTTCGGCATCGCGCCCGCATGAGCGACACCATCGTCATCGGCGGAGGCGTCGTGGGGCTGTGCGTCGCCTACTACTGCGCGCGGAAGGGCCACTCGGTGACCGTGTTCGAGCGTGGCGAGCCGGAGCGGGACGGGTGTTCCTTCGCGAACGCCGGGATGATCGTGCCGAGCCACGTCGTTCCGCTGGCGAGCCCCGGCGTGATCGCGCTCGGCCTTCGTCACCTGTGGAATCCGCGGAGCCCTTTCCACGTGAAGCCGCGACTGAGCGCGGAACTCCTCGATTGGGGCTGGAAGCTTCGAAAGGCCGCCACGCGCGCGCACGTGGAGCGTGCGGCGCCGTTGCTGCGCGATCTGCATGTCGCGAGCCGCGCATGCTACGACGAGCTGGCGGCGCGCTCCGGCAACGCGTTCGGCCTGGTCGAGAACGGACTGCTGATGCTGTGCACGACCGAGCACGGGCTGGCCGAGGAAACACGCACGGCGCAGTTCGCGCGCCGACTCGGCATCGCCGGTGACGTGCTCGACCCGGCCGAAGTCGCGGCGCTCGAGCCTGCGATGCGAATGAACGTCGTCGGCGCCGTGCACTACCGCCTCGACGCGCACCTCGCGCCTGCGCGATTGATGGCGCTGCTGCGGCGGGAAACCGCGCGACTCGGCGTGGAATTGCGACACGGCGCCGCGATACGCGGATTGCGCTCGCACAAAGAGCGAATCGTCGGAGTGGACGCCGGCGATGGGATCGTCGGCGCCGACGAGTTCGTGCTCTGCGCCGGCATCTGGTCCGCGGCGCTCGGGCGGCGCGTCGGGCTCGCGCTGCCGATGCAGGCCGGCAAGGGGTACAGTCTCACGCTTGACCGGCCGCCGGTGCTCCCGCGCATCTGCGCGATCCTTTCCGAGGCGCGCGTCGCCGTGACGCCCATGGGTTCGTCCCTGCGCTTCGGCGGCACGATGGAGATCACGGACATCGACGAGGGCGTTCGTCCGGCGCGCATCCGGGGCATCGTCAAATCGGCCACCGCTGCCTTTCCCGATATCGCGGCCTCGCACTTCGACGCGGCGACCGTGCGGACGGGCCTGCGACCCTGCTCGCCGGACGGCTTGCCGTACGTCGGCCGCTCGAAACACTTCGCGAATCTCTCGGTGGCGACCGGCCATGCGATGATGGGCGTGAGCCTCGCGCCGATCACGGGGAAGCTGATCGCAGAGCTCCTGTCCGGCGAGGCGCCCTCTTGCGCGATCAGCGCGCTGGATCCCGATCGCTATGCAAATCCGGCCGTGGCCCATGCGGCCTAGCGCCGCCGAATTCGAACGTGAGGATCGATCCGATGAACGTAACCTGGCAAGGCGTGATCCCCGCGCTGACGACGCCCTTCGACGAGCGCGATCGCGTCGACGAGCGCTTTCTCGCCGAGCACGCGCGCTGGCTGGTCGAGCATGGCTGCACCGGGCTCGTGCCGCTCGGATCGCTCGGCGAATCGGCGACGTTGGCCACGGCCGAAAAGCGACGCGTGATCGAGGTGTGCGTCGACGCGGTCGGCGCGCGCGTTCCGGTGATCCCCGGGGTCGCGGCGCTCGGCACGGCCGAGGCGGTGGCGCTCGCGCGCGACGCGAAGGCCGCGGGCGCGCACGCGCTGATGGTGTTGCCGCCCTACGTGTACAGCACCGACTGGCGCGAGATGAAGGCGCACGTGCGCGCCGTCATCGCCGCGACCGACCTGCCGTGCATGCTCTACAACAACCCCGTCGCGTACAAGACCGACTTCGTGCCCGAGCAAATCGCGGAGCTCGCGCGCGAGTTGCCGAACCTCCAGGCGGTGAAGGAGTCGAGCACCGACGTGCGGCGCGTCACCGCCATTCGCGCGCTGGTCGCGGACCGCCTGCATATCCTATGTGGCGTCGACGACGCGATCGTCGAGGCGATCGGCGCCGGCGCGACGGGATGGATCGCCGGGCTCGTCAACGCGTTCCCGGCCGAATCGGTGGCGCTCTTCCGCTTCACGATGGAAGGCCGCCGCGACGACGCGTTCGCGCTCTATCGCTGGTTCCTGCCGTTGCTGCGCATGGATACGGTGCCGAAGTTCGTGCAGCTCATCAAGCTCGCGCAGGAGCGCGTCGGCATGGGCACGCACCGCGTGCGCGCGCCGCGCCTTGCTCTCGACGGCGACGAGTTGTGCGAGGCGAGCGCGATCCTCGACCATGCGCTCGCGACGCGATCGTCGCTCGCTCGGGATGCGGGCGAGCAGGCGCGTGTCCCCCGCGCGTGATACGTCTCCTGCGCGTCCGCGGCGCCTGATCACGGGAGCACCGAGATGACCGATTCGATTTCGAAGCCACTGGCCGTCGACCGCATCGAGAGCCTGCGTCCCGCCGTCATGGGGACACGGCACATGGCGGTGGCCGGGCACTACGGCGCTGCGCACGCGGCATTCGCGATGCTCGAAGCGGGCGGCAATGCCGTCGATGCCGGCGTCGCGGCGGGGATCGCACTCGGCGTCCTGCAAAGCGATCTCGTCAACGTCGCCGGCGTCGCGCCGATCATCGTCTACCAGGCCGCTACGCGCCAAGTACTGACGATCAGCGGCCTCGGTACGTGGCCGCGGGCGATCACGCCCGGCTATTTCGTCGAGCGGCACGGCGGATCGATCCCGCACGGCGTGCTGCGCACCGTCGTACCGGCCGCGCCCGATGCCTGGATCACCGCGCTCGAGCGGTTCGGCACGCGCAGCTTCGGGGAGTGCGCCGCGGCCGCCATCCGCTTCGCGAGCGACGGCTTCCCGATGTACGCGCTGATGTCGGAGATGATCGCGCTGCACGCCGACGACTACCGGCGCTGGCCGTCGAGCGCCGCGATCTATCTGCCCGGCGGGGCGCCGCCGCGCCCGGGCGAGCGCTTCGTGCAGCACGATCTCGGACGCACGCTGCAGTACATGGCCGACGAGGAGCGAGCGGCGTCGCCGAAGGGGCGCGCGGCGGGACTGCAGGCCGCGCGCGATGCCTTCTACCGTGGTGACATCGCGCGGGCGATCGTCGCGTATCACCGCGAGCACGACGGTCTTCTGACGCTCGAGGATCTTGCCGGCTTTCGCGTCTCGGTCGAGCCCCCGGTGCGCACCCGCTTCGGTGCGCTCGACGTCCATGCATGCGGCGCCTGGTGCCAGGGCCCCGCGTTCCTCGAGATGCTGAACATCCTCGCCGGCATGGATCTGCGCGCGATGGGGCACAACTCGCTCGATTACGTGCACGCGTTGACCGAAACGATCAAGCTCGCCTTCGCCGATCGCGAGCGCTACTTCGGCGATCCACGCTTCGTCGATGTCCCGGTCGATACGCTCCTGTCGCCCGCATACGCGGCGGAGCGGCGCACGCTGTTGCGAATGGACCGCGCCTGGCCCGCGTTGCCGCCCGCCGGCGAGGCGGGGGCATCCGCACGCGTCGAGGCGCCGAAGGCCACCCGGCAGCGCGCCGCCGCCGGTGCGCACGACACGTCGTGCGTGAGCGTGATCGATCGCGACGGCAACGCGTTCGTCGCGACGCCGAGCGATCCGTCGTACGACACGCCGGTCATCCCTGGTACCGGTCTGTGCCCGTCGTCGCGCGGCTCGCAAAGCTGGGCCGACCCCGCGCATCCTTCGTCGGTCGCGCCCGGCAAGCGGCCCCGGCTCACGCCGATGGCGGCGCTCGCGTTCATGCCCGACGGCGGTCCGCTCCCGCTCGCGACACCGGGCGGGGACGTGCAGGCGCAGGCGCTCCTGCAAGTACTGCTCAACATGAGCGTGTTCGGCATGAATCCGCAGCAGGCGGTGGAGGCGCCGCGCTTCGCGTCGTACAGCTTTCCTGACTCGTTCGAGCCGCACAGCTACTCGCCGGGGCTGCTCTACGTCGAGGACCGCATCCCCGCAGCGGTGCGCGACGGGCTCGCGGCGCGCGGTCACGACGTCGCGCTGTGGCCGGACTTCGTGTGGCGCGCGGGTGCCGTCTGCGTGCAGCGCGTCGATCGCGCGAACGGGGTGATCGCCGCGGGCGCCGATCCGCGCCGACCCTGCTACGCGGTGGGCTGGTAGCGCCGGACGGGCGGCACGGGCAGAACGACGAGCCGTTCGGGTACGATCCCCGTCGGCTTGTAGCGCAGGACGACGAGCAGGAGCACGGCGACGAGGAACTCGCGTATCGCGGCGCCCTGCACCGGCGTCACGCCCGGCACGAACGGAATCACGAAGCGCGTCGATTCGAGCAGGAACACGACGGCGAACGCGCCCACGATCGCGCCGCGGTTGTTGCCGAGCCCACCCAGCAGCAGCGCGAGCTTGATGTAGAGCGTGAAGAGCGGAACGAAGATGTCCGGCGCGATATACGACGTGTAGTGCGCGTAGAGCGCGCCGGCGAGTCCGAGCGCGGCGGAGCCGAGCGCGAACGCCTGCACCTTGAAGCGCGTGACGTGCTTTCCGGCGACGCTCGCGACCTGCTCGTCGTCGCGGATCGCGCGGAGCACGCGTCCGAACGGCGACGCGCGCAGCCGCTCGGAGATCGCGTACGCGAGCGCGACGATCACGCCGACGATCGCGAGGTAGAGCAGGTTGAACGCTTCGGGCGACAGCGCCGCGCGATAGGGGCCGGGGATCCCCGAAAGCCCGTCGGTGCCGTTGGTGAACCCGATCGCGTTGCTCGCGACGATGCGGATCGTCTCGGCGAAGCCGAGCGTCACGATCGCGAGGTAGTCTCCGCGCAGCCGCACCGTGATGAGCGCGACGCCCGCGCCGACGGCGGCCGCGACGATCGCGGCGGCACCCATGCCGGCGGCGATCGTCCATCCCGCCTTGAGCGTCAAGAGCGCGCTCGCGTAGGCGCCGACCGCGAAGAAGCCGACGAGGCCGAGGTTCACCATGCCGGCGAAGCCCCACATCACGTTCACGCCGAGCGCCATCAGCGCATAGATGCCGCCCGACACCGCCATCGCGATCAGGTAGTTCTCCATCAGTACGCGCGGGGACCGAGGATGCCGCGCGGGCGCAGCGTGAGCACGAGCAGGATCGCGACGAAGCCGACCGCGCTGCGGTAATCGGGCGACAGGAAGAGCAGCGACAGCTCCTCGCCGACGCCGACCGTGAGCGCGCCCAGCAGCGCGCCGGGAATGCTGCCCAGCCCGCCGACGACGGCGGCGGCGAACACCGAGAGGATCGCGCGAAAGCCGGTCAGCGGATCGATCGTCGTGTCGAGGCCGATCAGCATGCCGCCGAGGCCCGCGAGGCCCATGCCGACGAAATTGACGAGGCGTCCGATCGCGTCGGCATCGATCCCCTTGATGCTCGCCAGCATCGGATTGTCGGCCACCGCGCGCATCGCCTTGCCGAGGCGCGTGAAGGCGAGGAAAGCGAACAGCGCGACCATCGCGACGGTGGCGATCGCGAGGTTCTCGACCTGTTGCGGACCGACGCGGATCGTGCCGAAGCGCCAGTCGCGCACGATCGGCAGGTCGTAGCCGCGAAGCTCGTTGCCGAAGGCGAAGCGCACGACGTTCTCGAGCGCGATCGTGAGCGCGATCGACGCGATCGCCGTCGTGATGTATCCGGCGGGGCGGAAGCGCTTCAGCACCGCCTCGTCGGTGACGACGCCGACGCCTCCCGCGAACACGAACGCGGCGATCACCGACGGCAGCAGCGGCAGGCCGAGCTTCGCGTTCGCGACGTAGCCGGCGAACGCGCCGATCGTCGCGTGCGAGGCGAGCGCGAAGTTCGGAAAGCGCAGGACCGCGTAGATCGCCGTCAGGCCGATCGCCGGCACGGCGAGGATCGTCCCCGCCATGACGCCGTTCACGACGAGCTGGCCGACCTCCGCGAGCGTCGGCATGCGCGCTACGCGACCTTCAGCAGGACGAACTTGCCGCCGGCGACCTTGTTGTAGCGGAACTTGCAGTCGGTGATGTCACCGATGTCCGTGAAGTCGCATGGACCGCTCGCGCCCTCGTAGTTGATGTCCTTGCCCTCCCCGAGGAGCTTCAGGCCCTCGACGGCGCTGTAGACCTTCGTGCCGCCGCCCTGGCAGATCTTGCGCACGTTGTCGCGGATCGCGGTGCCGCTCGCGGCCTTCGCCTTGGCGATCGAGAGCGACACGAGGCTCGCCCAGTCCGTCGCCTGCGACTCGTACGAATCGGGCTCCGCGATGCCGAGGCGCTTGCGCGCGAGATCGTACGCAGGCGATCCCACGTCGGCGGAGGGCTGCACGGTGATCACGCCCTCGGTGACCTCGTGCGGCAGCGCGTCCAGCACCTTGCTCGTGACCGCGTACGACTGCGCGAAGCGCAGGCCCGGATAGCCGGCGCGGTAGAGATCGCGCAGCAGGATCGTGACGTCCGGCGCGTAGCCGTTCAGGTAGATGAGATCCGGGTTCGTCTTCAGCGCCTGGTCGACCTCCGAGCGGTACGTCGTCTTGTCCTTGTCGTAGATCAGCGTGCCGACCATCTGCGAGCCCTTCTGCTTCAGGACCTCGGTCGCGCGCTCCTGCGTCGGCTTCGCGAACGGCGCCTGGATCGACATCATGAAGCAGCGCTTGACGCCCTGCGCCGCGATGAATTCGGCGTGCTTTCCCGCCTGCAGGTGGTTGTTCGGCTGCGTGCGGATCAGGTAGCCCTGGTGCGGCAGCTTGGTGATGGAGTCCGCGCCGGACACCGTCGTCAGGAACGTCCTGCTTTCCCAGCACACCGGCGCGACGGCCGACGTCACCGCCGATGCCCACGTGCCCATGATCGCGGGGACCTTCGTCACGTCGATCAGCTTGCGCGCCGCACGGACCGCGCCCTCCGGATTCGTCTGGCTGTCCTCGACGACGAGCACCACCTTGCGGCCGAGCAGTCCGCCGGCGCCGTTGACCTCGTCAATCACCGCCTGCATCGCCTTGGCCATCCGTGGACCGTCGAAGCCGCCGGCGCCGGTCAGCGGCGTCAGCACGCCGAGTTGCAGCGGGCTCTCCTGCGCGCGCAGGATCGCGGGCGCCATGCCGGCGAGCGCGAGCGCGCCGGAACCCTTCAGGAATCGTCGACGCGCTTCGTGCGTGCGATCGGACATGACGCTGCCTCCTTGGTCGTTGGTATCTGCGCGAGCCCGCGGCGTCATCCGCCGAGAAAGACGCGCCGGATGTCGGGATCGGCCGCGAGCGCCGCTGCCTCGCCGTCGCGATGGTTGCGGCCGTCGACGAGGATGTACGCGCGATGGGCGATGGTCAAGACCTCGCGCGCATTCTGCTCGACGATCGCGATCGCGACGCCCGCGCGGTTGACGGCGACGATGTCCTCGAAGAGGCGCAGGGCCGCGAGCGGGGACAGGCCGGCGGACGGCTCGTCGAGGAGCAGGACCGTGGGCTCGACCATGAGCGCCATCGCCATCGCGAGCACCTGGCGCTCGCCCCCCGACAGCGCCCGCGCGGCCACGCGGCGGCGTTCCCGGAGAATCGGAAACCGCTCGAACGCGCGGTCGATCCTGTCGCGGCTCCCCGCCTTGTCGACGTAGCCGCCCATCTCCAGGTTCTCCCGCACCGTCATCGTCGGAAAGACGTTCTGCTCCTGCGGCACGTACGCGACCCCGAGCCGGCTGATGTCGCGCGGCGCGCGGCCTTCGATCGATTGGCCGTCGAGCGTGATGTGGCCGCGGCCCGGGACGAGCAGCCCCGCGATCGTCTTCACGAGCGTCGACTTGCCCGCGCCGTTCGGCCCGATGATGCCGACGATCTCGCCGGCGGCGACGCGCAGGTCGACGCCCTTCAACACCTCGTCGGCGGCGCTGTAGCCGGCGACGATCCCGTCGACGACGAGGAGCTCGTTCTCCGTCGACGTCATTGCCGCCGGCCCATGTACGCCTCCTGCACGGCGGGGTCGCCCGCGACCTCGGCGAACGTGCCCTCCGCCAGGTTGCGACCGCCGGCCAGGACGACGACGCGATCGCAAAGCGCGGCGATCGTATCCATATGATGCTCGATCAGCAGGACCGTGAGTCCCTCGTCCACCAGCCGTCGCAGGTGGCCGGCGATCTCGCGCGTGAGCGAAGGGTTGACGCCGGCGACGGGCTCGTCGAGCAGGACGATCTTCGGATCGGCCATCAGCACCCGGCCGATCTCGAGCAGCTTCTTCTGTCCGCCCGACAGGCTCGATGCGGGCCGATTGAGGACCGGCACGAGATCGAGCCGCTGCGCGATGGCGTACGCGGCCTCGAGGAGCGCGTCCTCGCGCCGCAGCGCCTCCGAGGCACGGCGCAACGCGCTGCCGACGCGCTCGCCCGGCTGCCGGTCGCCGTAGAGCAGAAGGTTCTCGTAGACGGAGAGGCGCGGAAAGCCGCGTGCGATCTGGAACGTGCGCACCAGGCCGGCGCCGGCGATGCGGTCCGGCCGCCAGCCGGTAATGTCGCGCCCGTCGAACACGACGTTGCCGCGATCGGGCGGGACGATGCCCGAGATGCAATTGAAGAGCGTCGTCTTGCCCGCGCCGTTCGGCCCGATGAGCCCCGTGATCCGATGCGCCTCGACGGCGAGATGCACGCCGTCGAGCGCGTGCACGCCGTAGAAGCTGCGCGCCAGATCCGACACTGCGAGCAGCGGGGTCGGCACGCGATACCTTGGCGCGAGGTCGCCGCGCCGCGTTAAGGTACGAGCAGCGGCGGCACGAGGAACGGCGCGATCAGCCGGGCGGCCGCCGCATCCTCGGGCGTGAACCAGTTCGCGACATGCGAGATGTTCATCGTGCCGAGGCGGCGGCCGCCGTAGGCGAGCGGAACGTTCATGATCGAGCCGACGCCGAGGCTTTCGATGAGGTCGTAGTCGGAGAAGGCATCGCGCACCTCTTCCGGTGTGCGGGCGACGAACACTTCGCCCCGATCCAGCACGGCGGCGCTCCATGGCGTGCCCTGCTTTCGCTTGCGCCCCCCCACCGGATAGGCGACGGGGTTGCTGCTGTAGACGCGCTCGACCTCGGCAGTCGACTCGTGAACGCGCATCAGCGTGAACAGGCGATGCCCGATGACGTCGCGTACGAGCGCGTCCGCCGCGGAATAAAGCCGGTCCGCGTCGCGTTCGTCGGCGAACACCCCGGCGAGGCGGGCCAGATCCTCGAGGGTCAAGGAGCGTTTCGTGTCGCGCATGTCGTTTCGCGTCCCGGCCGGCGGCCGCAACTTCGCGCACTGCGGAAGACTAGAATATACCGGGCTGGCTGCAAGGACCGAGAACCCGAACCGGAAAGGAGGCAGGCATGAGGAGGAGAGAGTGGTTGAAGGCCGGTGGTGCGGCACTGGCCGTGCCCCTGATGGGCCCGCTCGCGCCGCGCTACGCGTTCGCGAAGCCCGAGCAGATCGTCGTGATGACGTGGGGCGGCCAGTGGGGCGATGCGATGCGCGACAACGTCGACGCCGCGTACGAGAAACGCACCGGCATCAAGGTCGTCCAGGAGCGCGGCGCGAGTCCGGTCCAGCGCATCACGAAGATCAAGGTGAGCCAGCCGAATCCGCCGGCCGACCTGTTCCAGCTCGCCGACGGCCTCGTTCCGCTCGCGATCAAGCAGGGCGTCGCCGAGAAGATCGACCGCAACTCGCCGCGCATGCCGAACCTGCGCAACATGATTCCGACGTTCTGGAACGACTACTGGGTGCCGCAGATCTTCTCGGTGATCGGCATCATCTACAACACGAAGCTCGTCAAGAACCCGCCCACTGGCTGGGCGGATCTGTGGCGGCCCGAGTTCAAGGGCCGCATCGTGCTGCCGGAGATCTCGCACTCGATCGGCTCCTACATCATTCCGATCGGCGCGGTCGCCGCCGGCAAGCCGCAGAGCGACGAGGAAGCCGGCTTCGCGATGCTGAAGAAGATGGCGGACCTGCGCCCGATCTGGGCCAAGGACACCGACACGATGATGAACTCGATGCGAACCGAGGACGCGATGATCGGCATCCTCTACAAATCGCAGACATACACGGTCAAGGGATGGAAGGCGCCGGTCGAATGGGTGTATCCAAAGGAGGGCGGCATCGCCTACACGTCGGGCACCTGCATCGCGAAGGGCACGAAGAACCTCGAAGCGGCCGAGCAGTACATCGACGTGACGATGGACCCCGACGTGCAGACGTTCGCGGCGAAGATCTACAACTACGGCGGCACGAACAAGGAGACGATCTCCAAGCTGCCGCCCGAGTTGCAGGAGCGCGTGAAGTTCCCGCAGGAGCAGCTCGACCGCCTGATCAAGCTCGACCTCGGCATGATGGCCGACAAGCGCGCGGCGTGGGTCGAACGCTGGAACCGCACCGTCGCCGGCTAGCCCTGTTCACGCTGGAACAGGCGCCGTAACCGATGCCCGAGGCGAGTGACCAGCCGGGGATCGTCCTCCTCGGCTGGCGCGCCAACGGCGACGGCTTCGACGTCGCGCTTGCCGTCCATCGAGCGCTCGCTTCGGGCGCGCGCGCATGGTGGATGCAAGGCGCGGGCGGCCCCGCCGATGCGGGCGACTACCTGCTCGAGCTATCGGCACCGCAGCGCGCGGCGCTGGCGCGTCTCGGACTCGCGATCGGCGCGTGGCGTGGCGACGTGCCCGCCGACGCGCGGCAACTCGCGCGCCCCGCGGTGCGCCTGTTCGCGGGCCGCGCATCGCAGTTTCCCTACTTCGCGTACTACGCGCTCTGCCTGCTGCGGCTCGGCATCGACTACGTGCCGTGCGACGGGTCGGCGCTGGCGCACGGCGCGCTCGACGACGCGAACCTGCTGATCCTGCCCGGCGGTTTCGCGACCTGGGGCATCGACGCCGCGGAAGACGCGCCGGGCGCCGACGCGCGGGTGCGCGACTTCCTCGCCCGAGGCGGCGCGGCCATCGGCTCGTGCGGCGGCGCCTTCTACCTGTCGGCCGGACGGCCGGCGTGGACCGGCGCCGCGCAGGCGAAGCCCCTCTACACGCACGAATATCTGCAGAGTGGCGTCGGCATCGTTTCGGTGGCGCTCGCCGAGGGGCCGCTTGCGTTCGGGTGCCCCCCGACGATGGAGGTGCCGTATTACCACGGGCCGATCTACGACGCGCTGGGAAGCGGCGTCGACGTCGCGGCGACGTTTAGCGCGCTCGCGCTTCCCGGCCGGCTTTCGATCGACAATCCGCTCGATCGCGAGCGCTTCGAGCGCGACATGGCCGGCAAGCCGGCGATTCTCGTGACCGAGGGCCGACGCGGGCGCGCCGTCCTCTTCTCGCCGCACCCCGAGATGGGCGATCTCATCCGCAAGTACATCGCGCTCGACGGCTACGTCCGGCATTACCTGCCGATTCGCGGCGCCGAGACGATGCGCGACACGCTGCGCCACTACCGCGGGGCCGACGCACCGAGCTTTCGGCTCGTCTCGAACGCGGTCGACATGCTGCTGTCAGGTTATCGAAGTGCGCACGGTGTGGCGTCGGACGAACCTCGCGCGCGTCCATCCGGATCGGACGATCGGCCGCGACGCGACCGCTCTTCCACGGACGAGATCGCGCTCGCCGCGTTCGCTCGGCGCACGCTCGCGGCACTTCGCGATCTGGGTGCCGGCGGCGAAGCGGATTTGCTGCGCGACCTGGCGAGCCGGCTTTCGCAACGGATCGCGCCGGCGGCTGACCATGCGGCGGCCGTCATGATGGAATCGGCGGGGGACGACGATTTGCTGCCCGCATGGCGCCATCTCGCATCGGCGGTGGGGGCGCGCGACGTTTCGCAGGCAACGGTTGCGCAGCGGCTGATGGAGGCCGAGCTCGCAATATCGCTCCTCGAATGCTGGACGCGAGTCGCGATCTGGAATCGCGCGCTTGCGGAGGCCCGATGACGCCGCCGGCTGTGCACGCGCCGCACATTCCGGACGAGCCCGAGATCGACGTCCGCCTCGCGAGCGTGCGCAAGCGCTTCGGCACCGTCGTGGCCGTCGACGATGTCACGCTGGCGATCCACCGCGGGACGATCTTCTCGCTGCTCGGTCCATCCGGCTGCGGCAAGACGACGACGCTACGGCTGATCGCGGGCTTCGAGCAGCCGGATGCGGGCGACGTCTACATTCGCGGCGAGCGCGTGACCGCGCGTCCTCCGTATCGACGGGACTTCAGCATGGTGTTCCAGAGCTACGCGCTCTTTCCGCATTTGAGTGTCGCGGAGAACGTCGCGTTCGGCCTGCGGATGCGCCGCTTCGGGCGCACCGCGCGCGCGAGCGCGGTCAAGGAGGCGCTCGACCTCGTCAAGCTCGGCGCGCTTGCCGACCGCTATCCGCGCCAGCTTTCCGGGGGCCAGCAACAGCGCGTCGCGCTCGCGCGGGCGATCGTCGTGAAGCCAGCGGTGCTGCTGCTCGACGAGCCGCTCGGCGCGCTCGACAAGATGCTGCGCGAGGAAATGCAGGTCGAGCTGCGCGCACTGCAGCAGCGCCTCGGCATCACCGCCGTGTTCGTCACGCACGACCAGGAGGAGGCGCTCACGCTGTCCGACCGCGTCGCGGTCATGCGCAACGGCATCATCGAGCAGGCGGGGCCGCCGCGCGACATCTACGATCGGCCGCGCAACGAATTCGTCGCGGGATTCCTCGGGGCGAGCAACTTCGTCGATGGCGTGGTCGTCGCCAGAGACGGCGCCGATGCCGTCGTCGAGACCCGCGCAGGACGCGTGGCGCTGCGGTCGAGCGCATCGCCCGGAACGCGCGTGCGCATGGCGATCCGTCCCGAGCGCGTGCGCATCGCGCAGGTCGACGGCGCCGGGCTGCCCGCGCGCATTCGCGACGTGGTCTACCGCGGACCGGTCACGCACTTCTATTGCGACAGCGCCGCGGGTGAGCTGCTGTCGCATCAACAGGACGTGCGCGCGGACGGCTGGTCGGTCGGCGATGCCGTGCGTTGCGCGTGGGACGCCGAAAGCGCGGTCGTGCTCGAAACCGAGGCGGAAGGCGCGCACGCACCGCAGACGGAACGCACATGAGCGCGCAGGGCCGTCCCAGGCGCGAATCGGTCCCGCAGCGCGAAGCGCGGAGGGCGCACCGGTGAGCGCGCGGTGGTCGTGGTTCCTGATCGCACCGCCGCTCGCGATGATGGCGTTCTTCTTCGTCGTTCCGGTCGTCCACCTGTTCTGGGTGAGTCTGCACGCGCCCTCGTCGAGCGAGCTTTACGGCAGTGCGCTGACGCTGCGGAACTACGTCGCGGTCCTTGGCGATTCGTTCTATCTCGCGATCATCCGTCGCACGCTCGGCGTTGCCGCCGTGATTCTTGGCCTGACCCTCTTGATCGGCTATCCGGTGGCCTATTTCGTGGCATTGCAGCCACCGCGCCGTAGGATGCTCGTGATGCTGCTCCTGCTCTTTCCGCTGATGGTCAGCAACGTCGTGCGCGCATACGGCTGGGTGGCGTTGCTCGGGCGGCGGGGCGTCATCAACGGGGCGCTCGGCGACCTGGGCGTGATCGACGCGCCGCTCGATCTTCTCTACACGACGCAGGCGGTCGTCGTCGGGCTGATGACGATCCTGCTCCCTTACATGGTGATCTCGATCGCCAACTCGCTCGCGGGCCTCGACCGGCGCTACGAGGAGGCCGCGCAGTCGCTCGGTGCCGGCCCGGTGCGGACGTTCTTCCATGTCACGCTGCCGCTCTCCACACCGGGTATCGCGTCGGGAACGCTGCTCGTGTTCCTGCTGACGCTTTCCGCTTACGTGACGATCACGCTGCTCGGAGGACCGCGCTCGAAGCTTCTCGTGAGCATGATCTACGACGCGGTGACCGCGTACCAGTGGCCGCGTGCGGCCGCGCTCGCATTCATCCTGCTGGCGCTGGCCCTCGCGGTGACCGCGCTGATCCTCGCGCTTCTGCGCCCCGGCAGGGTGCAGGGGACCGGGCAGTGATCGCGACGCGGCATTTCGCCCGCGCGTTGCGTGGCACCGCGACGGCCATCGCGCTCGTGCTCGTCATCGTGCCGATCGCGATCGTCGTCGTCGCCGCCTTTTCGCCGAACGACTATTTCGAGTTTCCGCCGCCCGGCTTCTCCTTGCGCTGGTTCGTCGAGTTCTTCCGGCTCGAGAACATGCGCAGCGCCTTCGCATTGAGTCTCGAACTGGCGCTCCTCGCCGCGACGATCGCCACGGCGCTCGGCACGCTGGGGGGGCTGTTCCTCGCACGCCGGCGCGGCACCGTCGCCAACTTGCTTCAATCGCTGTTCCTCGCTCCGCTCGTGTTTCCCACGCTGATTCTCGGCGTCGCCCTTCTCCTCCTCTACAAGACCATCGGCATGCCGGTGTTCCCCGGGCTGCTGCTTGCGCATGCCATCGTCGGCATGCCCTACGGGTTCCGCACGGTGCTCGCGAGCGCGCAGTCGCTCGATCCGGCGCTCGAGGAAGCGGGCCAAAGCCTCGGCGCGGGACCGCTGCGGACGCTCTTTCTCGTGACGCTGCCGCTCGTCTGGCCGGGCGTGCTGTCGGGCTGGCTCTTCGCGTTCATCGTGTCGTTCGGCGAGCTCAACACCGCGCTGTTCCTGACCGGCCCGGGCGCGACGACGCTGCCGATCGAGATCTTCAGCTATCTGCAATTCCAGGGCAGCCAGCTCGTCATCGCCGCCGCTTCGACGTTGCAGATCGCGCTCATCGTCATTCTCGTCGCCGCGATCGAGCGCATCGTCGGCATCGGGCGGATCATCCGGGCACGGTGACGATCGGGGCGCGAACGCACGCGAGCGGCTCGCGGCCGGCGGAGCGACGGTCGTGAACCCTATCTTGTCGACCGCTGGACCGATGATCCTTCGGGTATGTCAACGGAGATGAACATGAACGCCGAGAGAAATGTCTGGCCCAACGGAATGCCGGAAATCGGCCAGGTCGCGCGCAGGACGAGGCAAGTCACTTCGCGCGACATCGAGCTCTTCACCGAGATCAGCGGAGATCGGAATCCGCTGCATTACGACGAAGCGGCGGCGCGCGCGACACCGTTTCGCGCGATCGTCGTACAGGGTGGCGTGATCAGCGCCATCCTGAACGCCGTCGTGGCGGAAGAGCTGCCGGGACCGGGCACGGTGTTCATGCAGGTCAACTGGGCCTTCAAGGCTCCGGTGCGTCCGGGCGATACGATTACAGGCGAAGTGACGATCACGAAGGTTCGGCCCGACAAGCCGATCACCGAGCTGGAGACGCGCGTCTTGCGCGGCGACGGCGTCGTCGTGCTCGAGGGCAGCGCGGTGTGCTACACGATGCCGATCCCGCGCTCACCGCATTGAGCCGCATCGCCAGGCGGAAGGACCTGAGTGCGCGATTCGGTAGGTCGGATCCCGCGCGGGAATCGGCGTTGCGCCGGCTGACCCGCTGTCCGGTCTGAACCTTCTCGAGCTCTCCGTCACTCATCGACGGCACTTTCGGAAGCCGAGCCTTTCTCGAGCCCCTATGACCGACCAATCCGACGTTCGCGACATGACCGCTTCCGGCCATTGGACCGTGCTCCCGAAGGACCCGGACCCGGTCGAGACCAAGGAATGGCTGGATGCGCTCGACGCGATCATCCAAAGCGAGGGACGCGAGCGCGCGCACTTCGTCCTGCGCCGGCTGCTCGACCACGCCCGTACCCGGCGCGTTCCGGTGCCGCCGGTGCTCAACACGCCCTACTGCAACACGGTCACGCTGGCCGATCAGCCTCCGTTTCCCGGTCACCCGGAGCTGGAGGCCCGTGTCCTGGCCCTGGTGCGCTGGAACGCGCTCGCCATGGTCGTGCGCGCCAACAGGATCTCCGCGGAGCTCGGCGGACACATTGCCACGTATGCCTCCATCGCCGATCTGTTCGAGGTCGGCTTCAACCACTTCTTTCGCGCCGGGCAACAGGGAGACCTGATCTATTTCCAGCCCCACGCGGCGCCGGGCGTCTACGCACGCGCCTTCCTGGAAGAACGACTCTCACAGCAGCAGCTCGAGAACTTCCGTCAGGAGGTGGGCGGCCAGGGACTGTCTTCCTATTGCCATCCCTGGCTGATGCCGCGCTTCTGGCAGTTCCCCACCGGATCGATGGGGCTGGGGCCGATCACCGCGATCTATCAGGCGCGCTTCCTGCGCTACCTCGACAACCGCGGCATCCTCGATACGCATGGCCGCAAAGTCTGGGCCTTCGTCGGCGACGGCGAGATGGACGAGCCGGAGTCGCTCGCCGGCTTGTCGCTCGCCGCGCGCGAGGGCCTGGACAACCTGATCTTCGTGGTCAACTGCAACCTGCAGCGGCTGGACGGCCCGGTGAGAGGCAACGGCTCGATCATTCAGGAGCTGGAAGGTCTGTTCGCGGGCGCCGGCTGGAACGTCATCAAGGTGCTCTGGGGCTCGGACTGGGATCCGCTGTTCGCCCGCGATGACGAGAGTGTCATCCTCAAGCGTCTGCACGAGACCGTCGACGGGGAGTTCCAGAAGTACGCCGCCACCGACGGCCACTTCAACCGCGAGCACTTCTTCAACAAGTACCCCGAGCTGCAGGCCATCGTCGCGCATCTGTCCGACGAGGACATCGATCGCCTGCGTCGCGGCGGCCACGACCCGGTGAAGATCTACGCCGCGTACCACGCCGCGGTGAGCCACCGCGGACAGCCGTCGGTGATCCTGGCGCAGACCAAGAAGGGCTACGGCATGGGGCACGGGGCCCAGGGCAGGATGGGCGCGCACCAGCAGAAGAAGCTGGAAGACGAGGCGCTGCTCGCCTTCCGGGACCGCTTCGCGCTGCCATTGTCCGACGAGGACGTGACGCATCTGCGCTTCTACAGGCCGGCCACCGACAGCCCCGAGATGAAATATCTGCACGCGCGGCGTGAAGCGCTTGGCGGCTACTTGCCCGAGCGCAGGCCCACCGGGCCGACGTTGGCCGTGCCCGACCGTACGGCGCTGGCGAAGTTCCTGGAAGGCGCGCCTGGCCGGGAGCAGTCCACCACGATGGTGTTCGTGCAAGTGTTAGCGCAGCTGCTGCGCGACTCGAAGCTTGGGCGGCACATCGTGCCCATCGTGGCGGACGAGGCACGTACCTTCGGCATGCAGCCGCTATTCCGCCAGGTCGCGATCTACTCGTCGACCGGGCAGCTCTACGAACCCGAGGACAAGGACGAGCTGCTCTACTACAAGGAGGCCAAGGACGGGCAGATCCTGGAGGAGGGCATCACCGAGGCCGGCGCGGTGGCGTCCTGGCTCGCGGCGGCCACGAGCTACAGCACGCACGGCACGCCAATGCTGCCGTTCTACATCTTCTACTCCTGCTTCGGCTTCCAGCGCGTGGGCGATCTGATCTGGGTCGCGGGCGATTCGCGTGCGCGCGGCTTCCTGATCGGCGCCACTGCGGGTCGCACCACCCTGTCGGGAGAGGGTCTGCAGCACGAGGACGGCTCCAGCCACCTCCTGTTCTCCACCGTGCCGAATTGCGTGGCCTACGACCCGTGCTTCGGCTACGAGCTGGCCGCGATCCTGGAGGATGGCATGCGTCGCATGCTCGAACAGCAGCAGGACGTGTTCTACTACATCACAGTCATGAACGAGAACTACGTCCATCCCGCCATGCCCGAGGGCGCCGAGCCAGGCATCCTCCGGGGAATGTACAGGCTTCGCGACGCGAACACCGATGGCCGGCAGGTGTGCGTACAACTGCTCGGTGCCGGCGCCATCCTGCGCGAGGTGGTGGCGGCGGCGCAGCTGCTGGAGACCGATTGGAACGTAGCCGCCAACGTCTGGAGCGTGACCAGCTTCACGGAGCTGCGGCGTGACGGTATGAACGCGGAACGCCGCAATCGCCTCAACCCGAACGCCGTGCCCCAGCAGAGCTGGGTGGAGGACTGTCTCGGGCCGACGCAGGGCCCGGTGATTGCCGCCACCGACTATGTGCGCACCGTTCCTGACCTGATCCGCGCCTGGGTTCCCCGGCGCTATGTCGCGCTGGGCACGGACGGCTATGGACGCAGCGACACGCGCGAGCGGCTACGCAGCTTCTTCGAGGTGGATCGCCATCACATCGCCGTCGCGGCACTCAAGGCGCTCGCCGACGACGATGTCATCGATCGCGACGCGGCCCGGCAGGCAATCGAGAAATACGCAATCGATCCCGGCCGCCCCAATCCCTGGCAAAGCTGAAACGCCGCTGATGCGCTACTGGCTGATGAAATCGGAGCCCGCCGAGTTCTCGATCGACGACTTGGTCGCGGCGCCTGCGCAGACCACCGCATGGTTCGGGGTACGCAACTACCAGGCACGCAATTACATGCGCGACGACATGCGCGTCGGCGATCGCGCGTTCTTCTATCACTCGAGCTGCCCCGAGCCGGGCATCGCGGGCATCGTCGAAGTTGCGCGCCGCGCCTATCCCGACGCGACGCAATTCGACGCGAAGAGCCCGTACTACGATCCGAAGTCCACGCGCGATGCGCCGCGCTGGGTCCATGTGGACGTGAAGCTCGTGCGCAAGACGCCGCTCGTTCCGATCGCGACGCTGCGCTCGACGCCGGGCCTGGAGGACATGGTCACGCTACGCCGCGGCAATCGGTTGTCGATCACGCCGGTCACGGCGGGCGAATGGAAGATCGTCGAGCGGCTCATCGTGAAAGCCGGCCGATCGGCGTAACGGCCCGGGACGCCGGTCGCGGCGCCGAAGCGGCGTGCCGCAATGTCGGTTCGCTCGGCCCCGGTTGAAGCGCCCGTCGGCGGCGTTGTCGTTGCCGCTATGATCGCAGTTTCGCTCGATGGACTGGACGCTCCTCCCGCTCCTGCTCGCCCTCGGCGGCGGCGTCGGCTTCCTCGCGGGCCTGCTCGGCATCGGCGGCGGCATGTCGATGGTGCCGCTGTTGACGATCCTCTTCACGGCCGCGAGCTTTCCGCCTGACCACGTCGTCCACATGGCCGTCGCGACGGCCACGTCGACGATGGTCTTCACCGCATTATCGTCGGCGAGCGCGCATCAGCGCAGGGGCGCGGTGTTGTGGCCGATCGTCGTCGCGATGGGCCCGGGGATCGTCGTCGGCTCGCTCGTGGGCCCGCAGATCGCGAGTGCGTTGCCTGGCCGCGCATTCGCCGCCGTCTTCGGGGCATTCGTGTGGTTCGCGGCGTTCCGCATGCTTCGCGCCCGCCATGCCACGCGGGAACGTCCGTTGCCGGGGAAGGCTGCATTGTTCGGCGTGGCGAGCGCCATCGGCGTTGTCTCGGGCCTGCTCGGCGCAGGCGGCGCCTTCGTGACGGTCCCCTTTCTCGAGCGGCACAGCGTCAGGATTCAGCAGGCCATTGCGACGTCTGCCGCTCTCGGATTGCCGATCGCCGTCGCGGCGACCATCGGCTTCATATTGGCCGGTCTGCGCCAGCCGGGTCTGCCGAAGTGGTCGTTGGGATATGTGTACCTGCCCGCAATGGCGGCGATCGTCGTCGCGAGCATGCTCGTCGCGCCGGTCGGTGCGTCGGTCGCGCATCGCTGGCCGGCGGTCAAGCTGCGGCGCGCGTTTGCCGCGCTGCTCTTCGCGCTCGGCGCCTACATGTTCTGGAAGGCGGTCCGCGGCTGACGGCTCACGACGCGATGCCGCGCACGAGCACGCTCAGCGCCGACGCGGTGAGCAGGACGAGCAGCCCCGCCTTGAAGGCCCTCGCATGCATGCGCGCGCGCAGCCGAATGCCGATCCACGTCCCGGCGAGCACCGGCGCGAGCGTCGCGATCGCGTAGAACAGGCGCGTGCGATCGTACAGGCCGAGGTAGAGGATCGACGCGAGCTGCGTCACGTCGAACAACAGGTACACGACGCTCGACAGGAAGACGAATTGCGACGGCTTCAACCCGAGCGCGTAGAGATACATCGCCGTGTAGGGGCCGCCGACGCCGGTCAACGCCTGCGTCGCGCCCGCCGCCGTGCCGAACCCGGCACCCCAGGGTCCTTCGTGTCGAACGGGAATGACGATCGGTCGCGGCGAGAGCTGGTAGGCGACGAATCCGAGGATGCTCGCGCCCAGGAAGATGTGCAGCCATTTCCCGTGCAGGTTGGCGAGCAAATAGGTGGCGACTGGAATCGCGATCGCGCCGGCGGCGACGAACGACGCGAGGCGCAGCGACGAACGCCACGTGAGATCCCGCTTCGACTCGACGAGCATCGCGACGTCGCTCACGAGCTTGCTGATGAAAAGGCTCAGGACGGCGGTCTGGACGTCGAGGAAGAGCGCGATCACCGGGATGGCGATCAGCCCGAGACCCATCGTGGTGACGCCCTTGACGATCGCCGCCACGAAGGCCGACGCGAGAATCACGGACATCGCGAGCGGATCGTGCGACGGCATCATCAGGGCGCGGGCTCGAAGACGGCGCCCTCGGTCGCCACCTGCATTTACGCGAGCTCGTTGCGGCTACGCAACGCGTCCTCGATGCGCCGATCCGGCACGAGCCAGATGAGCGCGACCAGCACGTAGATCGCCTGTGCGACCCAGTGCGACGCATATGCGAGGGGGATCGCGGCTAGATAGAGGATCGGCGAGAGCCTGCCCTTCCAGTCGTTGCCGATGGCGCGCGCGAGCAGCGACCCGGGACCCTGCGACGCGATGATTTGCCCCTGCAGTATCCAGTACGCGATCGCGGCCATCAGAAGCACGACGCCGTACAGCGCCGAGGGCGTGCTCGCGAAGTGGTTCTCACCCATCCAGCCCGTCGTGAACGGAATCAGCGACAGCCAGAAGAGCAGGTGCAGGTTCGCCCACAGGACCGAGCCAGTCACCCGTTCCGTCGCATGCAGCATGTGGTGGTGGTTGTTCCAGTAGATGCCGAGATACACGAAGCTCAGCACGTACGTCAGGAACACCGGGAGGAGCGGCGCGAGCGCGTCGAGGCTCTCGCCGTGCGGCACCTTGAGCTCGAGGACGAGGATCGTGATGATGATCGCGATCACGCCATCGCTGAACGCCTCGAGCCGGCTCTTGGTCATGCCGCGATCATTCGGGGTGAGAGCAATAAGGGCGGATGGGGGTCGGAGCACGAAATCGAGGTCAGAGCCGTAATATTCGGCACGCTCGTCCGGCGCCAAATATTAAGGCTCTGACCCCGATTACGGCTCCGACCCGGGCTTGCCCAAACGGCCTTTCTTGCCCTGACCCCGTTTGTCAGTCCGCGGCGAGCGCCGGCTGCTCGCCGTAGCCGGGCGTCGCGGCCGGCGTGCCGCCCGCCGCCACGCGCACCGCGCAGTACTTGAACTCGGGGATCTTCCCGTACGGATCGAGCACCGGATTCGTGAGCAGATTCGCCGCCGCCTCGTAGTAGCAGAACGGGAT
>JBLMWW010000049.1:0-6776 GCA_050257435.1 Rudaea sp.
TTGCGCATCGTCTCCACGTACGGCGCGAGCTTCGGCACCTGCGCAACGATCGTCGCGTCGACGTTGCCGATGTCGTAGCGCCGCACCGACGCCATCGTTGCCACTTCGCGCAGCAGCCGCCGGCTGTCGGCGTCCTTCCACTTCGGATCGGTATCGGGAAAGTGCTTGCCGAGGTCGCCAAGCGCCAGTGCGCCGAGGATCGCGTCGGCGATGGCATGCAGCAGCACGTCCGCATCCGAATGGCCCGCGAGGCCGCGGTCGTGCGGGATCGTGACGCCACCGATGACGAGCCTGCGTCCTTGCGCGAACGCGTGCACGTCGAAGCCGTTGCCGAGGCGCATGTTCATGCGTCTTCCTGGTGTGCGAGGATTGCCGCAGCGAGCGCGAGATCGTCGGGGTAGGTCACCTTGACGTTCGCCGCGCTCCCGACGACCAGGCGCGGCGCTTCGCACGCGCCGGTCGCGGCGAGATGCTCGATCGCATGCGCGTCGTCCGTCACGTCGCGCGCCGCGTCGAGCGCGTAAGCGGCGCGCAGCAACCCGTAACGGAACATCTGCGGCGTCTGCGCCAGCCAAAGGCCCTTGCGGTCCTCCGTGCGCAGGACGTGCGCCGGCGCCTCGCCGTCGCCGCGCTTGATTGTGTCCGCGACCGGAAGCGCGAGCAGGCCACCGACGCGAGCGTTAGCAAGCTCCTCCACGAGCCGCGCGAGCGCCTCACGCGGAACGCAGGGACGCGCCGCGTCGTGCACGAGGATCCAGTCCGCATCGGCGCAGCGGGCCGCGAGCGCCGCCAGTGAATTGCGCACCGTATCGGCACGCGTGGCGCCGCCGCAGCGCAGCGCTTCCACGCGATCCATCCGCTCGACCCGGCGCTCGAAGTGCGCGTCGTCCGGCGCGAGCGCGACGACGATCGCCGCGGCGTCGAGGGCCGCCAGGCGCTCCAGCGTGCGCGCGATCAGCGGCTTGCCGCCCACGTCCGCGTATTGCTTCGGCAACGGTCCCCGAAAGCGGGACCCGCTCCCGGCCGCGGGGACGACGACGAAGCGGCGCGCGTCGCGACGCTCGGAGCCGGCACGCATCGCGATCCGGTCCGGGCTCAGTTCACCGATTTGCCGATGTACTTGTCGAGGAACTTCTCCATCGCCTCGTAGAAGGCGAACTGGTTCTCCTCGTTGCGAAAGCCATGGCCCTCGTTGTCCTTGACGATGTACGGCACGTCGATGCCGCGCGCCTTCAGCGCCGCGACCATCTGGTCGGACTCGTCCTTGTTGACGCGCGGGTCGCGCGCGCCCTGTGCGATCAGCAGCGGCGCCTTGATCCTGTCGGCGTTGAGCGCGGGCGATGCGGCCGTCAGGAGTTCCTTGTCTTTCTCCGGATCGCCGACCATCTGGTACATCATCTCGAGGTAGGGCTTCCAGTACGGCGGGATCGTCTTCAGGAACGTGAAGAGGTTCGACACGCCGACGTAGTCGATGCCGCACGCATACAGGTCCGGCGTGTACGTCAGGCCGGCGAGTGTCGCGTAGCCACCGTAACTGCCGCCGTAGATGCAGACGCGCTTCGGGTCGGCGATGCCCTCCTTCACGAGCCATTCGACGCCGTCGGTGATGTCGTCCTGCATGGCACGCCCCCATTGCTTGAACGACGCCTCCCAGAATTTCCGGCCGTACCCCGTCGAGCCGCGATAGTTCACCTGCAGCACGGCGTAGCCGCGATTGGCGAGGAACTGCACCTCGGGATTGAAGCCCCAGCCGTCGCGCGCCCATGGACCGCCGTGAGGATTCACGACGACTGGAAGCTGCTTCGGCGCGACGCCATTGGGCAGCGTCAGGTAGCCGTTGACCTGGAGTCCGTCGCGCGCCTGGTAGCGGATCGGCTTCACCGAGGCCATCTTCGCCTCCGGCAGCCACGGCTGCACGTCGCCGAGCTTCGTGAGCCGATCCGTCCGCTTGTCGTAGAGGTAGCGCGTGCCTTGGGTGCGGTCGTTCGTCGCGGCGACGATCATCCGCGTCTCGTCGTCGGTGACCGACTGCAGCGTCACCTCGTAGCCGGCGAGCTTGCGCTCGAGGCGGCCGAAGACGCGGGCCGCCTCGGGATCGAGATAGTGCCGCTCGGGCTTCCACGTCAGGTAGGTCGCGTAGGCGGCGCGCTTGCGTGCCCGCGACCACACGACGTTGCCGACGTCGACGTCGTCGCGCGCATAAACGATTCGCTGCTCCTTCGCCGTCGCCGGATCGACGAGCACGATCGCGATCTTGTCGCGGCCGAGGTTCGACGCGACGTAGAGCTTGCGGTCGTCGGCGGTGAAGAACTGCGGCGCGAACTGATCGCGGAACGTCGTCGTCAGCACCGGCTTGAACGGGCTGTCGGCCGATTCGCGATACAGGTACGTCTCGTTGACGCCGTCGGTGGTGATCGCGTAGCGGATGCGGCCGCGGTGATCGGCGCCCCACCGCGTAATGTTGCCCGGATTCTCGGCGACCAGCGTGAGCTTCCCCGTGACGAGATCGAGATCGTAGGCGTCGAACACCTCCTTCACGCGCTTGTTCAGCCCGACCAGCATGCGGTTCGGGAACTCGACCAGCGGATCGATGATCTGCGCCTTCACGCCCGGGTAGGGCGTGACGTCCTTCGGCTCCCCGCCGCGACGGTCCACGACGACGATGTGGTCGTTCTCGTCGCCGCCGAAGTCCTTCGTATAGACGATGCGGTCGGCGCCCTTCCAGAAATAGTCCGGGATGTCGCGATCCTTCTCGGCCGTGACGCGCACCGGCTCGGCGCGGCTGCCGACCCGCTGGACGAAGATGTTCATGCGCCGCTCCCACGGCTGCATGAACGAAAGCGTCCGGCCGTCGCCCGAGATCCGGTAATAGGCCCGGTCCGGATTGCGGAAGAAGTCGCGCATCGGAATGGGCGCTTCGAGTGCGGCCGCTGCCACGGCGCTCGGGACCGCAAGGGAAAGCGTGGCTGCAATGGCGGAAAAGAGCATGCGCATGGCTTGCATCCTGTTCGGTTTGATGGCTGTCGATGCGACGGACCGCGGTCGCAGATTCTAGCCTCATCGCACGGCATGGGCCGCGGCGGGCCGGCGCACGCCGATCAAAGAAGGCGCGCGAGCCGTCCTCGTCGAGCGGGCGAAATCCCTTGTTCGCGTAGAAGCGCCACGCCGCCGCTCAAGCGGCGCGGCCGCCGGCGACCTGCAGCGGCGCGAGCGCGGCACGGATCGCCTCGGGCACATCGACCGGACGGCGATGCTCGCGATCGACCCAGACGTGGACGAAGCGGCCGGTCGCGGCCGCATCGTCCTCGCCTTGACGGAAGAGCCCGATCTCGTAGCGGACCGACGAGCGCCCGACGTGCGTCACGCGCAAGCCCGCATCGACCGTCTCGGGAAACGAGAGCGGCTGGTGGAAGCGGCACGCCGTCTCCACGACGATGCCGATCGCCGCGCTTTCGCGAATGTCGAGGCCGCCCGCCCGAACGAGGTGCTCGTTCACGGCGGTGTCGAAATACGCGTAGTACACGACGTTGTTCACGTGCCCGTACGTGTCGTTGTCCATCCAGCGCGTGGGAATCGCGAGGAAAGACCGATAGGCCGCGCGCGTCGTCGGCGCAAGCGCATCGCTTGCATGATCCCCCCACGCTTGCGGCTGCGCCGCTGCGCTGCCCCCCGAGGGGGCGTGATTCGTGCCTTGGGGCGGCCCCGCGGCACTCATCTCATACGTTCGCCCGCTCGCGGGCAGGCGCCACCCCGGCCGCGGGAGACGGGCTCTCGGCACCGAGCTCGTCGACGAGCTCGATCCAATGCCGGACCGGGATGCCGGTGCCGGACTGCAGATGCGTCATGCAGCCGATGTTCGCCGTGGCGATGACGTGGGGCGCGTTCGCTTCGAGAGCGCGCAACTTGTTCGCCTTGAGCGCATTCGAAAGCGCGGGCTGCAGGATCGAATACGTGCCGGCCGAGCCACAGCATAGATGCGCATCGTCGACCGGAACGAGCGCGAAACCCGCGTCCACCAGAAGACGCTCGACCTCCCCGCGAATGCGCAGGCCGTGCTGGAGCGTGCACGGCGGATGGAAGGCGATCCGCACCGATGGCGCCGGACGCGCAAGCCGCGGCGCGAGATCGGCCCACGCGCCGGCGACGATCTCCGCCGGATCGCGGGCGAGCGCGGCGATTCGTCGCGCGCGCTCCGCGTACGCCGGATCCTGCGCGAGCAGATGGTCGTATTCGCGCACCATGACGCCGCAGCCGCTCGCGGTGACGACGATCGCCTCCGCGCCCCGCTCGACGTGCGGCCACCAGGAGTCGATGTTGCGGCGCGCGAGCGCGCGCGCCTCGTCGTGCTCGGAGAGGTGATACGAAAGCGCGCCGCAGCAGCCTCCGCCTTCGATGGCGAGGGCCGAAATGCCTGCGCGATCGAGCACGCGCGCCGTGGCCGCGTCGATGTTGGGCGCGAGCGAAGGCTGCACGCAACCCAGCGCGATCAGCACGCGCCGCCGATGGCGCGGCGCCGGCCAGGCGCCCGAAGCGCGCGCTTGCGGTATCGAAGATGCCAGGCTGCCGGGAAGAAACGGCCGCGCGAGGCGCCCGAGCGTCAGCGCGGTGCCGAACAGCGACCGCGACAGCAGCCCGCGCCGCAGCGCGCTGCGCCGCGCGCGCTCGACCGGCGCGCGTGCGACGCGATCCTCGACGAACTTGCGTCCGATGTCGACGAGGCGTCCGTAGCGCACGCCCGACGGGCACGTCGTTTCGCAACTGCGGCACGTCAGGCAGCGATCGAGGTGAAGCTGCGTCTTCGCCGACACCTCGCCCGTCTCGAGCGCCTGCTTGATGAGATAGATGCGTCCGCGCGGCCCGTCGAGCTCGTCGCCGAGGAGCTGGTACGTCGGGCACGTCGCCGTGCAGAAGCCGCAATGGACGCAGGCGCGCAAAATGGCCTCCGCCTCGCGGCCCTCGGGCGTGCTCGCGATGGCGGGGAGCAGGCGCGTTTCCATCAGAGATGCGCGTACATGCGGCCGGGATTGAGGATGCGGTGCGGATCGAACACCTGCTTGAGGCGCTCGTGCAGCGCGAGGATCGGCGGCGGCAGTGGCTGGAACGTGCCTGCGGATTTGTCGGGCGCGCGGTAGAGCGTCGCATGGCCGCCGTTCCCGGCCGCCCATGCGCGTAGCGACGCCGGGTCGACGGGCGAGCGGCAGAGCAGCCAGCGCAGCGCGCCGCCCCACTCGATCATCGTTTCGCCGGGCCACGTCTTCCATGGCGCCGTCGCTCGCACGCTGAGCCGCCAAAGCGTCGCGTCGCCGGCGACGGCGGGGGCGAAGAAATCGAGCGCCTGGTCGCGCAGCGCGCGCCAGAATTCGTCGCCCTCCACCTCCGCGCCGCCGACGATCGGCGCCGCGGCGGCAAGCGCCGCGGGTGCACCGGAGAGCCGCACCCGCAGTTTTTCGTCGTGGAAGCACGTCGCCGAGATCGGCATTGGCTTGCCGCCCCACTCGTTCATCAGGCGCAGTGCGGTCGCACCGTCGCAGTCGACGACACGCGTCGTCTCCGCCTTCGCGCGCGGCAGGCACTTGAGCGAGATTTCCGTCAACACGCCGAGCGTGCCGAGCGCGCCGGTCATCAGGCGCGAAACGTCGAACCCGGCGACATTCTTCATGACCTGCCCGCCGAACACGACCTCGGTTCCGGTGCCGTCGACGACCCGCGTGCCGAGCACGAAATCGCGCGCCGCGCCGGCGTGCGGCCGCCGCGGTCCCGAGAAGCCGCAGGCGATCACGCCGCCGAGCGTCGCGTCCGCGCCGTGACGCGGCGGCTCGAACGCAAGCATCTGGCCCTTTTCGGCGAGCGCCGACTCGATCTCGGCGAGCGGCGTGCCGGCCCGGGCCGTCAGCACGAGCTCGTTCGGCGCGTACGCGACGATGCCGCTGACGACTCGCACGTCGAGCGGCTCGCCCGTCGGCGCTTCGCCGTAGAAATCCTTCGTGCCGCCGCCACGGATGCGCAACGGCCGGGAGTCGGCGACCGCCGCGCGGATGCGCTCCCGTATCTGGGCGACGGCGTGGTCTTCCATTGCAGTGCCTGCGCCGGTCATGCCCGCGATGTGGCAGCGAGCTTGTCGCGATAGAGCACGCGCGGCTCATCCGCCTCGATGACCATCGTCTCGGCCCGCGCCGCGCGCTCCCACTCCTGCATGTGTGGATGCCCGAGCAGCGACGCGAGATACGCACCGGCCGCGCCCTCCGGATGAACGTCGTAGGTCTGGAAACGGAACGCGACCGGACCGAAGAAAACATCGGCGAGGCAATAGCGGCCGCAGAGGAAAGCGCCCTCCTGGCCGAAGCGGCGCCGCGCCTCGTCCCAGATCGCGCAGATGCGCGCGATGTCGGCGCCAAGGCGCGGCGACCACGGGCGTACGTCAACGCGCTCGCGGACGCACATCGACATGTCGCTGCGCAGCGCGGCGAAGCCCGAATGCATCTCGGCGGTGATCGAGCGGGCGAAAGCACGTGCCACCCGGTCCGCCGGCCACATTTCGGGGTGCCGCTCGGCAAGGTGATCCGCGATCGCGAGCGAATCCCAGACGATCATGCCGTCGTCGTGCAGGCATGGAACAAGGCCCGACGGCGAGAACACGAAGTTGGCCGGGTTCGGCACGACACCGGCGAGCGGGACGACGATCTCCGCGAATGCCTCGCCCGACAGCTTCACGGCGAGCCAGCCGCGGAGCGACCAGGAGGAGTAGTTCTTGTTGCCGAGGTAGAGCTTCATAGGGG
>JBLMWW010000050.1:0-19042 GCA_050257435.1 Rudaea sp.
ATCACCCCAGTCGCTCGCGTCGCACACCGCCCGCCGACCAGAGCGGCACGCTGACGCCGGTTTCGCGACCGCTCAGAGCTCGACGAGCTTGAGCCTTTGCACCTTGCCGGACGGGCCCTTCGGCAATTGCGCGACGAGCCGCAGGTAGCGCGGCGTCTTGTAGCGGCCGAGCGTTCGCAGGCAATGCGCGCGCAGCTCCTCCTCGGTGCAGGCGGCGCCCGGCTTCACGACGACGCAGGCGAGGATCTCCTGGCCGTACGCGGGATCGGGAACGCCGACGGCCGCCGCCTCGAGCACGGCCGGATGCGCGAGCAGCGCCTCGTCGATCTCGCGCGGCGCGATGTTCTCGCCGCCCTTGATGATCAGCTCCTTCAGCCGGCCGGTGATGAAGTAGTAACCGTCGACGTCGCGATAGCCGAGATCGCCGGTCTTGAGCCACCCGTCCTCACGCAACGCGGACCCGGTCGCCTCCGGCGCGTTGTAGTAACCGAGCATGACGTTGGGCCCGCGCAGTTCGACTTCGCCTCGCTCGTTCGCGGCAAGCGGCCGGCCCTCGAGGTCGACGACGCGGGCCTCGACGCCGAGCGGCAAACCCGGGGAGCCGTACTTGCGCCGCGCCTTGTCGAGCGGATTGCTGAAGGCGACCGACGCGCATTCGGTCAACCCCATCGCCTCGATCACCGAGATGCCGAAGCGCGCCTCGAACGCGCGATGCTGCTCGGGCGGCAGCGGTGCCGACGCCGAGCGGCCGAACCGCACGTTGCGGCACGCCTCCCGCTGCTCCGGCGTGAGCTCGGGCCCGTTCAGCAGGTACGCGATGATCGTCGGCACCATGTTGAGCCACGTCGGCCGATGCCGCTCGACGAGGGGCCACCATTGCGACACGCTGAAGCGATGCGGCATCACGATGCTGCCGCCCGACACGAGCGGGGCGACCGTCGCGATGCACTGGCCGTTGATGTGATAGAGCGGAAGCGACGACAGCACGCGGTCGGCGCCCGTCAGCGCGAGCGATTCGGCGACCGCCCGGCCGCCTGCCAGCATGTTCGCGTGGGACAGGAGCGCACCCTTCGGGCGCCCGGTCGTCCCCGACGTGTACATCAGCATCGCCGCATCCCGCGCGACGCGGGGATGAAGCTCGCCACCGTCGTCGGCCGGAAGGTCGAGCCCGTCCGGGCCGACGACGTCGATGTCGAACCGCGCTTCGCAGCGCGCGCGAAGCGCCTCGAGCCGCGCGCGGCGCTCCTCCGTCGCGAACACGAGCCGCGTGTCGGAGTGCGCGAGCGTGTACTCGAGCTGGGTGTCCTGCGCGTGCAGGTTGATGGGCGAGACGACGTAGCCGCCGTACATCGCGCCGAGGAAGACCGTCGCGGCGCTCGCGCCGTTGTCGAGCATGAACGACACGGTGGCGCCGGCGGGAACGCCGCGCGCCACGAGCATGCGCGAAAACGCGCGGCAGATCGCGCGGAGCGTTCCGTAGTCGATCGCGCGCCCGGGCTCGGGCGCGATCAGGAACGGTGCGCGCGGGTTGCGTGCGGCATGCGCGTCGATGACGTCGCGAAAGGTTGCGTCGGGCGCGTCAGGCGCCATGTTTCGCGCGATAGCGGCCGAAGATATCGTCGTCGGTCGGCTCGTGCACCCGCTCGGGAGGAAGCGGCCGCACGACGCGGGTGATGTTCAGGAAATGACGATAGCCGAGGTTGTCGGAGATGCTGTTGCGGCCCCAGGTGCCGCAGCCCATCGACAGCGAGAACGGCAGCGCGTTGTCGAAGCTGCCCCCGGTGGCGAAGCAATGCGCCTGGTTGACGATGACGCGGCATACCGGCAGCGCGAGCCCGAGCGTCCGCGCGCGTTCCGGCGTGCGCGTGTGCAGCCCGATCGAATGGCCTGCGCCCTGGAAGCGCAGGATCTCGATGGCGCGCGCCGCGGCGGCCTCGAAATCGCCCGCGCGGTAGAACGCGAGCACCGGCGACAGTTTCTCGCCCGAGAACGGATGGCCGCGCCCGACTCCGGCCTGCTCGACGATCAGGAAGCGCGCATCCCGCACGGCCTGGCGCGTCAGTCCGGCAAGGGCGGCGATCGTGCGCGCATCCTGCGCGACGTAGGCCGGGGCCAGCTTGCCGCCCGCGAACATCGCGGCCTCGAGCCGCTTCGTCTCGTCGGCATCGAGCAGGACGCCCCCTTCCGCGGCGAACGCGCGGAGCAGCCCGTCGGCGACGGACGCGACGGCGACGACGCTGTTCTCCGACGAGCAGCTCGTCGCGTTGTCGAACGTCTTCGAGATCCCGATCTTCGCCGCGGCGTCCGCGACGTCGGCGGTCTCGTCGACGATCACCGTCACGTTGCCGACCCCCACGCCGATGGCCGGCGTGCCGCTCTCGTACGCCGCGCGCACGTTGGTCGCCGACCCCGTCGCGACGACGAGATCGGCCTGCCGCATGAGCTCGAACGTGCGCTCGCGCGTCACCGGCGCGGGAAGCTGCATCACCAGATCGCGCGGCGCGCCGATGCGATCGAGCTCGGCGTGCACGTAGCGGAGCAAAAGCTCGAGCGTGGAATGGCCCTTCGGGGAGGGCGCCAGAATGATCGCGTTGCGACCCTTGAGCGCATTGATGATGTTGTTCGCCGGCGTGGCCGCCGGATTGGTCGACGGCGTGATCGCCGCGACGACGCCCACCGGCCGGGCGATCTCGATCAGCCCGCGCGCGGGATCGTCGAGGATGACGCCGACCGAGCGCGCATCATGGAGGTCACGCAGCAGGCCGATCGTCTTGCGCCGGTTCTTGGCGATCTTGTCGGCGACGTTGCCGAGCCCGGTGTCGCGCACCGCGAGCTCGGCGAGCTCGCGATTGCGCGATGGCTCGACGATCGCCCATCCGGCGGCGATCGCCGCCTCGTCGGCCTGCTCCTGCGTCCAGCCGTCCGCGATCCTCTGCGCGACGCGGGCGCGCGCCACCAGATCAGCGACGATGCCGCGTGCGTCGAATGCTTCGGCGCCAGCCGATCCCATGCATGGATTCTACCGAAGCGCTATTTCGCCGCCGTCGACTGGTACTTCGCGAGGTGCCGCACGGGCAGCGACAGCGCGTCGCGGCGGAACGGATCGCCCAGCTCGCGCGTCACCATCATTTCGAGCACTGTCGTCTTGCCCTCGCGTTGCGCCGCCGCGGCGGCGCGCAAGGCGGGCCCGACGTCGGCCGCGTTCTCGATGCGCACGCCTTCGGCGCCCATCGCCTGCGCGACCTTCGCCCACGATGGCTGCTTGTCGAGGTTCACGCCGATGAACCGGTTGTCGTAGAAGTCGACGTGGTTCTTCTTCTCCGCGCCCCACTGCCCGTTGTTGAAGACGACGGCGGTGACGGGAATGTTCTCGCGCACGCATGTCTGCAGCTCGCCGAAGCTCATGCCCCACGCGCCGTCGCCCACGTAGGCAATGGCCGGCCGGTCGGGCGCGGCCACCTTCGCGCCGATGATCGTCGGGAACGCGTAACCGCAGTTGCCGAAGCTCATTGCCGCGAACATCGAGCGCGGATGGTCGAAGCGCAGGTAGCTGTTGGACACCGAGCAGATGTTCCCGATGTCGGTCGACACCATCGCGCCGTCGGGCATCGCGTGCTCCAGCTCGCGCAGCATCTGCCGCGGATGCATGTACGACGATTGCGCGCTCACCTCGAGCGACCACTTGTCCTTTTCCTGCGTCCAGGCGTCGAGCTCGCGCTCCCACGCCGCCTTCTCCTCGCGCAGGCTGGAAAGGCGCTGGTCGCGATTCGCGATGGAGGCGAGATCGCGCCCCTTGAGCCGCGCCACGAGCGCGCGCGCCGCGGCGCCCGCGTCGGCGCAGATGCCCACGGAGATCGGCTTCACCAAGCCCAGCATCTTCGGGTCGGCGTCGATCTGGACGATCTTCGCGTCCTTCGGCCAGTAATCGAGCCCATGCTGCGGCAGCGTGCCGAAGGGCCCGAGGCGCGTGCCGAGCGCCAGCACGACGTCGGCCTTCGCGATCAGCTTCATGGCCGCCTTCGACCCCTGGTAGCCGAGCGGGCCGCACCACAGCGGATGCTTCGACGGGAAGGCGTCGTTGTGCAGGTAGCTCGTGCAGACGGGCGTCTGCAGCAGTTCCGCGAGCGCCACGGCGTCCGCTTCGCTGCCGCCCATGACGATGCCGCCGCCGGCGAGCATCACGGGGAACCTGGCCGCCGCGAGAAGCGCGGCCGCCTCGTCGAGGCTCTTCTCGCCACCCGCGCCGCGCTCGATGCCGAGCGGCCGCGGGATCTCGCATTCGATGTCGCCGTAGAAGAAGTCGCGCGGAATGTTGACCTGCGTCGGGCCCATCTCCAGCATCGCACGGTCGAACGCGCGGCTCGTCAGTTCCGCCATCCGCGCCCTGTTGTTGACGTGCGCCTGGTACTTCGTGATCTTCGAGAAGATCGGGATCTGCTCGGTCTCCTGGAAGCCGCCGAGGCCGAGCGTCATCGACCCCGTCTCCGGCGTGATGACGACGACCGGCGAATGCGCCCAGTACGCCGCCGCGACGGACGTGACGAAGTTGGTGATGCCCGGGCCGTTCTGGGCGATGCACACGCCGTGTCGGCCGGAAACGCGCGAATACCCGTCGGCCATGTGGCCGCCGCCCTGCTCGTGCGCGACCGAGATGAAGCGGATGCCGGCCGACGGGAACAGGTCGAGGGCGTCCATGTACGCCGAGCCCACGATGCCGAAGACGTTCTTCACGCCCTGCGCGACGAGCGTCTCGACGAAGGCCTCCGACGGCGTCATCTTCTGGCGTCCCTGCACGGCGAGATTCTTGGATTCGGTCATCGTGTTCATGGCGGGCATCCTCGAAAGTCCAAGCATGGGATTGTCGCGCCGGTGCGGGGCCCCCGATAGGGCCAGTTCCCCATCCACGTTGAGGCCAGCGGGAGGTTCCAGGCCGGCCGCGGGAAAGGATGGCGCGAACGCCGCAAATCGCCTATCGTTGCACGCGCGCCGCACCGCAAATGACGCGACGTGCGGCGCCCGCGCGGAGCGCGGACCATTCGATCCATCCTGCAGGGGGAGGTTTCATGTTTCGTCGCACGCTGCTACGTGCCGCCGTAGCCGTCACCGCCTCGTTCGCACTGTGCTCGGGCGTCGCGCTCGCGCAGACGCCCGTGCGCATCCGGGTGCAAACCGCCGTACCGTCGGCAAGCGTCTATTTCGAGCTCCTGAAGCACATGGCCGACCGCGTCGACAAGATGTCGAACGGCCGGGTGAAGATGGAGATGCTGCCCGACGGCGCCGTCGTCGGCGCGTTCGAGATTCTCGACGCGGTCGACAAGGGCGTGATCGAAGGCGGCTATGCCTGGACTCACTACTGGTCGGGAAAGAACCCGGCGGCCGGCCTCTTCTCCAATCCGATGGCCGGCGCGGGCGTCGGGCTCGACCAGCTCTCGCACGTCGCGTGGATCTTCCAGGGCGGCGGCTACGAGCTTTATCGCAAGCTCTACCGCGACGTGTTGAAGGTCAACGTCGAGCCGATCTTCGTGCAGCCGATGGGGCCGGATCCGCTCGGCTGGTTCAAGCGGCCGATCAGCAGCACCGAGGACTTCAAGAAGATGAAGTACCGCGCGCCGCCCGGCATCACCGGCGAGATCTTCAAGGAGATGGGCGTCTCCGCGGTCGCGTTGCCCGGCGGTGAGATCGTTCCGTCCGCGCAGCGCGGCGTCATCGACGCCGCCGAATGGATCGGGCCGGCCGACGACATGAACCTCGGGCTGCAGACCGTGTGGAAGCACTATTACCTGCAGGGGCTGCACCAGTCGACCGACATCGGCGAAATCCTCATCAACAAGGACGTGTGGAACAAGCTGTCGCCCGACCTGCAGGAGATCATCCGCACTGCGGCCATGGCGTCGATGACCGAAACGTACACGTACAACGTGTATCGCAACGCGCAGGCCATCGTGAGGCTCAAGAACGAGTTCAAGGTCGAGGTCCACGACACCCCGAAGGACTTCTTCCCGCAGTTCGTCCGCGCGACCAACGTCGTCCTCGACCGCTACGCGGCCAAGGATGCGTTCTTCAAGGAAGTGCTGGACTCGCAGCGCAATTTCGCGAAGACGGTCGTGCCGTATTGGACGAAGATCCTCGACCTCTACTCGAACCTAGGCAACGCCGCGCTCGCCGCGCCGCCCAAGTGATCCGGCCGCGCTGAAGCGGCCGCTTGCGCCATCGCTCGCCGGCCGTGCGCCGCTCCTTCCGGGGCGGTGCGCGGCCGTCGTGCGTCACTGCGAAAGACCCGTCATGACTTCCGCCGACCTGGGTGCGAGCCCCATCACGCGCGCGCTCGATGCCGTCAGTCGCGTCGTGGGCCGCGTCACCGCCTGGCTCATCCTCCCGATGGTCGCCTCCCTGGTCTACGAAGTGACCGCGCGCTACCTGTTCGACGCGCCGACGGTATGGGCGTACGACATGACGTACATGCTCTACGGCACGTTCTTCATGCTCGGTTCCGCCTGGACGCTGCAGCGCGGCGGCCACATTCGCACGGACACGTTCTACGCCGACTGGTCGCCGCGCACGCGCGCGATCGTCGACATCGCGTGCTACGTCGTGTTTTACCTGCCGGCGATGGCGGTGTTCCTGAAGCTCGGCGCCGAGTACTTCTGGAAGTCGTACCAGCAGAACGAGCGGATCGTGACCAGTCCCTGGCTGCCGATCGTCTGGCCGTTCAAGCTGGTGATGCCGGTCACCGCGGCACTGCTCATTCTGCAGGGCGTGTCCGAGGTGCTGAAGAGCGTCCGCGTGCTGCTGCGGGAGAGGCCGTGAGCCCTGAATGGATCGGCATTCTCGCGCTCGCCGTGCTGTTCGGCGCGATCTTCGTCGGCTTTCCGATCGCGTTCACGCTGATCGCCATCGCGATGCTCTTCGGCTACATCGGCCTCGGCGAGCTGTCGCTGTACCTGATGCCGCTGCAGTTCTTCGGCGTGATGCGCGACCCGACGCTCGCGTCGGTGCCGTTCTTCCTGTTCATGGGGTACCTGCTCGAGCAGTCGGGCCTCGTGGAGCGGCTCTTCCGCGGCGTGCAGCTCCTGTTCGCATCGCTTCGCGGATCGCTCTACCTCGCGGTGCTCGTCACCGCGACGATCTTCGCCGCCGCGACGGGTATCGTCGGCTCGTCGGTGACGCTGCTCGGCGTCATGGCGGCGCCGGCGATGAAGCGAAGCGGCTACGACGTCCGGCTCTCCGCGGGCGTCATCACCGCCGGCGGAACGCTCGGCATCCTGATCCCGCCGTCGGTGATGCTGATCGTGATGGGACCGGTCGTCGGCGTTCCGGCCACCGACCTCTTCGCCGCCGCCGTGTTTCCCGGCCTCGTGCTTTCGGGCCTGTATATCGCCTACGCGCTGCTGCGCAGCTTCTTCAACCCGGCGCTCGGGCCCGCGCTGCCTCTCGACGAGCGGGCCGAATCGTTCGGCTTCGTCGTGCGGGAGCTCGTCGTCGGGGTCGCGCCGATCGTCGTCGTGATCCTGGCGACGCTCGGCGTCATCCTCGCCGGCATCGCGACGCCGACCGACGCGGGCGCCGTCGGCTCGTTCGCGGTGCTGGTGCTGACGCTGCTCTACCGGCGAATGTCGTGGGCGAACTTCAAGCGCGCGGTCTTCGCGACACTGGAGGTGTCGTGCATGATCCTCCTGCTCGTCGCGGCGTCGAACTACTTCGGCGCAGTATTCTCGCGGCTCGGCAGCGCGAACCTGATCGCCGAGTCGCTGCTCAACCTGTCGTTCTCGCCGACGATCATGCTGATCCTGATCCTCGGCATCATCTTCGTGCTGGGCTGGCCGCTCGAATGGGTGCCGATCGTGCTGATCGTCGTGCCGATCCTGCTGCCGCTGGTCACGAAGCTCGGCATCGACCTCGTATGGTTCTGCACGCTCGTCGCCATCTGCCTCCAGACTGCGTGGCTATCGCCGCCCGTGGCGCTTTCCGCCTACTTCCTGAAGGGCGTCGTGCCGGACTGGCCGCTCAAGGACATTTACGCGGGGATGATTCAGTTCATGGTGCTGCAGATCGTCGGGCTCTTGGTCGTGCTGCTCTTCCCGCAGCTCGCGCTGTGGCTGCCGCAGATGATGCGCGGCTGACGAGAGGCGGGGTCGGAGCAAAAAGGGCCCCATTGGGGTCGGAGCAAGAATCGCAGCACATCGCCGGTGGTACGGCAATCGGGAGTGCGATTCTTGCTCCGACCCCATTTCGCCCCTTTGCTCCGACCCCTGGGTTACCGCCCGGACTCCGCCGCCGCGCGCGCGGTGTTCACGAACACCAGGATCGCGAGCCCGACCGCGAAGAACACGACGATCGAGAGGATCGCCGGCCGCAGGCTGCCGGTCGTCTGGTTCACGAGCGCGAAGAGGAACGGGCCCATCCACGACGTGCCGCGCTCGCTGATCTCGTAGATCGAGAAGAACTCGGCCTCCTGCTCGCGCGGGACCATCTGCGCGAAGAGGCTCCGGCTCAACGCCTGGCTTCCGCCCAGCACGACGGCGATGATGGCCCCGAGGAGCCAGAACTCGGCCTCCGCGCGCGGTATTCCCGCGAACGAGGCGGTCGCGTCCTGCAACCCGGCGTAAGCGTACGCGACCGCACCGGCCCAGATGACGAGGCTCGCGACGAGCGCGCGCTTCGCACCGGCGCGCTCGGCGAGCCGGCCGAACGACAGCGCGCCGAAGAACGCGACGAACTGGATCATCAGGATGAGCAGCGTCAGGCGCTGCGTCGGCATCGCCAGCCCGCCGCGTGCGAGCGGCGCCGCGGCGAAGACCGCCGCCACGCCGATGACCGTCTGGATGCCGTCGTTGTAGACGAGATAGGCGAGCAGGAAGCGCGACGTGTGCGGGCGCGTGCGCGTCTTTCGCCACAGGAAACGGCCGATCATCACGATGGGGCCGAACAGCGCGACGAACGTCCATTCGACCGGCAGGTCCAGCAGCGTCACGATCGGTATCAGAACGAGCACCGCGAGCGGTGAAAGCAGCAGCGACGCGATGACCGGCGCCGGCGTCTCCATCGTCACCGACAGCCGGCGGAACGCGACGCCGAGGAACGTCTCGCCCGGCTGCAGCGACCGCGTGGAGCGTCGCGTGCGAAGGGTCGACCAAGTCCAGAACGACCAGCCCATCCACCACGCGCCCGCCGAGGCGAGGTTGATCCGCACCGCGAGCTCGCGCGACACGCCGAGCCGGTCGCTCGCGAGGTAGAGCGCCAGATTGCAAAGCAGCAGCAGCCCGCCGCCGAGGTAACCAAGCGCGAAACCGTACGACGACACGCGGTCGCGGCGATGCTCGCTCGCGATGTCGGGCAGGTATGCGTTGTAGAAAACGGTCGAGGCGCCGAACGCGAGGTTCGCGACGATGAAGAGCGCGCCGCCCAGCCACCATAGCGTCCCGTGAACGAAATAGAGCCCGAGCGTGGCGAGCGCACCGACGACGGCGAACGCGTGCAGCATCGCCTTGCGACGATGCGAGTAGTCGGCGATCGCGCCGAGGATCGGCAGTATCCCGGCCTGGAAGGCGACCGAGAACGCGATGCAGTACGGCAGGAACGAGTCGGCGGCGATCGGCAGCCCGAGAAGCCGCGCCTGCCCGTCGGGACTCGCCTTCGCCGCGGCATCGACCAGCGCCGCCAGATACGGCCCGAGGAAGACCGTCGCGACGGTGGTGGTGAACGCGCTGCTGGCCCAGTCGTACATGGCCCAGCCGACGATCTCGCGCCGGTCGTCGTTGGGCGGCGATGGCGCGGCCGCGGACGCCGTCGTGTTCAGCACGGCGATTGCGCCTGCGACCTATGCAGGCGGCCGCCGGCGTGGGGTTTTGCGACGAGTCTCGCCGACGCGCCCGGGCAGTGGCCGGCATGCGGCGCGCAGCGACTGGGGAATTGGAGTGAGCGACGCATGCCGGCCGCTGCCTGGCTCAACCAGCGGCGCGTGCGGGATGCGGCGCGCAGCGACTGGGGTAATGGAGCGAGCGACGCATGCCGGCCGCTGCCCGGCTCGACGACGGATGGTCACGCGACACGCAACGGATATCGCACGCGGCGGCCGCCCACCGCCTTTCCGAACTCACGCAATCAGCGAGATCGGATCGGTCCACGCATAGCCCAGCGCGTCGGCGACCGGACGGCACGCGATCTTCCCGTGCGCGACGTTGAGTCCCTGGCGCAGGTGGGCATCGTCGGCGAGCGCCCGCTTCCATCCCTTGTCTGCGATCGCGGCGACGAACGGCAGCGTCACGTTGTTGAGCGCGAACGTCGAGGTGCGCGGGACGGCACCGGGCATATTGGCGACGCAGTAGTGCACCACGCTGTCGACGACGTAGGTGGGCTCCGCGTGCGTCGTCGGATGCGACGTCTCGAAGCAGCCGCCCTGGTCGATCGCGACGTCGACGACGACCGATCCCGGCTGCATCTTCGCGATCATCGCGCGCGTGACGAGCTTCGGCGCAGCCGCGCCGGCAACGAGGACCGCACCGATCGCGAGGTCCGCGCGCGCAACATGGCGCTCGATCGCATCGGCCGTCGAAAACACGGTTTGCAGCGCGGGGCCGTAATGCCGCCACAGGCGATCCAGCGCTTCCACGGAGCGGTCGAGCACCGTGACGCGGGCACCCATGCCGAGCGCGATCTCGATGGCGTGCGTGCCCACGACGCCCCCGCCGAGCACGACGACGCTCGCCGACGCGACGCCCGGCACGCCTCCGACCAGGACGCCCTTGCCACCCTGCGGTTTCTCCAGGAAGTGCGCGCCGGCCTGCACCGCGAGGCGCCCCGCGACCTCCGACATCGGCGCGAGCAACGGCAGGCCGCCGCCCGGCGCCGTGACGGTCTCGTAGGCGATGCAAACGGCGTTGCTCGCGACGAGATCGCGCGTCTGGTCGGGATCGGGCGCGAGGTGAAGATACGTGAACAGGATCTGGCCCGCCCGCAGCATCGCGCGCTCGGCCGGCTGCGGCTCCTTGACCTTGACGACGAGCTCGGAAGCCTCGAAGACCGCGGCCGCATCGCGGGCGATCGTCGCACCTTCCCGTGCGTAATCGTCGTCGTGCACGCCGATGCCCTGTCCCGCGTCGTGCTCCACGACGACCTCGTGCCCGTGATGAACGAGCTCCCGCACCGATGCGGGCGTGAGGCCCACGCGGTCCTCGAGGACCTTGATCTCCTTCGGAACGCCGATGCGCATGACCATCCCGGTGCCACTACGCGAGGCGGCCAGATTACGCAAAGCAGGCAGGCCCGGCTAGGGCCAGTCTCGTCATGCGCGTGGTGTCAGGCGGTCGCGGTCGCCTGCGCGCACGCCGCGGCGAACGCGGCGATGCCGGGGTCGATGCGGGCGGCATCGATCGAGGCGAAGCCGAGCCGAGCGTAGTGCCCAGGCACTTCGGCGCCGTCGTCCGCGGCGAAAAACACGTCGCCCGGCTCGATCAGCACGCCGCGGCGCGCGGCCGCCTCGGCGAGAAGGCGCGTGTCGACATGGTCGGGGAACCGCAGCCAATACGACGATGCGCCGGAAACCGTCTTGTAATGCACATCGGGCAGATAAGTGGCGAGCGCCGCGGCGACCACCCGCGAGCGCTCCGCGTACGCCTGTCGCAGACGGCGAAGCAAGGCGTCGTGATGGCCCATGGCGAGGAACAGGCCGACCGAGCGCTCGTTGTTCGCCGCCGGGTGCCGCAGCATGAGCCGGCGCAGCGCGCGCAGCTCCTTGATCAGCGCGCGGTCGCCTACGACGAAGCCGATGCGAATGCCGGGTGCGAGCGTCTTCGACAGGCTGCTCACGTACACGACGTGGCCGCTGCGGTCGAGACTGGTGAGCGCCGGCTGCGCGCGCCCTTCGAGGCCGAGCTCGATCTCGTAATCGTCCTCGATCAGGATCCGATCGTTCGCGCGCGCCCACGCGAGCAGCGCTTCGCGCCGCGCGAGCGGCATGGTCACGTTCGTCGGGCACTGGTGCGACGGCGTGAGGTAGACGTAATCGCACTGGTCGAGCGCCGGCGACAGCGCGAGCCCCGCGTCGTCGAGCGGCAGCGAGACGACGTTGTCCGTCCGCGAGGCGAATATGTTCCGCGCGTCGGGATAGCCGGGGTTCTCGATGCCGATCGTCGTGCCCGCGTCGACCAGCAACGTCGCGAGCAGGAAGAGCGCATGCTGGGCGCCGACCGTGACGAGGATCTCGTCGGGCGTCGCGAACACGCCGCGGCGGACGAGAAGCCGCGTCTGGATCTGCTCGATCAGCAGCGTGTCGTCGGCGTCGATCAGGTCGCCCGCCCACGCGCGGACCTCGGAGGCGGAGGCGGCCTGGAGGCTGCACTCGCGCCATCCCGGGAGCGGCAACAGCGCCGGGTCGAACTGCCCGTAAATGAACGGATAGGGGTAGCGCTGCCAGTCACGCGGCTTCACGATGTTGCGCTGCGACGAAACGGCGCCGCGCAAGCGGCCGCTCCATGCGACCGGGGGCGCCTCGTCGGCAAGGGCCGACGCGGGCGGCAATCCCGCGCGCCCCGCGACGATCTCCGGATTGACGTAATGGCCGCTGCGGCTTCTCGTCAGCAGGTAGCCCTCATTGACGAGGAGCTCGTACGCGAGCGCGACGGTGTTCCGCGCGACACCGAGCTGTGCGGCGAGTACCCGCGTGGATGGCAGCGCGACGCCGACCGGGATGTGGCCGTCGAGGATCGCCGCGACGAGCATCTCCCGGATCTGCGCCTGCAGGCCGACCTTGCTGCGGAACGAGAGGTGGATGAGCTGGTTCCACATTTCCAGGGATCAGGGATCAGGGGTCAGGGGTCGGGGATCAGGGATCAGGGGTCAGCGCGGAGGGTTGGGGGTCGCACGAGGCATCACGCGAGCGCAATCCCGGAGATAACACGATTTCTCGATCTGGCCCATCTTTCGACAGCTAACTGGCTCCTTGAACGGCGACCGCCTTGGCGCTAGAAAGGCATATGATGCAACGATCGCGATCGGGGTGCACTGCACCGTGGTTCCGATCCCTGAATCCCCTGAATCCCTGATCCCCGGTCCCCGATCCCTGATTCCCGATCCCTGATCCCTGATCCCTGATCCCTGATCCCTGATCCCTGATCCCTGATCCCGATCCCCGATCCCCGATCCCGATCCCCGATCCCCGATCCCCGATCCCCGATCCCCGATCCCCGATCCCTGATCCCTGATCCCTGCCAACGAGGTTCCCCATGGGTCACGCCGAATTCACGCTGCGCAACCAGCCGTCGCAAAGGCCGCTCTCGCTCGACGAGCTGTGGATGCCGTTCACGCCGAACCGCGACTTCAAGTCCGATCCACGAATCGTCGTACGCGCGGAGGGCCTGTACTACTACAACGACCGCGGCGACAAGATCATCGACGCGTCGTCCGGGCTCTTTTGCGTGGCGGCAGGGCATTGCCGCAAGGAGATCGCGGAAGCCGTGCACCGCCAGCTGCAGGAGCTCGACTTCGTCGCGCCGTTCCTGCGCGCGCATCCCAGAAGCTTCGAGCTCGCCTCGCGCGTGGCGGAGCTGACGCCCGGGGACCTCAACCGCATCTTCTTCGTCAACTCCGGCTCGGAGGCGGTCGACACCGCGATGAAGATCGCGCTCGCCTACCACCAGGCGCGCGGCCAGACGGGACGCACGATGTTCGTTTCCCGCGAGCGCGCCTACCATGGCGTCAACTTCGGCGGCGTGGCGCTGTCGGGCATCGTCAACAACCGGCGCAAGTACGGACCGGGCATCGCCGGCGTCGTCCATATGCGTCATACGCAGCTCGAGGAGAACCGCTACGTCCAGGGGCAACCGGAGCACGGTGCGGAGCTCGCCGACGACCTGCTGCGATTCGTGAACCTCTACGGCGCGGAGAACATCGCCGCCTGCTTCGTCGAGCCGATCGCCGGCTCGACCGGCTGCCTCGTGCCTCCGAAGGGCTATCTCGAGCGGCTGCGCAAGATCTGCGACGCGCACGGCATCCTGCTCGTGTTCGACGAGGTGATCACCGGCTTCGGTCGCACCGGGCAGCCGTTCGCGGCGCAAAGCTTTGGGGTCACGCCCGATCTCATGACGATGGCGAAGGCGATCACCAACGCGACACAGCCGATGGGCGCCGTCGCCGTATCGGAACGCGTGCACGACACGATCATGGGGGCGGCACAGGAAGGCGCGATCGAGTTCTTCCACGGTTACACCTACTCCGGCCATCCCGCCGCGTGCGCCGCGGGCCTCGCGACGCTCGACCTTTACCGGAACGAGGGTCTGTTCGAGCGCGCGCACGAGCTCTCGCCCTACTTCCAGCAGGCGATGTTCTCGCTCAAGGGCGCGAAGAACGTCACCGACGTACGGGGCTACGGGATGTTCGCCACGTTCGATGTCGAGGCGGACGGCATGCCCGGTCGCCGCGGCAATCTGCTTCAGAAGAAACTCTTCGACAACGGACTGAACCTCAAGAACACCGGCGATTCCGCGCTGGTCGCGCCGCCGTTCATCGCCGAGCGGCGCGACGTCGACATGATCGTCGACATCTTGCGCAAGACCGTCTCCGCGCTCTGACAGCCGATGCGAGGCTTCCCGCCGGGCCGCCGCGCGGCCATGACGGGCGCTGCATCGGGCTGCTGATTTTCAGGCCCCACTCACAGGAGGGAGTATGAAAAGACTCTGGTTCATCGGCTTGGCCCTAGCCTTCGGCGCGAACGCCGCGATGGCGCAGAACAAGGAAGTGACCATCGCGTATCAGGACATGCTCGACCCGTACCGCGTATCGCAGGAAGCGAAGGACCTCGAGAAGGCGACGGGCTACAAGATCAGCTGGAGGCAGTTCGGCGGCGGCGGCGAGGTCATCAAGGCGATGGCCTCCGGTGCCGTGCAGGTCGGAGAAATCGGCTCCGCGGGCATCGCGGCGGCCGTCTCGCGCGGCGAGCCCCTGGAGCTGTTCTGGATCCTCGACGACATCGGAAGCGCCGAGGCGCTCGTCGCCCGCAAGGGCTCCGGCATCAACAGCGTCAAGGACCTGAAGGGCAAGAAGATCGCGGTGCCGTTCAACTCGACCACGCACTTCCACACGATGGTCGCGCTCGAGCAAGCCAAGATCGATCCGTCCCAGGTGCACATCCTCAACATGCGACCGCAGGAAGTCCGCGCCGCCTGGGCACGCGGCGACATCGACGCCACCTGGATCTGGAACCCGGTGCTCGCGGAAGTCGAGAAAACCGGCAAGGTGATCATGACTTCGGGCAAGGTTTCGGAGTCGACCGGCAAGGCGACGTTCGACGGCTACGTCGTCAACAAGGACTGGGCGAAGCAGAACCACGACTTCCTGGTGCAGTTCGTCAAGATCCTCGCGAAGGCCGACGAGAACTACCGCAAGAACAAGGCGAAGTGGACGCCGGGCTCGCCCGAGGTCAAGGCCGTCGCCAAGTGGTCGGGAGCGAAACCCGAGGACGTTCCGGCAGGCATGGCGCTCTACCACTTCCCCACGCTCGCGGAGCAGAACAGCAAGTGGCTGGGCGGCGGCAAGAACAGCATCGCCGCGAAGGCGCTGGAGGCGACGGCGAAGTTCCAGCTCTCGCAGAAGCAGATCGAGAAGACGCTCCCCGATTATTCGGTGGCGGTCACCGACCGGTACGTGAAGGACGCGATGAAGTAACCGTCCCCCTGCCGACCCGGCGCGCGTGACGCGGGACGCATTCGTCCCGCTCGCGCGCGCCGGCTCGCATGTCCGCGATACCATGCGGCCCCTCGCGCCTTCCGCGGCGTCGCGGTAACCTTGAGGGCCCGTTCGTCACCGGCAGCCCTCGTTGAGCAAACTCGAAATCCGCCACGTGAGCGTCCAATACGCCGGCTCGTCCGGCCGGTCGACGCTCGCACTGTCCGACATCAACCTCGCGCTCGATCCGGGCGACTTCTTGGTCGCTCTCGGTGCATCCGGCTGCGGAAAAACGACGCTGTTGTCGTGCATCGCCGGCTTCCTGCAGCCGTCCGAGGGCGAGATCGTCCTCGACGGCCGGCGCGTCGCCGCGCCCGGCGCCGAGCGCGGCGTGGTCTTTCAGAAGCACGCGCTGATGCCCTGGCTCGACGTGCTCGAGAACGTCGAGTTCGGGCTGCGGATGCGCGGCGTCCCGCGCGCGCAGCGGCGCGAGATCGCGCTCGACAAGCTGCGTCTGGTCGGCCTCGAGAAATTCGCGCGCTATCCGGTGTACCAGATCTCGGGCGGCATGCAACAGCGCGTGGGGCTCGCGCGAGCGCTCGCCAGCGATCCCGAGGTGATGCTGATGGACGAGCCGCTCGGCGCACTCGACGCGCTCACGCGCGAGCAGCAACAGGAGCTGATCCTCGATTTGTGGCAGGCGACGCGGAAGATGTTCTTCTTCATCACGCACAGCGTCGAGGAAGCGCTGTTCCTCGCGACCGAGCTCATCGTCATGACGCCGTCGCCCGGCCGGATCGCGCATCGTTACAGGGTCGATTTCGGCCGTCGATACGTCGAATGCCGGGATGCGCGCAAGGTGAAATCCGACCCGCGCTTCATCGCCATTCGCGAGGAAGTGCTGCAACTCATCCATTCGGCGCCGGCGGACGCCGAGGAGGCGATCGCCTGACGTGAGCTCGATTCCCACTTCGCCCGGTCCTCCCGCGAAGGTCGCGCCCGTTGTCCGCGACGACGTGGCTGCGGACAGGGGGGATGCTGCAAGCGCACCCGCCGGCGGCGTCCGTCCGATCACGGGGTTCCGGCTGCCCGGCGAGGGCCCGAGCACGCTGATCAGCATCGTCACGGTGGTCGGCCTGCTGCTGCTCTGGTGGCTCGCGACGCATCTCGGCTGGATCAGGGACCTGTTCCTGCCGACACCGGAAAAGATCTTCACGAGCTTCGGGGATGCCTGGCGCGGCGACATCCAGGGCGGCAAGCCGCTCTCCGAACATGTCTGGTGGAGCCTGTATCGCGTCTTCGCGGCCTTCGTGCTCGCCGTGGTGACCGCGGTGCCGGTCGGGATCGCCATGGGCGTGTCGCGCGTCGCCCGCGGCATCTTCGACCCACCGATCGAGTTCTACCGTCCGCTCCCGCCGCTCGCCTACCTGCCCCTGATCGTCATCTGGTTCGGCATCGACGAGACCGCCAAGATCGTGCTCATCTACCTCGCGTGCTTCGCGCCGCTCGCCATGGCCGCCCGCGCGGGCGTGCGCAGCGTGACGATCGAGCAGATCCATGCGGCTTACTCGATGGGTGCGTCGAAGCTGCAGGTGATCTGGCACGTCGTCATCCCCGCGGCCCTGCCCGAGATCCTCACCGGAATGCGCATCGCGATCGGCTTCGGCTGGACCACGCTCGTCGCGGCGGAGATGGTCGCGGCGACCGTCGGTCTCGGACAGATGGTGCTGAACGCCTCGAACTTCCTGCGCACCGATGTCGTCATCATGGGCATCATCGTGATCGGCGTCGTGGCCTATCTGTTCGATCTCCTCATGCGCTATGTCGAGCGCCTGGCCGTGCCGTGGAAGGGAAAGGTCTGAGCACGCTCCCGCGCGCGCAATAACGCGTGTCGCCCATCGCCCCGAAGCTCTTTCCGTTCCTCGCGTGGCGCCATCGCGTCAACCGCGAGACGCTGCGCGCCGACCTGCTGGCGGGTCTCGTCGCGGCCGTGCTGGTGCTGCCGCAGGGGGTGGCGTTCGCGACGCTCGCCGGCATGCCGCCCGAATACGGCCTCTACGGCGCGATGCTGCCGGCCATCGCCGGAGCGCTGTGGGGCTCGTCGTGGCACCTGATGTCGGGGCCCACGAATGCCACGTCGCTGATGGTCTTCGCCACCGTCGGCGCGCTCGCCGCTCCGTTCACGCCCGCGTACGTCGGCATCGTCCTCACGCTCAACCTGATGGTCGGCCTGATCAAGCTCGGGCTCGGCGTCGCGCGCCTCGGCTCGCTCGTCGATTTCATCTCGACGTCGGTCGTCGTCGGCTTCACCGCCGGCGCGGGCCTTTTGATCGTCGGGGCGCAATTGCGCAACTTCTTCGGCATCGACGTGCCGCAGGAGGCATTCTTCTTCCACTCGCTCTGGGACTTCGCGACGCACATTGCGGAGACGCAGCCCGCCGTGCTTGCCGTCGGCGTCTTCACGCTCGTCGCGTCGCTCCTGGGGCAACGCTTCCTCCCGCGCATTCCCTACATGCTGACGGGCATCGTGCTCGGCGCGGTATTCGCCTCCGCGCTCGGCTTCTTCGGCATCGCCAGGGTGCCCACGATCGGCGCGCTCCCCTCCGCGATCCCGCCGCTGTCGATGCCCACTTTCTCGCTTCGCACGTGGCAGACGCTCGCGCCGATCGCGCTCGCGCTGACGGTGATCGGGCTGTCGGAGGCGATCTCGAGCGCGCGCGCCGTGGCGCTGCGGTCGGGACAGCGGATCGACGGCAACCAGGAGTTCATCGGGCAGGGACTCGCGAACATCGTCGGCGCGTTCACGTCGAGCTATCCGACGTCGGGCTCGTTCAACCGCACGGGCGCCAACTTCGAAGCGGGCGCGCGCACGCCGCTCGCCTGCGTGTTCTCGGCGATCCTGCTGCTCGCGATCCTGCTCCTCGTGCGGCCGCTGGCGGCCTACGTGCCGGTGGCTTCCATGGCCGCCGTGCTGTTTCTCGTCGCGCGCGGACTGATCGACGTCCGCGCCATGCGCCGCGTCTGGCGCGCGAGCCGCCCCGATGCGCTGACGCTTGCCGTGACGTTCATCGCCACCCTCACGATCCGCCTCGAGGTGGCGATCCTCGTCGGCGTCCTCGTCTCGCTGCTCATCTATTTGCGCTGGGCCACGCATCCGGAGGTGCTGCGCGTGGCGCCCGATCCCGCCGCGCAGCGGCGATTTCGCCGCGTGCAGCACGACGCGCCGCTATGCCCGCAGCTCGACGTGCTGCGCATCGACGGGGCACTGTTCTTCGGCTCGATCGAGCACATCCGCGACGAGATCGAGGCGGCGCACGCGAAGCGCCCCGCGACGCGGCACGTGCTGCTGATCGGCGCCGGCATCAACCTGATCGACAACGCCGGC
>JBLMWW010000051.1:0-14456 GCA_050257435.1 Rudaea sp.
ATCAGGGCGGCGAACAGCACCGACGTTTCGCGCAGCGCCGCGACCGCGGCCACGGGCGCGCGCGTCATCGCATAGAGCACGATGCCGTAGGCGGCGAGGCTGGACGCGCCACCGAGGAGGCCACGGCGCCAACCGCGCGCCAGGTAGCGGACCGCCGCATGGCCGCGGCGCGCGACGATCCATGCGAGAAACGGCAGTCCCTCGATGAAGATCAGCCACGTCACGTACGCGGCGGCGTTGCCCGACGCGCGCGCGCCGCTGCCGTCGACCAGCGTGTATGTGGCGATGATGCCGGCGTTGGCGAACGCCCATCCGGCGGCGGCGCGCGTGTGCGGCTCGCGGCGCACGAAGGCGATGCTGACGATGCCGGTGCAGATCAGAAGAATGCCGAGGGCGACGTGGGCGCTCGGAAGCTCGCGCAGGAACACCACGCCGAGAACCGTCACGATGAGCGGGGCGGTGCCGCGCATCAGCGGATACGCGAACGACAGGTCACCCGTGCGATACGCCTGCGCGAGCGTCACGTAATACGCGAAGTGGATCGCCGTGGAGGCCGCCATGAACTTCCACGCCGACGGATGGGGCAGGGGCACGAAGGGCAGGACGACGAGCGCGCACACGCACGATCCGGCGACGACGGTCGCCGTGTCGAGCATCGGATCGCCACCCGGCGCGCTCTTGAGGAGGGCGTTCCAGCCGGCATGCAACAGGCCGGCACCCAGCACGGCGAGAGTGATGCCGAGCGTCAGCTCCTGCGCCGGCATCGGGTCAACGCATCCGGGCGCTCAAGCTGTCTTCGCCTTGTGCTCCGGCCACTTGGCGGCCTCGGCCCCGGCAGGGCGCTCCGACGCGGGCGTCTCGTCGATCTTGAGGCGCGTGCGCGCGAGTACGCCGGCCTCCTCGAGGATGGGGTATGCGATCGAGCAGATGTGCGAGTTGATCCGCCGCAGGTCGGAAATGAGGTCGAGGTGCAGCGACGATGTCTCGATGCTCTCGACCGTGTTGCCTGCGAGTCGACCGAGGTGCGAGTTCGCGTACGCGCGCTCGAGGTCGCGGAAGAGCACCTTCTGCGCGAGCAGCTGCTGCGCGTGCTTGAGATCCCCGTTCAGGAAGACCGAGAGTCCCAGGCGCAGGTTGCCGATGAGGCGCGCGTGCAGGTCGCAGATCTCGGCCATGCCGGCTTCCGAGAAATTCCGACCCTTGTCGATCTTCTTGTCCTCGAGGTCGGTCAGGATGCGCTCGACGATGTCGCCGACCTGCTCCATGTTGATCGCGAACGAGACGATGTCGGCCCAGCGCCGGCCTTCCCTCTGCTCGAGCGCCTCGCGCGGGATCTGTGCCATGTAGAGCTTCACCGCGGTGTAGAGCTCGTCGACGACGTCGTCCATCTTGCGCAGCCGCTGGGCGAGCGTGCGGTCGTTCGTGGTCAGCACGGTGAGCATGCCGGCGAGCATCTGCTCGACGACGTCGCCGATGCGCATGGCCTCGCGCGCGGCGCAGGCGATGGCGAGGCCCGGCGTGTCGAGCGCGGACGGGTCGAGGTGCCGCGGCTTCGCCGGATCCTCGGATGCCGGCCGCGCGGGCAGGAGCCGCTCGGCGACCCTCGCGATGCGCTCGGTCCAGAACAGGAGCAGGAGCGCGAGCGCGACGTTGAACGCGAGGTGGAAGAGCACGACCTCGCGCGCCGGGTCGAGGTGCAGGCCGGCGATCCAAAGCTCGAGACGGCTCACGAGCGGGATGGCGAGCACGCAGCCGATCAGCTTGAAGAGGAAATTGCCGAGCGTCACGCGGCGCGCCTCCGGCGTGGCGCGCAACGTGGAAATCATGCCGAGAATGCCGCTGCCGAGGTTCGCGCCGAGCACCAGGCCGAGCGCGACGGGCAGCGCGATCACGTGCAGCGCGGCGAGGGTCGCGACCAGCAGGACGACGGCGAGACTCGAATAGCACAGCACCGTGAAGAGCGCGGCGACCAGCATGTCGAGCAGCACGTCGCCCGTCAGCGAGGCGAAGATCACCTTGACGCCCGCCGCCTGCACGACGGGCCGCGCCGCGACCGAGATCCACTGCAGCGCGAACATGATGAGGCCGAGCCCGAGCAGGATCCGGCCGAAGCGCCCGGCGGCGCTCGCATCGCTCGTAAGGTAGAGCACGATGCCGCTGAAGATCAAAAGCGGCGCGAGCCACGACAGGTCGAACGACAGCAGGACGGTGACGAGCGCGGTGCCCACGTCGGCGCCGAGCATGACCGCGAGCGCCGGCGCGGTGCCGATCAGTCCCTGTCCGGCAAAAGCCGCGACGATCAGCGCCGTCGCGGTGCTGCTCTGGATGAGGCCCGTGACGCCCAACCCGGCGAGGAAAGCCGACACGCGCTTCGACACGCTGCGGCGGAGCACGCGGCGCAGGTCGCCGCCGTACATGCGCAGGATGCCGGTGCGCACGAAGTGCGTGCCCCACACGAGGAGCGACACGCCGGCCAGCAGGTTGAGCAGGATTTGCATTGCTTATCGAACGTTCGTCATCGGATCGGTGTCGGCCCCGCAGCCCTTTCGCAGCCTTTTCGACCTCGAATCGTCGGGCTGCGCCCGCGATTCGAGGCATGCATTACCGGACAAGAGCAGGTTTCTACTCTTGCCCGCGGGTTACCACGGCAGCGAATACGTCTTCACATTCGTGAAGCTCTTCATGGCCTCCTGCACGCCCTCCTTGTAGCCCAGGCCCGAATCCTTGATGCCGCCGAACGGCGTGAGCTCCAGCCGGTAGCCGGGAACCTCGCGAACGTTCACCGTCCCGACCACGAGTTCGCTCACGAACCGCGTGACGTAGTCGAGGCGGTTCGTGCACACCGACGAGGACAGGCCGTAGGCGGTGCCATTGGCGATGCGGATCGCCTCGTCGATGTCGCGGAAGCGAATCACCGGGGACACCGGCCCGAACGTCTCGGTGCGCACGACCTCCATGTCGGGCGTCACCCGATCGAGGACCGTCGGCGAATACAGCGCGCCCTCGCGGCGGTTGCCGAACAGGAGACGGGCGCCCTGCGCGACGGCGCCGTCGACCTTCGCCTCGAAGTTGCGCGCGGCGGCCTCGTCGATGACCGTTCCCATGTCGACCTTCGGGTCCATGGGATCGCCGTAGGTCCATGCCCTGGTGCGCTCGAGCAGCCGCTCGACGAACGCGTCGGCGACGTCCTGGTGGACCAGCATGCGCTTGACCGCCGTGCAGCGCTGCCCCGAATTCTTGTAGGAGCCGACCGCTGCAAGCGTCGCGGCCTCCTCGAGATCGGCGTCCTCCATGACGATGATGGGGTCGTTGCCTCCCAATTCCAGCACCTGCCGCTTGTACACTGCCTTGGCGGCGATGTACTTGCCGACCGGCACGCCTCCGGTGAACGTGACGAGGTCGACGTCCGGGTTGACCAGCATCTCGTCGGCGATCTCGCTTGGTGCGCCGGTGACGACCGAGAACATCGCCGGCGGCAGGCCCGCCTCGTAGAGGATGTCGGCGAGCGCGAGCGCGGCAAGCGGCGTCTTCTCCGTCGGTTTCAGCACCATCCGGTTGTTGGTCGCGATCGCAGGCGCAATCTTGTGCGCGACCTGGTTCAGCGGGTGGTTGAACGGCGTGATCGCCGAGATGACGCCCTGGAGCGGCTCGCGCAGCGTATAGACCTTGCGCGACTTGCCGTGCGGCGTCAGGTCGCACGAGAAGATCTGACCGTCGTCCTGCAGCGCCGCATTGCCGGCGAACGTGAAGACGTCCCGTGCGCGGCCGACCTCGTAGAGCGAATCCTTCTTGCAGATGCCGCACTCGGCGGTGATGAGGTCGGACAGCGCCTCGGCGCGCGAGGCGATGATCTCCGCGGCCTTGCGGCAGATCTCGTAGCGCTCGAAGCGCGTGAGGCGCGGCTTGTACGCGCGTGCCGCTGCGAAGGCGCGCCGGACGTCGTCGACGCTCGCCCGCGGCACCGTGCCCACCACTGCGCCGGTATACGGGTTGCGGACCTCGAGCGTGCGCGCGCCGCCGACGCGCTCGCCGGCGATGCGCATCGCCTCGACGAGGACGGTCGACTTCGGAGGGGAAGCGGCGGTGAGCATCGGCGAGCGGGTCCTATGCAAGCATCATGCAAGATGGTTGAGCCCGAGATCGAAGGCGTCGAAATTGCGCCACCGACGCGCCGGGAGATCGGGCGCCGGACGGTTTGCGATCAGGGGTACGCGCTGCTCGGACGTGCCGCCGTGCGAGCGCAGGGGCGCGTCGAGGCCGGACAGGTCGTGGCGGGTGCGGCGGCTGCCGATGACCGTCAGCCGCTCCGATACGACCACGAGATCGCCCACCCGGTTCTCGGGGAGCTCGAACCGCGCACAGGCGTCGGTCCGGGACAGCACCAGGTCGACGCCCTGGAGCGCCGTGATCCGCGCAGCGACCACCGCGACCGGCAGGTCGCCGTTGACGTACACGGTAGCATACGACCCGAGCGCACCGTGATGAACGACGTACGGGTCGGTGATCGGCAGGATGACGCGCGTCGCGTCCGGGCCGTAGGCCGCGTCGAGGATGTCCTGCAAAAACACGATGTTGGGCCGCCCGAACGCGTCGGTCTTGGCGTTCATGCCGTGGTCCGCGGTCACGACCACCGTCGCGCCGGCGGCGTCGAGCCGCGCGAGATAGCGGTCGAGCATGCCGGTGAACGCATTGGCGGCGGGCGTTCCCGGCGCGTGCTTGTGCTGGACGTAGTCCGTCGTCGACAGGTACATGATGTCCGGCCGCTCGCGCTCGAGCAACGCGCAGCCGGCCGCGAAGACGAATTCCGACAGCTCCGCGCTGTAAACGGAGGGCAGGGGCATGCCCGCGAGCGACAGGACGTCGTCGATGCCATTGGCCGCGCGCGTGGCCTGGTCCGCGTGCTCCGCCGAGAAACAGACGCCCGCCAGGCGGTGGCCGAGCAGGGCGCGCAGCTTGTCCTTGGCGGTGACGACCGCGACCTTGGCGCCCGCGTCTGCGAACGCAGCGAGAATCGTCCCGGTGCGCAGATACTTCGGGTCGTTCATCATCACTTCCGCCTGCGCCTCGGCGTCGAAGAAGTAGTTGCCGCAGATGCCGTGCACCGAGGGCGGGGCACCGGTCACGATCGACAGGTTGTTCGGATTGGTGAACGACGGCACGACGCAGTCGGCGGTGAGACACGTGCCGCGACCGTCGAGCGCCGCCATCCACGGCGCGGTGCCGGCGGCGATCGCCTGGTTCAGGTAGTCGGGCTCGCAGCCGTCGACGCACACGACGACGAGCGGCCGCGCGGGCCAGCGGTAGCGGCGTCCGTTGACGGCGATCGATCTCATCGGAGGGTTTTCTTGACCTTCGGCAAGGGTGCCTCCGTCGTATGGCGGACCCGCTCCCGGCTCGCGCTCGCGTGGTCGTGCAGCGCGCGACCCGCCGCCGCGGCGTGTCCCGACGCGATGTGCTCGACGATCGCGCGGTGCTCGCGCATGGAAAGCGGCAGGATGCCCTGCTGCCCCAGCGAGGCGCGGCGATGCAGGTGCAGCTCGTTGACGAGCCGCCGATAGAGGAGCGTGAGCTTGGGGTTGCCGGCGAGCTCGACGATGCGATCGTGGAAGGCGACGTTCGCATCGTGGTAGCCGTCGACGTCGCCGCGCGCGGCGGCCCGTTCCATCCGGTCGACCAGCGCGCGCAGCCCGGCGGTTTCCTCGGGCGTGGCCCGTTGCGCCGCGCGCCTGCCGGCGAACTCCTCGAGGACGGCGCGCAGCTCGAAGATCTGGTCGACCTCCTCGAGGCCGATCTGGCGCACGAACACGCCGCGGTTCTTCTCGAGGCGCACGAGGCCGGATTCCTCGAGCGCGCGAAACGCCTCGCGCACCGGCCCGCGCGACACGCCGAGCATCGACGCCACCTCGACCTCGCGCAACTGCGAGCCGGCCGGCAGGTCGCCAGCGAGGATCATGCGCGCGAGCTCACGCTGCACGAGCGCCGGCAGGGAGTGCGATTGGATCAGGACGATCGGATGGTCGTCGGCGACGGCGCGCGGCACGGCGCGCGCGAGCGTTGCCGCGTTGGCGGCGGGCTGGTCGCGCGCCGTTGCGCGTGGCGAAGGCGCCATGATCGTGGTCGCGCTGCGGGCGGGCGTTGGCGGCGAGGTCGCGCCGCCGCTGGGCGACGCGCGTCGCCGCGCCGCCCGGGCGAGGCTGGATTTCAGCATGTTGCCATTAAAAGACGTTGGTTGTAGATTGTCAACAATCCGGGCGGAGGACGCCCCCAGGGGGCGACGGCGGCGGGGATTCGGTGCATGCGCGCGCGTTACGATGCGCAAGCTTCTCTGCGGCGCCGGCCCGGTTGACGAAGCCGTGCGGGACGTTCACTGTTCGAACCACTGTCAGGAGGATATCGATGAAGTCGAAGCTCAGAATCGTTGCGGCGTGTGCGTTCGCGGCGTTTGCCGCGACCGCGACGGGCCAGGAGAAGGTGGTCACGATCTACTCCGCCGATGGCCTGCACGACGGCAACCCGAGCTGGTACGGCAACCAGTTCGACGCGTTCACCAAGGCGACCGGGATCAAGGTGCAGCTGATCGAGGCCGGCTCGAGCGGCGTCGTCGATCGCATCGCCAAGGAGAAGTCGAACACGCAGGCGGACGTGCTCGTCACGCTGCCGCCGTTCGCGCAGAAGGCCGCCGCCGACGGCCTGCTGCAGCCGTACACGTCGAAGGAGGCCGACAAGATCGCCCCGCGCGACAAGGACCCGAAGGGCCTGTACGTGGCGATGATCAACAACTACCCGAACTTCATCTACAACGCGGCGGTGCTGAAGGAACCGCCGAAGACGTACGACGACCTGCTCGATCCCAAGTTCAAGAAGAAGATCCAGTACTCGACCCCCGGGCAGGCCGGCGACGGCACGGCGCTGATGCTGCAAACCTTCCACGCGTTCGGCAGCAAGGAGGCCGGGCTCGCGTACCTCGGCAAGCTGCAGGCGAACAACCTCGGGCCGTCCTCGTCGACCGGCAAGCTCACCGCGCTCGTCAACAAGGGCGAGATCTACGTGGCGAACGGCGATCTGCAGATGAACCTCGCGCAGATGCGCAGCAATCCGAACGTGCAGGTTTTCTTCCCGGCGGGACCGAACGGCAAGAAGACGGCGTTTTCGCTCCCTTACTACATCGGCCTCGTGGCCAACGCGCCGCACGCCGAGAACGGCAAGAAGCTCATCGACTTCCTGCTTTCCGAGCAGGCGCAGAAGGAAGTGAGCTCGGTGGCGCAGGGCTTCCCGGTGCGCACCGACGTTCATCCGACCGACGCGAACTTCAAGAAGTTGAACGCGATGCTCGAAGGCATCGAAATCTGGTCGCCCGACTGGCAGCAGGTACTGAAGGACCTGCCGGCCGACGTCGCGGCGTACAACAAGGCGATCTCGGGCAATTGATGCGAGCGGAACTCGCCGAGGCCGCGCAGGCGGCCCCGGCCCCGGCGCGCGCCGATGCCGCACGCGTCGATCGAAGCAGCAGCGGCATACGCTTCGAGGACGTCACCGTCGCCTACGACGACGTCGTCGTTCTGGAGGCGCTCACGCTGACGGTCAACCCGGGCGAGATCGTCGCCCTGATCGGCCCCTCCGGCTCGGGCAAGACGACGGCGCTGCGCGCCGTGGCGGGCTTCGTGCGGCCCGCGCGCGGGCGGATCATGATCGGCACGCGCGAGGTCACGAACCTGCCGCCGCACGCGCGCAACATCGGCATGGTCGTGCAGAACTACGCGCTGTTCCCGCACATGCGCGCGGACGAGAACGTCGCGTTCGGGTTGCGCGCGCGCGGCGCCGACGCCGACGTGATTCGCGAGCGCGTGCCCGAATGCCTGCGCATGGTCGGGATGGCGAGCTTTGCTGCGCGCTATCCGCGCGAGCTCTCGGGCGGCCAGCAACAGCGGGTGGCGATCGCGCGCGCCCTCGCGATCCGGCCGCAGGTGCTCCTGCTCGACGAGCCGTTGTCCGCGCTCGACGCGCAGATCCGCCGCTCGATGCTCGACGAGCTCGCCCGGCTGCACCGCGACCTGCCGACGCTGACCGTGCTCTACGTCACGCACGACCAGACCGAGGCGCTCACGCTCGCGAATCACATCGGCATCATGCGCGACGGCAGGCTGGTGGCGTTCGGCGACGCGCAGTCGCTCTATCGGCACCCGCCGAACCGCTTCTCCGCCGAGTTCCTCGGACGCGCAAACCTGCTCCCGGTGAACGGTCTCGCCGCGGCGGGTGGAGGCATGGCGCACGTGCGCTTCGGCGAGGCCGCCCTTACGGCGCGCAACCATCACGGCCTGCCGGAGGGCGGCCACTGTCTGCTGTGCGTCCGTCCGCACGACTTGCACCTGCAGCCCGCCGAGGCGACGACCAACCGGCTGTCGGCGACGGTGAGAAGCGTGCAGTGGCAGGGGGACATGCAGAACATCGAGCTCGACGTCGGCGGCCACCTGCTGCGCCTCTCGTGCGCGCCGATGCACGCGCCGCCTGCGCCCGGCACCGCGTTGGCGCTGCACTTCAGCGCCGCGCAGGCGACGCTCGTTCCGGAAACGCGTGCCGATGGCTGAGCTTGCGATCGGTGTCCCGCCGCGCGCGACTTCGCCGACGCGCGGCGCCTGGGTCGCGCCGCCGCTTTTGATCCTCGGAGCGCTCTTCTTCTATCCGCTGCTGCTCATCGCGCGCCAGGCGCTCGGCGGCGAGCAGGGCATTTTGTCGCTCGCGCACTTCGCCGAGGTGCTGGGGTCGCGGATGTTCCACGAGGCGCTCCAGCACACGCTCGTCATCGCGCTCTCCGCGACGGCGGGCTGTCTCGCGATCGGCTTCGTGCTGTCGGTCCTGATCGCGTTCACCCCGTTCCCGGGGAGCCAGATCGTCGCGCGCCTGATCGACACGTTCATCGCATTGCCGACGTTCCTCGTCGCGCTCGCGTTCACGTTCATCTACGGGTCGGCCGGGATGCTGAACGAGTCGCTGATGGAGATCATGCACGTCGACTTGCCGCCGGTCGACTTCCTCTATTCGCAATGGGGCGTCATCCTCTCCGAGGTGACCGTGTACACGCCCTTCGTGATGCGCCCGCTGCTCGCGGCCTTCTCGCTCATCGAGCCGGCGCAGATCGAGGTGGCGAGCAGCCTCGGCGCGCGGCCGCTGCGGATCATCTCGCGCATCATCCTGCCGGCGGCGCTGCCGGCGCTGGTCGCGGGCGGAAGCCTGTGCCTCCTCCTCACCGTGAACGAGTTCGGCATCGTCCTCTTCATCGGCGCCAAGGACGTGATCACGCTGCCGCTCCTGATCTACGACAAGGCGATCCAGCAGTTCGACTACACGACGGCCTGCGTCATCGCGGTCGTCAACGTGGCCCTGTCGCTCGCGCTCTATTCGCTCTATCGCTTCGTCGTCGCGCGTTTCGGAGGCCAGCGTGCTGGTCTGGTCTAGAACCGGCCGGGCCCTTACGTGGGGCCTCGCGCTGGTCCTGTTCGTGATCCTCTACGGCCTGCCGATCGGCGTCATCGCGCTCGCGAGCATCGCCGGGCAGTGGAACTCGGTGCTGCCGAGCCATCTCACGCTCGAGCATTACGCCAACGCGTTTCGGGGCGATTCCTTCGACCAGCTGCGCGTGAGCCTCGCCACCGGCTTCATCGCGAGCGCCGTGGCCCTCGTGAGCGGCACGTGGGCGGCGCTCGCGCTGCGCGCGACGCGGCCGGTGCCAAAGCGCGTGCTCGATGCGGTGTTCTTCGTCCCGAGCGCGGTGCCGTCGGTGTCGGTGGGCCTCGGCCTGCTCGTCGCGTTCAGCCAGCCGCCAGTGCTGCTGAACGGCACGACGCTGATCGTCGTCGTCGCCCACTTCGTGCTCGTGTCCGCGTTCACGTACGGCAACGTCGCCGCGGGACTTGCGCGCCTGCCGGCCGATTTCGAGCAGGTGGCCGAGAGTCTGGGCGCGCGACCGTTCTATCGGCTGCGCCGCGTCACACTGCCGCTCGTGACGCCGTACCTGATCGCGGCGTTCAGCCTCAGCATCGCGTTGTCGATGGGCGAGCTCGGCGCCACGGTCATGGTCTATCCCCCGGGATGGGTCACGCTGCCGGTCGGCATCTTCACGCTGACCGACCGCGGCGCGATCTTCGACGCGGCCGCCCTCACCATCGTTCTCGCCTTCAGCACGTCGCTCGTGCTGATCGGACTCGCGCGCATTCCGACGCGCGCATCGGTCCGCTGAGGCGCGGCGCTCCGCGATGCGAAAGACGGCCGGGGAGGCGCGAGGCGTGGGCGGTGCGCGACCGGCCACCGAACGAGGAGTCCTATGGGTAACGTAAGCCGCGATCCGATTCTGCTGACCCCCGGTCCCCTCACGACGTCGCTCGCCACCAAGGTGGCGATGCTGCGGGACTGGGGATCTTGGGACTCGCACTTCAACGCGGTCACGGCGCGCGTGCGGGAGCGGCTGCTCGACATCGTCGCGGGCCGGCACACGCACGTGTGCGTGCCCATGCAGGGGAGCGGCACGTTCGCGGTCGAGGCGGCCGTCAACACGCTCGTGCCGCGCCGCGACGGGCATCTGCTCGTGCTGATCAACGGCGCTTATGGCAAGCGCATCGCGAAGCTGGCGCAGATGATGGGCCGGCGCGTGTCGACGTTCGAGACGGCGGAGGACGTGCCGACGACGCCGGCCGACGTCGAGCGCCTGCTCGCCGCCGACGCTTCGGTGACGCACGTCGGGCTCGTGCACTGCGAGACGTCGACCGGCATCCTGAATCCCTTGCCGGAGATCGCCGCGGTCGTCGCGCGTCACGGCAGCAGCCTCGTCGTCGACGCGATGAGCTCGTTCGGCGCGCTGCCGATCGACGCGCAGGCGATGCCCTTCGAGGCGCTGATCGCCGCATCGGGGAAGTGCATCGAGGGCCCGCCGGGAATGGGCTTCGTCATCGCGCGCAAGGGCGCGCTCGAGCAAAGCGCCGGCAACAGCACGTCGCTCTCGCTCGACCTGCACGATCAATGGCAGTACATGGAGAAGACGACGCAATGGCGATATACGCCCCCGACGCACGTCGTCGCGGCCTTCGCGGCGGCGCTCGAGGCGTTCGACGCGGAAGGCGGCCAGCGCGCGCGCCTTGCACGCTACGCGCGCAATTGCGAGGTGCTGGTGCGCGGGATGGCCGGCTTGGGCTTCCGGCCGTTCCTCGACCCGCGCATCCAGGCGCCGATCATCGTCACGTTCCATGCGCCGGCCGATCCGCGCTACAACTTCCGCGAGTTCTACGATCGCGTGCGCGACAAGGGCTTCATTCTCTACCCCGGCAAGCTGACGCAGGTCGAGACGTTCCGCGTCGGCTGCATCGGCGCGATCGGCCCCGACGAGATGCGGCACGCCGTCAACGCCGTGCGCGATACGCTGGAGGAAATGCGCATCGAGCACGTGGCGCCCGCGCCCGTTGCGCGCGCCGTCGCCTGAGACCCCTGCATCGTCGGCCGTCACCCGACACCGATATCGGTCGTCCTTCGCTAGCGCGTGCCGCCGCCGGCCGGCATAGTACCCCCGTCTGGAACGAACGGGCGACGGCGGCAGCGCGCGCCCCGGCCCGGGAGCGGAGGATGAGATGGAACGCGCAGTGAAATTTCTGGTCGCTGCCGCGCTGGCGGCCAATCTGGCGGCCTGCGCCGGCATGTCGGAACGCGATCGCGACACGGTGATCGGGGCGGGCGTCGGCACGGCGATCGGCGCCGGCGTGACAGGCGATGTCGGCGGCGCCGCAGTCGGTGGCGTGGTGGGCGGCGTGATCGGCAACCAGGTCGGCAAGCACGACTAAACGGCGCGGCTCAACCCAGGGGCAGGCGAACGAGCCGTTGCAACGTGAGGTAGCCCGGCGCGTCCGGTGCGATGGCGCCATGGCGGAGGAGGAAGTCGAGCGCGACGAGGCTCGCGTCGATCGCGACGGCATCCGGCCCCTGCCCCTGCGCGAGCATGCGCGCCACGTCGTCGAGTGGGACGAGACGGTGCTCGCTCACCTCGCCATCGGTGTTTTGCGGCACGAAGTCCTGCGGGAGTGCGAGGTCGTGGACGAACAGGGTCTCGCGCTGCAGCCCGTCAACCACCGCCTTTCGCGTGTGCACGAGGCCGGCGGGGCGCGCGCAGCGGGCGAGTGACTCCTCGATGCCGGCCTCTTCCCGCGCCTCCTTCACCAGCGTCTCGTCGACCCGCATGCCTGCCGCGATGCCGCCGCCGACGAGGTTGTCGAGGAGCCCCGGATCGACGGCCTTGCGCCGGCTGCGCCGCGCGAGCCACATCCGTGTCTCTCCGTTCTCCAGGACGACGCCGTTGACGTGCGCCGCATACGTGCAGAGCCCGAAGTAGCGCGCGGCGCCGCGCTCCACGACGCAAAGTGGCGGCCTCCCGAAGCCGGGGGCAATCGCGTAGAGCTCGTCGCGCCACGCGGGCAACGCGCCTTCGCGGCGCAGCGCGAGCGCAACCGCCGCAAGCGCCGCGGAGCGGATCCCCGGCTCCCCCAGCCTGGGGTCGAGGATGACCGCGTCGTCCGTCACGCGAAAACAGTCGAACGCGGCCAGGCGTGAGGCGCGCGCATCGTCGACCCGACCGACGTCGACACCCTCGATCACGACCGTCCGGTAGCGCAGCGCCGGGAGCGTGCTCGCGACAGTCAGGCGGCTCGCAATTGCGGCTAGAATGGCGTCGTCGATCATCGTCCGCTTCCGGGCATGCGTGCCACTCCCCCATTCTAATGTTCGGGTGTGGGCGAGCCCGGGTCCGGGGCGCATTGCAGATGTCCGCAGCAATCCTCGATGGCAGGAAGCTTGCCTCGCGCGTGACGGCGGAGGTGCGCTCCGCGGTCGAGGCGCGCGTCGCGAGCGGCAAGCCCGCGCCGGGGCTCGCCGTCGTGCTCGTGGGCGAGAACGCGGCGTCGCAGATCTATGTGCGCAACAAGCGTCGGACCACCGACGCGGTCGGCATGCGCTCGGTCGCGATCGATCTGCCGGCGGACGTCTCCGAGGCCGAACTTTTGAGCCGCATCGATCGTCTCAACGCGGACGCGTCGATCCATGGCATTCTCGTCCAACTCCCGCTCCCCGCGCACGTCGGCGCCGAACGGGTGATCGAGCGGATCGACCCGCGCAAGGACGTCGATGGCTTCCATCCGTACAACGTGGGGCGGCTCGTCCTGCGCATGCCCACGCTGCGTCCTTGCACCCCGTACGGCTGCATGCGCCTGCTCGCCGAAACCGGCGAGTCGCTCGTCGGCCGGCATGCGGTGGTCATCGGGCAGTCGAACATCGTCGGGAGGCCGATGGCGCTCGAGCTGCTCATGGCGCGCTGTACCGTGACGATCTGCCATTCGGCGACGCGCGACCTGCCCGTGCTCGTGCGGATGGCCGACATCGTCGTCGCGGCCGTCGGCAAGGCCAATTTCGTGCACGGCGACTGGATTCGCGAGGGCGCGATCGTCATCGACGTCGGCATCAATCGCGGCGCGGACGGAAAGCTCGTCGGCGACGTCGATTTCGCCGCCGCGCGCGCGCGCGCGAGCTGGATCACGCCGGTCCCCGGCGGTGTCGGGCCGATGACCATCGCGACGCTTCTCGGCAACACGTTGCACGCGGCCCGCTGGCAGGATGCGGGTGCAGGCGAGCGTAACGGATGAAGTTCCTTTGGCCCGAGATGCTGTGGTGGCTGCTGGCCGTGCCGGCGCTCGTCGGCGCCTACGTCTGGTGGCTGCGGCGCCGCAAGAAGAGCGCGGTACGCTACTCCAGCCTGTCGGTCGTCAAGGCCGCACTGCGTCCCGGCGATCGCATCCGGCGCCACCTTCCGCCGGCGCTCCTTTTGCTGTCGCTGACCGCGATGATCGTCGCCATCGCACGACCGACGGCGAACGTCACGCTGCCGTCGCAACAGCAGACGATCATCCTCGCGATCGATGTCTCGCTCAGCATGGGCGCCACGGACGTCGATCCCAACCGCATCACCGCGGCACAGGCGGCGGCCAACGCGTGCGTGCCCATGAGCTCGCGGTAGCTCACGCCGATCGCGAGGCCGCCGCCCGCGCTCATGCGCGCCCAATAACGATGCTGGCGACTGAGGCGGACCAGGATGCCGGTGTCGAGCTCGTCGACGAACGACAAGCTCGAGCCCTTCTTTCGCTCTTCGCGCCCGGCGATCCATTCCGGGCGCGCCCAGAGCACGGGCCGGATCGGTCCGAGGTCGAGCGCGATCGAAAGCTCGACGGGAAAGTTGGTTGTACGCGGCACCGCCGAACCGAACGCGTTCAGCCCGACACCGCCGCAGAGCGCGACGGCGTTGCCCTCGCCCCAGCGCGTGCCGAGCCCTGCGAGGTAACCGGTCACGCCGTAGACGAAGCCGCGATTACTCCCTCCGATGTCGCCGTCGAGACCCGCGCAATAGTCGAGCGCGCGACCGATCAAGAAACGAC
>JBLMWW010000052.1:0-18957 GCA_050257435.1 Rudaea sp.
GGGGCGCAAATGCCGATACCGACGTTGCAGGCCCAGGTAGTCGGCGATCGGGCGCGTCTTCGTCGTGTGATTGAGCGTGTAGGTGTGCCCATGCTCGACTTCGTACAGCGGGAAGGCACCGCATTCGACCGCATAGCGCGCTGCGGTCAGGCCTGCGTCGTCGGGCATTCCCCACCCGTCGAGGCAGGGAATCAGCAGCGTGATGATGCGCGTGCCGTGGATCGTCTTCGCCTTCTCGACCTTGCGAACGAGGTCCGGCAGGAATCCCGCGCTCGCCGTGGCGACATACGGCACTTCGTGCGCGGCCATGATCTCGGTCAGGTTCTTCTTGCGCGAGGTCTTGCCGGCGGGCGTCGATCCCGTCCTCGCCAGATGAGGCGTCGACGAAGATTTCTGCGCCCCGGTGTTCATGTAGCCCTCGTTGTCGAGGCAGAAGTAGATGAAGTTCTCGTTGCGCTCGGCCGCCGACGACAGGCATTGGAAGCCGATGTCGTAGGTCCCGCCATCGCCCGCGAAGACGACGACGTGCGTGTCGTGCTCGCCCCTTGCATCGAGCGCCCGGCGGAGCCCCGACGCGGCCGCGGCGCTCGACTCGAGCGTCGGCTGGTAGACCGGAATGCGCAGCGCGCTGTAAGGCTGGGGGCCCGCGATGATCGCCATGCAGGACGGGGGGACGATCGCCATGGCGTTTCGCCCGAGGGTCGCGAGCACGTGCCGCACGGTGAGCGCATCGATGCAGCCGGGACACGCCGCGTGCCCGGAGCACAGGAGGTCGTCTTGCCGCAGATCGAGTTTCAGCATGCCTTCAGCCCACGAAGACCGACTCCGGCCGTGGCGCGCTCTCGCTCGCATTCCGGACGAACTCGGCGATGTTCTCCGGCGACACGTTGACGCCGCCGACACCCGCGAGATACCCGTGAATCCGTGGCGCGCCCGCCATGCCGTAGAGCGCCGCGCGGAGCTCCTGGTGAAGTATTCCGCCGTGGCCCGGCGAATAGTTCCGGTCGAGCACCAGCACGTCGGCGACGCCGCAGAGGGCGTCTCGCAGCGCGTGGACCGGAAGCGGTCGGAAGAGCCGGACTTTCAACAGACCGACGCTCGTGCCTTCGGCGCGCATTGCATCGACCGCCTCGCGCGCGGTGCCGCACATGCTGCCCATCGCAACGACGACGATGCGCGCACCGTCGCAGCGATAGCGTTCGATCAATCCGTAGCTGCGTCCGGTGAGCTCGCGCCATTCGCGATCGGCGTCGAGCGCCGCCGCCGGCACGCGGTCCATCGCGTCGCCGAGCGCCTGCCGATGCCGGAGAAACATCTCCTGCGTCACGACGTTGCCCCAAGACGCGCCCGTCGCGGTATCGAGGCGCTGTGTCGGCGCGTACGGCGGCAGGAAGACGTCGACCAACTGTTGCGCGGGCACGCGCACCGGCTCGAGCGCGTGCGAGACGTAGAACGCGTCGAGGTTCACCATCGCCGGCAGTAGCACGCGCTCGGCCACCCTGAACGCCTGGATCACCGTATCGAGCGACTCCTGCGCGCTCTCGGCGTAATACTGGATCCAACCGGTGTCGCGCTGGGCAAGGCTGTCGGTCTGGTCCGGCCAGAATGCCCATGGCGACGCGGGCGTCCGATTGACATTGGCCATGACGATCGGCGCCCGGGCGCCGCTCGCGTAATGGAGCAGCTCGTGCATGAGCAGGAGTCCCTGCGAGGCCGTCGCCGTGAACACGCGCACGCCGGCGAGCGAAGCCGGGATGCAGGCGGCCATGACGGAGTGCTCCGATTCCGGCGTGATGACTTCCGCATCGAACTCGCCCGCGGCCTGGAACTCGGTGATCTTCTCGAGCACCGGCGTCTGCGGCGTGATCGGATAGACGGGAACCACCTTGGGACGCGCAAGGCGTGCGGCCCACGCCACCGCGTCGTTGCCGGTCAGGAGCACCGGCATTTGCCCTTCGAGAGTGGCGTCGCGGGCGTTCATCGGGCCTCGTCGATCATCGTCATCGAGCCGGTGGGACACTCCTTGACGCACAGGCCGCATCCCTTGCAGTAATCGGACAACACGACATAACCGCCGGCCTCGCGCTTCACCGCGAGATCGGGACAGTAATACACGCAGTTGTCGCACTCGATGCACGTGCCGCAGGAGAAGCAGCGTGCGCTCTCGGCGAGCGCCTGTTCGAGGTCGAAGCCGATCTGGACCTCGAGGTCGGTCGCCAGCCGCTCGTTCGCCTCCCGCCGGCGCTCGGCCGCGCGCGCCTTCTCGGGGTAATAGAAGGTATTGATCGCCGCGAGCTCGACGAGGGGCTCGTCGTCGATGTCGGCGACGCCATCGTCGCCGTGGCCGGCCGCTCCGTGCGTGCGCCGGCGCAACGTGCGATCGATCTCGCGCGCGGCGCGCTTGCCCATGCCGATCGCTTCGGTCACGAAGCGCGCCATGCTCGTGACGTCGCCTCCGGCATAGACGCCCTCGACGCTCGTCGCCTGGGATCGATCGACTTTCAACAACGCGCCTTCGGTTTCGGCGAGCGGAGGCAACGGCCCGAGATCGGGATCCTGCCCGATCGACGTGACGATGGCATCGGCCGCGAAGGAAAATTCGCTGTTCGCCAAGGGAGCGACGGTGAATTGCCCGCGTGCTGCACCCGGTTCGAAGCGCACGCGCACGCATTCGCAAACGAGCCGACCCTCGTCCATCGCATTGGCCGCGGTCAGCATGGCCCCGTCGATCAGCGAGACGCCTTCCTCCAGCGCCTCGGTGACTTCGTCGCGCTGGGCCGGCATCTGCGACCGGCTTTCGAGCGCGAGGACCGTGACCTCGTGTCCGGCACGCCGAGCGGTGCGGGCGACGTCGATCGCCGCGCTGCCGCCGCCAATGACGACGACGCGCCTGCCCAGCGCGGGCGGGACGCCTGCGCTCGCCTGCGCCAGGTAGTCGGCGCCGTCCAGCAGCCACGGCTTCGTGTAATCGAGCCTCGGCATCCGCTTCTGGCGTCGTGCCCCGATGGCGACGTAGACGACGTCGAACGCCGCGCGGAGGCGGTCGAAGTCTTCGTGCGTCTCGATCGATGCGCCGCAGCGCACATCGACGCCGAGCGCCGCGATGCGCGCGATCTCGCCATCGAGCACCGCGCGCGCGAGCCGGTACGCCGGAATGCCGTAGCGCATCAGGCCGCCCAGCTGCGGCCGCGATTCGAACAGCGTGACGGCGTAGCCCTGTCTTCGCAGATGAAACGCTGCCGAGAGTCCCGAGGGTCCGCCGCCGACAATCGCGATGCGTTCCTTGCGTGCAACGTCGCTCGGGACGAACGCCCAGCCTTCGGCGAGCGCCTTGTCGCCGACGTAGCGCTCGAGGCGACAGATCGCGAGCGCCTCGTCGAAGGCGCTGCGATTGCACGCGCTTTCGCAGGGATGGTGGCAGATACGCCCGGAGACCGCAGGGAAGGGATTGTGGCGCGTGAGGATCTCCCATGCGCCGCGAAAGTCGCGCGCGCGGGCACGCCCGATCCATTCGGCGATATCGCCATTCACCGGGCAGGCGGCGTGGCACGGCGACGGCGCGCGGATATGCCTCGGCAGCGCGGATCGCCACGTCCCGGTCCTGATCCCTTCGGTCGTGCCGGTGGTCCAGATGCTCGGCACGTCATGCGAGCTCATTGGACTGCCCTCCGCGCTTCGGGGCTGAATCGCGCTTGGTACGGCCCTGCGCGCTCATGCCGCCGCCTCCTGGAATCGGTCGACGCATCGGTAGCCCTCTTCGCACGCCGCGACGTTCTCGTCGTGCAGTTTCGGCGCCTCGTCGACGAGCGCGCGTGCCAGCACGTCGAGCGTCGGCGCCCCCAACGCGCAGGCAAACGCCCCGAGCAACGCCGAATTGACAATGCGTCCGAGTCCGTGGCGACGCGCGATCGCGATGCCGTCCACGGGGATGACCCGGTAGCCCGGGTACTTCCGCGCAAACTCGTCCCGCGTCCTCGACGAATTGACGACGATCTGCGTGCCCGCCCGCGCGGCCGCGAGCAACTTGCCTTGCAGAAGGCTCGCGTCAAAGCAGAGGATCGCGTCGGCGCGCTCGATATCGCAGCGTACGCGTATCGGGCGCTCGTCGACGCGGATGAACGAGCTTACCGGCGTGCCGCGCCTCGCGCCGCCATAGGTCGCGAAGGACTGCACCTCCCGCCCTTCGGCGAAGAACGCGGTCGCCAATAGGGTGCCTGCCGTCTGCGCGCCCTGGCCTCCTCGACCCTGGATGATGATCTGCAGCAATCTGGTCTCCCACGCGCCCACGGCGATCCAGGTGCCATTGCCGCAGGAGCAGATGATTGTGCGGGTCGCACAAGCATCGAACCTTGGCGCAGATCAAGAAGTCGGACAGTGCGAGCCGTACCCGGACGACGAGCGGCTCGTTGGCGCGGCCCAAGGAGGCAGCGAAGAGAGAGCCGCCCATCTTGGGAGGCCAGCAACCGCTTGCGATTACCGCAATGTCCCACGGCGGAGCACGGGCGCCTTGTCGCTCGCGCTAAGGTCTTGTCCGGGATCAAAAGATCGTCTCGCGCGGTCGCTAAACTTGCTCCCGTTACGCATGATCCGACGATCGGGAGATGCGATGGCGCGGTGTCCTGCATGCCGCAGCAGCGATGTGCGACGTTCGCACTTTCAGCATGGGGAACGTGCGCATCACGAGCATCAGTCGCCTTACCGCTGCAAGACGTGCATGACGCGCTTTTGGGTCGTCAGTCGGAAAACCCGCATACGTATCGCCGGGTTCGGCGTCGTTGCCTTGGTCGCCATCCTCGTTATCACCGCGGCGGCCCTGATTCAACAGCGTCCAGCGTCGATGTCGGCAACCACTCCCGCGGCCGCGCTGAACCCGTTGATTCCCGACGCGTTGCGGTAGCGAGATTGGCGCCTCGCGCGACGGGCGTCGTTTCCTCGACACCTCGCATCGCCTTTGCCCGGCGCGCTGAAATATCCGGCCTAGAAGCGGCGATCCCTTTGACCGCGCGCAAGGGCGCGTACGTGCACCGGGAGTACCGTGCAGCATAGGCCGACGGCATGTCGCACCGGCCGTCCGGCCGTTGCAGGAGAGACATGCCATGAAGAAGCTCATCGTCACGCTCGTTGCTGCAACGTTCGCGGCCGGCTCCGCATTCGCGGTGAGCGCCGCCGACGAGCAGGATTTCGCGGAAAGGTTTGCGCAAATGCAGGTGCAGTCCGGCGCGGCGTTCCCGCATGCGCCGCTCTACAAGGGCACTCGGAAGATCGCGGCCGAACCCGCCGTGTCGGCGGAGAAGGCCGTCGCCGCCCGACAGAAGCGGTCAGACTTCGCGGACAGGTTTGCCGAGATGCAGCGGGAGTCGGGCGCAAAGTTCGTGACCGCGCCCCGCTACGAGGGCAGCACGATGACGGCCCTGGCGGAGAAGGAAGGCGACGCGGTCGCGCGGCCCCGATAACGCGGTCGATCCGGCCGGCGCGCCCGGCTGGAGACGACGAAGCAAGCTGAACGGCGCCGCGCAAGCATGGCGCGGCGTCTCGCCCCACTCGACGTTCCCACTGGCGCACCCCGCGACGAGTCGGGCATCGACGACGTCATCCGTGGCCGCGCGACGAAGTCGCGTCGAAGGTCGGTCATCGCTTGCGCTTGCTGCGTGCGCGGTTTCGACCGCCATCCGCTGCCGTCTCGTTGCATCGCCGGTGCACGCGGCGAAGCTATGCAGCGACGGCAAAGAAGAGTATGATGTGCCGGTCGAATTCGATTCGGGTCGGCTGCAAGTCTCTCGCCGGCCGTCCGGTTTTCCCCCCATCGATAATTTGATGCTTCGCGCACTCTGGCGCGAGGCGATGTCACATTCGGAGTTACGACATGATTAACGGAACGGTGAAATTCTTCAACAACGCCAAGGGCTTCGGCTTCATTCAGCCCGACGACGGCTCCAAGGATGTGTTCGTTCACATCTCGGCGATCGAGCGCGCGGGGCTCGATACGCTGCGCGAGAGCCAGAAGGTCTCTTTCGATCTCGAGCGTGGTGCCAATGGCAAGGTGTCGGCAACCAACATAACGGCGATCTGACGCAAGGCTCCGAGCACGGGTTACCGTGCTCGAAGCCACTCATCCACACCGACAAGGAAACGCGTGGCGAAGGAAGAAATGATCGAAATGGAAGGTATGGTCAACGAGGTCATGCCCGACACGCGGTTCCGCGTCGGACTGGAAAACGGCCACAGCATCGTCGCGTACATGTCCGGCAAGATGCGCAAGCACCGCATTCGCATATTGGCCGGCGACAAGGTGAGCATCGAGCTCACGCCTTACGACCTCAGCAAGGGGCGTATCACCTTCAGGCACAAGGACGAGCGGCCGGCCGTGACGCCGGCGAACCGCCGGCCCTTCAAATACGGGCGCCGCTAGGCGGCCGCCGCTACCTCGCTCGAGACGTCAGACTTCCAGGGTGCGATCGCGACCGCATAACAGCGCCGTCGTGGAGGGTCGTCTAATTGCCAAGAAGCGCCGGGATCGGCGCTTCATTTATTTTCTCGCCCGGGCGCGCGCTCTCGAGATTGGCGCGCATACTGGACCTACTTGGTGCGGACGCCCAAGGCGGTCGGCGAATTCCCGCATACCGAGAACGAAGGACTCCTGATGTTAAGGCTTGCCTCGGAGAGCGCGCACTGCATGCCCATTCGATTTGCGGGATTCGACGATCCGGATGTTGCCGAATCGCCTTCATGGGAGCGGACCCCCAAGCTGCGGACGGCAGACGGCCTGGCTTCGGTAACTCGCACGGCCTGGTTCCCGGTACCGGATTCCATAGAGGCCGATTACGAATGACCGTAGCGTGAATACGCCCGGCACCTCGTACGCGCCGGCGACGGTGCGCGACCAATTCCTCAATGCGCTGGACGGGCACGACCACGCGTTGTCGACGCGGCTCGCGCTGAACCTCATCGCCTGCATGAATCCGTTGCCGGGAATGACCTGTGATGCACTCGGACTGCCTGCGGGCAGCACCTACGGGTCGGCAGCCAAGCGCGTACTGGCCCTTTATGCGGCGGCCGACTTTTCATCGACGGCTGACGGCCGACCGTAGCGCGCTCCGCATTCACGCATCCATTGCCCCCCGCCCGGGCGGTAGCCCCTCGCGTGGCGAGGCTCGAGCGTCAACGGCGGTGCGTTCCGGGAAACAGGTTGACCGGGTCGGGAAGCGCGCCGACCGGAGTCGGAACGGCCGGCCTTTGAACCTGCACCATCGGGTGTCGGTGGTCGCGTCCTCTTCGTCGCGATCGATCGAACCCATGTGGGGTGGAGGCGTTCAGGACGACGATGCCGCTCGGGTAGAAGCCGGAATACCCGGGAAAGAAGCAGTTCGCCCACGGATCATTGCAGCCGGCATACGCTGGCACGGGCGCAGGCGGCGCGACGATCGCCTGCGCGAAGACCGGTGGATTGGGCGCCGATACCACGAGGGGCAGAGGGGGAGCGTACGCGACCGCGGGCGGATCGCGCTTCGCTGTCTCGAGATCGCTCTCAAGCTGCGTCACGCGCTCGGCGAGTGCAGTCAGCTCGTTGCTCCGCGCCGCGGCGCGCGCCGCTTCCGAGCTTGCACGCACGGCCGCGTCCTCGCGGAAGACACGGGTCACCCGCGTGCCTTCGGGCGGCGGCAAATTGCTCAGGTTGACGTTGCCGTTCGCATCGACCCATGTGTAAATATCCGCGTGCGCCGATAGCGACGCCCCCGGGCCCGTGACGGCGAGGGCGAAGGCGAGCACCCGAATGGCGTAGCGCTGGATCATCGGTCGAAGGGTTGAAACCCTTACCGCCATGAGATTATTCCAGCGTGCCCGAGTTCCAGCGTGCCCGAGTTCCGGCGCCCGCGGTCACACCCGCCTATCGGATCCGTGCGATGGCCTCGGACCGTCCCCGAGCGCGCCCCAACAGCCGCGCTCCCCATCGGCTGTGCGGCTTGTGCGTCAGGCGCTCGCCGACGTAATGCCTGGCCCGCATCACGTCGCCGCCGCGCAGCGCCGCCTCGATCAGCGTCAGCGTGATGAGATCGCGCTGCGCATGGCTGCCGCCAAAGCGGTTGGCGCCGTCGCGTATCGCCTCGATCAGCTCGACCGCGTCGCCATAGCGCTGCTCTCCGAACGCGACGATGCCTTCGACGAGCGGCAGCCCGACGTCGCGCTCCATCGCGGCGTTCGCGTCGCCGCGCGCCGCCGCCTCGCGCATGGCGCGCATCAGCGTCGCCAGCTCGGCGCGCCGATCCGTCGCGACGAACGCCATTGCCGCATGCGCGTCGTTGAACGCGTAGAAGCCGGCCTCGCCGTCGAGGCGCGACTGCCAGTCGTCGGCGACACGCTCGAGACGATCGCCGAGGTCCACGCCTTCGAGGTGCATGCGCCACAGAAGCGCCGTCGCATCGATCAGCGACAGCACGTACTCCGCGGGCCGCGGGTGCACATGCGCATCGTAGAGCGCGAGCGCGCGGTCGTGGCGCGCGTCGTCCATGAGCAACAACGCGAGATGCCAGAAATTGTGGAACGCGAACCCATTGTCCGGCGCCCAGTCCGGCTCGCGCTCGGAGAGGAATTTCGCGCCCTCGTCGATGCGACCCTGCATCTCCATCACGTGCACGGCCGCGTGCACCGCCCAGCCGTCCTTGGGCTCGAGCGACAGTGCATGGAGCGCGGTCGCCTCGGCTTCGGCATACTGGTTCATTTCCTCGAGCCCGAAGGCGTGCATGCCGAGGATGTACGAAAAGCCCGGCACCGACCGGTCCCAATGAGGCAGCACGCGCGAGATGCGATTGCGAAGGTTGAGCGCATCGCCGCGGAAGAAGTCCATCAGATGCGCCGTCTGCAGCGCGAGGGCATCGCGCGGGTAGTCGGCCAGCACCCGGTCGAACACCCGGCACGCGTGATGCCACGCGCCGTCGACCAGTAGCCCCGCCCCCGTCATCAGGTCCTGCTCGCGCCGGTTCGCGCTCGCGGCATGCGCGCGCGCCGCCGCCAGCGCTTCCGCCGCGAGCGTGGCGAACCTGCGCTCGCCGAGGGTATAAAACACGAGCGCCTTCAAGAGATGCCCGGCGACGAACGCGGGCTGCGCGGCCAGAGCCTCGTCGATCGTCGCGACCGGATCGCCGACGTACGACTGGTACTGCCGCAGGGCGGTCTCGTAGCGCTCGAGCGCGAACCCGTCGCCGCCGGTGACCGGGACGCCACGCAGGTCGGTCTTCATCGCCTTGCTCTCCGGTATTGCACTTGGCGTCGTCAGGGGCCGAACATGAAGCCGTCGGCGTGGAGCGCCACGTGCACGACGCCGATCGGCGTCATGTGATGTCCGTTGCCGAGATCGAGAACGGCGTTGCCGTCGACGGTCCTGGCATGCTCGACCAGCCGCTCGAAGGTGAGCGCGGTCCCATGCATTGTGTCGCCAAGTAGCAGCGCTCCCGGTATTGCCTTGTTTGCAGTGCGTTCGATCCCATTCATTTGGCGTTGCGTGCCCATCGCGCACGGCGATATGGGAGGTGCGGGCAAGCCTAGCGGGTGTGGGTTGCGCAAGAATTTCCGTCGGGTAAGCGACGGGTATCAAAACGTTTCGGCCGTGTTTCAAATCGGCCTGATCGTCGCTGCGCTCGGCGGACGCGATGGTCCATGGCTGACCCGTCGGGCGCGATCACGCGCCGAGCACGATGTCAGGTGCGATCGCTGGATCCCGGCTGCGCCGTCGGCGCCATTGGCTCGTAAGTACATACGGCCGGGCCATGCCTTCAAGTCTTTTCACCGCATCCCCGCGCGTGAGCAGGGGGCTGGTAGAGTGCGCGGTGCATTCGCCGCGCCTTTCGAGGCGCGCAAGACGCCTCCACCACACAAGGGAGAAGGACGATGAGGAGATTCGCACGCCTTGCGGGCGCCGCCTTGCTGTTCGCCGCCGGGACGGCCTTCGGCCAGACCGCCATCTGCTACAACTGCCCGCCCGAGTGGGCGGATTGGGGCACGCAGCTTCGCATGATCAAGGAGAAGCTCGGCATCACCGTCCCGCAAGACAACAAGAACAGCGGCCAGACGCTCGCGCAACTCGTGGCCGAGAAGGCGAGCCCGGTGGCCGATGTCGCCTACTACGGCGTCACCTTCGGCATCCAGGCGAAGAAAGAAGGGGTCACCGCCGCCTACAAGCCGGCGCACTGGAACGACATCCCCGAGGGCCTGAAGGACCCCGAGGGCCACTGGTTCACCATCCACTCGGGCACGCTCGGATTCTTCGTGAACAAGGACGCCCTGCGCGGGAAGCCGGTGCCGAAATCGTGGAAGGACCTCACCAAGCCCGAGTACAAGGGCATGATCGGCTACCTCGATCCCGCGAGCGCATTCGTGGGCTATGTCGGCGCCGTTGCAGTGAACCAGGCAATGGGTGGCTCGCTCGCCAACTTCGACAAGGCGATCGCGTGGTTCAAGGAGGTGAAGAAGAACGACCCGATCGTGCCCAAGCAAACCTCGTATGCCCGCGTGCTCTCTGGCGAGATCCCGATTCTCCTCGACTACGACTTCAACGCGTACCGCGCGAAGTACAAGGACAAGGCAAACGTCGAATTCGTGATCCCCGCCGAGGGGACCGTCGTCGTGCCCTACGTGATGAGCCTCGTGAAGAACGGCCCGCATTCGGCCGAGGGCAAGAAAGTGCTCGACTTCATCATGTCCGACGAGGGCCAGGCGGTCTGGGCGAACGCGTACCTGCGCCCGGTGCGGACCTCCGCCATCTCGAAGGAAGCGCAAGCCCGCTTCCTCCCCGCTTCCGAGTACGCACGCGCCAAGCCGCTCGACTACGGCAAGATGGCCGAGGTTCAGAAGGGCTTCAGCGAGCGTTACCTCAAGGAAGTGCAGTAGCCGCGTGGATCCGGCCGCGCGCGACCGCACGCGTGCGCTGGCGCTCGCCGCGCCCGCGGTCGCGGTCTTCGCGGCCTTCTGGCTGCTGCCGATGGCGCGGCTGCTGCAAGTGGGCGCCTCGGGGCCGGCGGGGGCCAGCGCCTACCTCGCGGTCCTCACCAACCCCAACTACTTCCGCAGCCTCGCCTCGACGGTGATCCTTTCGGCGGCGGTCACGCTGGTGACGCTCGCACTGTCGCTCGTGTCCGGGTTCTTCCTGCAGCACAACCGCTTCCCGGGGCGCGGCCTCCTCGTGTCGCTCATGACCCTCCCCCTCGCCTTCCCGGGCGTCGTGGTCGGGTTCCTCGTGATCCTGCTCGTCGGCCGGCAAGGGCTCGTCGGCGACGTGACCGCGTGGCTCTTCGGCGAGAAGCTCGTCTTCGCCTACGGGATGGCGGGACTCTTCGTCGGCTACCTGTATTTCTCGATCCCGCGCGTCATCCTCACGCTGATGGCCTCCATCGAGAAGCTCGATCCAGCGCTCGAGGAGGCGGCGCGGTCGCTTGGCGCGAGCCCGTGGCAGGTGCTGCGCGACGTGGTGCTGCCGGCGCTCGCGCCGGCGATCATCTCCTCGGGCGCGATCTGCTTCGCGACCTCGATGGGAGCCTTCGGCACCGCGTTCACGCTCGCCACCCAGATCAACGTGCTGCCGCTCACCATCTACAACGAGTTTACGAACTACGCCAACTTTCCGATGGCCGCGGCGCTTTCGATCGTGCTCGGCCTCATCACCTGGGCGGCGCTCGCCGCGGCGCGCTCGCTCGCGGGCGCGGGAGTAGCGGCTGCGGCGTGAAGGCGATGCGCAAGCCCCCGCGCTACTGGCTGCAGCTCGTGCTAACGCTCGCTGTCTGCGCGTTCCTCGTCGTGCCGGTTGCGCTCTCGATCCTCGCGGGGGTCACGGAGAATTTCTTCGTCGGCCTGGCGAGCGGCCTCACCGTCCGCTGGATCGGGGAGGTCTGGGCGCTCTACAGCGAAACGGTGTGGCGCTCGATCGGCATCGCGCTCGCTTGCCTCGCCGCGACGCTCGTCCTCGGGATCCCGTCGGCCTACGCGCTCGCGCGTGCGCAGGGGCGCCTCACTCGTCTGCTGGAGGAGCTCCTCGTCATGCCGGTCGCGGTGCCGGGCCTGGCGACCGCGCTCGGGCTGATTCTGCTCTACGGCACATGGCGCGACTTTCGCGCGAGCTCGCTCTTCATCCTCGTCGGCCACGTTCTTTTCACGCTGCCCTTCATGGTGCGCTCGGTCCTCGCGGTGATGCTCGCGGTGGACCTGCGCACGCTCGAGGAAGCCGCGGCGAGCCTCGGCGCCTCGTTCGCCCGCCGCTTCCTAACGGTCGTGCTGCCGAACGCGGTGCCGGGAATCCTCGCGGGCTCGCTCATGGTCGTGACACTCTCGATGGGCGAATTCAACCTGACCTGGATGCTGCACACGCCGCTCACCAAGACGCTGCCGGTTGGACTCGCCGACAGCTACGCCTCGATGCGGCTCGAGATCGGATCGGCCTATACGCTGGTCTTCTTCGTCATGATCGTCCCGCTGCTCGCCGCGCTGCAGTGGGCGGCGGGGCGGGCCGAAGCCCGGCGGAGCGCCTGATGGCGGTCGCGATCCACCTTCGCGAGTGCGCGAAGACCTTCCCCGACGGCACGCGGGCGATCGAGCCCCTTTCGCTCGACATCGAGGCCGGCGAAACGGTCGCGCTCCTCGGTCCCTCGGGCTGCGGCAAGACGACGACGCTGCGCATCATCGCGGGGCTCGAGTCGCCGGACGCGGGCGGGCGCGTGCTCTTCGGAGACGAGGACGTCACGGCCCTGCCGATCGAGAAGCGCGGCGTGGGGATGGTGTTCCAGAGCTATGCGCTCTTCCCCAACATGAACGTCGCGGGCAACGTCGGCTACGGACTCCGCGTCCGCGGCATGCCGGCCGCGGAGCGCGAGGAGCGCGTGGCCGAAGTGCTCGAGCTCGTCGATCTCGCCGGCTTCGCCACGCGCCGCGTGGACCAGCTCTCCGGAGGACAACGGCAACGGGTGGCCCTCGCGCGCGCCCTTGCGATCCGCCCGCGCGTGCTGCTCCTCGACGAACCGCTGACCGCGCTCGATGCGAAACTGCGCGAGCAGCTCCGCGTCGAGATCGACCGGCTGCTGCGCGGCCTCGGCATCACCGCGATCTACGTCACGCACGACCAGGCCGAGGCGATGGCGCTCGGCGACCGCATCGTCGTGATGGAAAGAGGGCGGACCGCGCAGATCGGCACCCCGCAGGAGGTTTATTACCGGCCCGCGACCGCCTTCGTGGCGGATTTCATTGGCACGATGAACCGCCTGTCGGGGCAAGTCGTCGACGGCCATCTGGTGTGCGCTTCCGGCCGCCTGCCGCTGCCGCGAATCCCGTCCCCCAAGGAAGAGGGGCTCGAAGTCATGTTCCGTCCCGAAGACGTGCGCATCGTCCCCGAAGGCGGCCATCATCTCTCCGGCCGTGTCCTCTCGTCATTCTTCCTCGGTGACCACACGCGCCTCGTCCTCGATGTGGGCGGCACCGCGCCACTCATCGTCGAGACGACCGAGCGCCGCAGCTGGCCCCACGCCGAGACCGTGCACCTTGCGCTCGTCGAAGGTGCGCTCCTCGCGCGGCCGGGACAAGGCGCATGAAGCGCTTCCTCCTCGCCCAAGTGAGCGACATGCACGTCAAGGCAGGCGGCAAGCTCTCGTATCGCGTCGTCGATACCGAGGGCGCGCTCGCGCGCTGTGTCGCCGAGCTCCTGCGGCTGCCGCAGCTTCCTGATGGCGTGCTCTTCACCGGCGACCTCACCGACTTCGGCCGCGACGAGGAGTATGCGAACCTGCGAACGCTCCTCGCGCCGCTCCCGATGCCCGTGTACCTCATGCCCGGAAACCACGACGAGCGCGAAGCGCTGCGCCGCGCCTTTCCCGACCACGCCTACCTGCGCCAGCGCGAGGCCACGGTCGATTTCGCGATCGAGGATCATCCGGTGCGCCTCGTCGCCCTCGACACCGTCGTGCCGCGACAAAGCGGCGGCCGGCTCTCGCCCGCGCAGCTCGAGTGGCTGGAGGCGACGCTGGGACGTGAGCCCGCGAAGCCCGCGATTCTCGCGCTCCATCATCCGCCCTTCGACACGGGCATCGGTCACATGGACAAGATCGGGTTGGAGAATGCGGCGGCGCTCGAAGCCGTCGTGCGCAAGCACCCGCAGGTCGAGCGCGTGATCTCGGGGCACCTGCATCGCTCGATCTCGACCCGCTTCGCGGGCACGATCGCCTCCACCGTGCCGAGCCCTGCGCACCAGGTTGCGCTCGATCTCTCGGAGGACGCGGCCTCGTGCTTCCGGATGGAGCCGCCCGGCTTTCAGCTTCATTTGTGGCGTCAGGGCAAGGGACTCGTAACCCACACGGCCGCGATCGGCAATTTCGCGGGACCCTATCCGTTCTACGAAGGGGGCGCGCTGATCGACTGAGCGCTTCACCCGCAACGGCCTAAGGGCGGAACCGCGGGCCGCTCGTGCATCGCGCCGGAAACAAAAAGGCGACGAAAGACGCGACGATGCTGCGAAGAGCGGCCGGCTCTGCCCTGAGCGCGCTCTGTCGTCTCCGAATGTCCTACGGCAAAAACAGCATCTGGATGATCCCGCGCCGGCATCAAGCGAATGACCATGTCGACGGGCCGTCTATCGGCTCATCGCACCTCGAGGCCAACATGGCGCTCGCATTATCAGCCGGCACGAAGGCGCCGCACACCGTTCGCTTGCAGCGAGTCAAGGTGACGGATCAGTCTTTCGACAGCGATCCGTTGAGTGCGATGCGCGGAATTTATCTTCAGTGTGCTGAGTTCCGTGTTGGTTTCCTGGCTGCCGCTCGCCTTCTTCATTTCTAGGTAAGCCGCTTATGCCCTACGACACCATCCAGGATCTCCCCAAGGCGCAAACGGATCAATACAACGACCACCAAAAGGAGGCGTTTCTGAAGGCCTTCAACAGCGCGTACAAGGAATACAGTGGCGACGAGCACCGCGCGTTTGCGGTAGCACACGCGGCGGCGAAACGCGCCGGGGATCGTCCCGGGCCCGGCTAGCGCCCCGGGCGCGAGCGCAACCTCTGCGGGGCAGTCAAGCGGCTACGTCACAACGTCGCCGGGTTCGACGTGTGAGGTAGCGGGGGGCGCGTTGCGGACAAGTCCGCACGGCGGCCCTGAGTGATGACGACGGCATGAAACGTATGAGCACGTATTGTGTCGCACAGCGTCCGGCGTCCGGTCTGGCAAGGTGGGCCGCGAAGAAACAACCCCAAGTGCGTCGGCCGCGCGAGCCCACCCCGCGCTCGACGCGCCCGCCTGCGCCGCCACGTCAGAAATACCCTCGCGGCACGCCTTCGAAGCCGCCCTGAGCGAAGCACCTCGAGTTCGCCGGCGTGCTTCAAAGCGCGGCTCCTCATGCAACAACTCTGCATGGCCAGTTCCCGGCTCTGCGCCGTCGTCTCGGATGTCGGCGTTCGGCCCGCAAGTGGTTCTGTGCGGCACCGCCGAGGCCACCGGCGCGCACCTAGGCGCGCGCCTTCTACGCTCCACCGCCGGGCTGCCCGGACTGCTCTGGTCCGATGCGATACGGTCGCATCATTTCGTTGTCTTCGTGCTCGACGATGTGGCAGTGCCAGACGAATTGGCCCGGCGTGACGAAGTGGGCGCGGATGCGGGTGACCTCGCCGGGGTAGGAGATCACCATGTCCTTGCGCCCGGCCTCCCACGGTTCCGGCGGTCGTGCGGAGCCGTCGAGCGCAATCGGCTCGGCGACCTCGCCCTCCCCGTCCAGCGCGAGGCCCTGACGGTCGACGACCTCGAACGTCACCTCGTGCACATGCATCGGGTGCGCGTCGGCCGTCGTGTTATAGATCTCCCAGACTTCGGTCGCGCCAACCGACGGATTCTCGGTGACGATGTCCATCCACTTTCGCGGATTCCAGTGGCCGTCTGGTGCGAGTGCATCGATTGCGTCGGGCCCGATCGTGCCCAGGAGTGCTGCGACCGGGCCTTCGATCTCCTCGTTGGTTTCGTCATCGCCGGTACCGGCCTCCTCGATGAGCGCGACCTTACGCACGACGGTTGCGGGAGGCAGTGGCGCGATTGGCGGCAGGATCAGGAACTGCGGCGGCGTGGTCGGGTCCGCTCCCGTCGCCGGCACGACATGGAACTGAAGGATCTGGCCGGTCGTGTCGGGATCCGCACTCTCGAAGTCGACACCGGGGATGCCGCCGCCGAAGGGCTCGTCGGGGCCGACGTTGGCGAGCACGTAATTTCCCACGGGTACGTTCGTGAAGTCGACGATCAGGTCGGCACGTTCGGCGAGAGCCATCAACAGCCGATTGTTCAGCGCGGTGATACACACCGGTGCGGGCAGAAAGCCGCCTTCGTTACCGATCAGCCAGACCTCCACGCCGGGGATGTTGCTGAAGTCGACGATCAAGAAGCGCGACTGGCAGCCGTTCAACAAGCGAAAGCGGTAGCGGCGCCGCTCCACCGTCTGGAATGGCCAGGTATTGCCATTGGCGATGATCGTGTTGCCGAAAAATTCGGGATTCCAGATCGGCGAGAACTCGCCGCCGGGGATGTAATCGCGGACGATTCCGTCGAAGAACTCGCGACTGTCGGGGTAGAAGAGCGACCCGTCGGCATTGAACGACCGGTCCTGAATGGCGATCGGAATTTCGTAGTACGTCTTGTTCGACGGGAACTTGTCGTTCTCTTTGGGCGCCGGTCCGGGAAGGACGGCGGTCGTGCCCGTGCGAGCGTCGAAAACGGCGTCGTCGCCGGCGGGGCCGCCGCGGAGGAGGTAGAACCCGGCCGGACCCGCGTAGACGTTGAGCCGCGTGATGCCGAGTGCATGGTCGTGGTACCACAGCGTCGAGGCCCGGTTCTCGTTCGGATAGCGGAACGTGGCGAAGCCCGGTCCCCACACGAGGCCGTGGTTCGCCGCGGCCTTGCTCGCGAAGAAGTCGTACCAGGTGCCGGTGGTGGCATAACTCGCAGGAATGTCGTTCGCCTCAGGCAGGTACCAGGCCTCGGGATAGCCGTCGCTTTCGTCGCCGACAGCCACTGCGCCGTGCAGGTGGGTGACCATCGGCACCGGTCCGGTGTAGCGCCCGGGTGTCGTCGTGAACTGGGGGCGCGTGTCCCGGTTCGCCGTACCGCCCGGCGGATTCGCCCAGTGCAGCGTCGGATCCACGGGCAGTAAATGGGGCAGGTAGTTTCCGGCAGCGTCCTTGAGTTCGTTGATCCACCGGATTACCGTCGGCGCGCCCCACCTCGCCTCGATGGTGAGCGATGGCGCGTTGTGCAGCAGTAGTCCGCGATTGCTTGCGGCCGCGATCGCGCCATAGCCCCAAACGGTCGTGGCGGGAAGGCCCGCCGGCAGGATCTGTTGCGCGAACTGGCGCATCGAGATCTCGTAGTAGTCCGCGTTCTTGCCGCCGCGCAACTTGATCGTCGCGGCGCTCGGCATGACCGGCGGGATAAGCAGCGGCGTAACGAACTTGGGTATGGCGAGCGGTTCGAGCGTGCCGCCCGGAACCTGCGCCAGCGCCTTGGATATGCCGCTCAGGCGGTCGAAGTGAAACAGCGTGAGCAGCGTGCTGCCTGCGGTGTACTTCAGAAACGTGCGTCGCGACGTACCCATAGCTCCTCCTCTCCGTGAATCGCGCGCCTGCCGCCTCTCCGTCCGGGCGCATTGATCGCGCGCACCCGTCTTCGCAATTCGAACCCGCTCGATCGTGATCAATGTACGCTCCTGCACAGGGGGCGTTATCAATTTCGCGCAAACGCCCAGCGCGGGCGGCGACTACGGGATCGAGCCGACCTCTGCGCAATTGCCAATCGCCCCGTCAACCTGGCATGAGTCGAAGCGCAACATCGCCGCCCGCTTCGGGTTCGTTGTCAGCTACAAGAGATCGCAAAGTTACGACCCCACTCCCTTCTTACTGAAACGATCCGCACCGACATGCCGCCCCTCAAGGGCGTGTTCCATGCCGCGATGACGCTCGACGACGACCTGCTGGGGAGACTCGACCAGGACCGCTTCAGGGCGGTGCTCGCGCCGAAGGTGGCCGGCGGATGGAACCTGCACGAGCTGACGCGGATCGACGAGCTCGATCACTTGGAGGGCATCGAAAGCATCGGCGCCGACGATGCATGCGCGGCGCTCGAACACGTTCTGCGACACGATACGAGCCGCGTCGCGATCGCGCGGATCGACTGGAACCGGTGGATGGACGGAACCTCGCCAAGGCACGTGGCCAACACCGGGCGGGAGCGACAGGCATCCTCGAATGCGCCGGCCGATCGAGGCGCGCGCAATCTCTTGGCGGAACTTTTAGACGCCGAGGCCGCGGCGCGCGCCGCGCTCGTCGAGCGCCGTCTGGTGCAGTGCGCGGCGTCGGGGCTAGACGCCGATCCGGCACGCGTCGAGCCCGAGCGGTCCCTCACGGACATGGGTCTCGACTCACTGATGGCGGTCGGGCTGCAGAACGCGGTACGAAGTGACCTCGGCGTCGCGATGACATCGCCCTGCCGCACGCCTGCCCGACTCCGCTGACCAGTGCGTTCCATTTCAGCTCGAAACCTTTGCGCCTTTTCTTCAGAACCAGCGTCATTCCATCGGGAGCCATGGTTACCGTATATGGCGCGCCGGCTATCTCCATCTCTCGCTTCGTAGGCCATCGAGCTTCGTCGTCATCGGTTCAGTCCGGGCCGCGTCCGCCGAGTCACTGCTGCCGAATGTGTAGTGACCTCCGAGGCGCCGGGCGGCTCAGGAAGGAAGACTCTCTTCGTCGACCAAAGCGGCGCGTGCGGCCTGTCCAGAGGGTAGAACGCGGCCACGTGCGGAGAACCGTGCGCCCTGGGCGGGATGCACGGGGGCAAAGCGCAGAAAGCCGATGTCACGCACGACATCGTCGTATATCGCCTCCATGCCGCCGCGCATGAAATAGGCTTCGTGCCAGAAGCCGGTTCCGCCTGAGCTCCGCAGGAACTCGCTCCACCA
>JBLMWW010000053.1:0-18589 GCA_050257435.1 Rudaea sp.
CGTACGGCTGCGCGCCGTCGCCGTCGCTCAAGCTGTCGACGAACACGTCGCTTTGGACGCGGCAGGAGGAGGACATCGACCTGAACTGCGGCGAGATCGTCGACGGCACCGCGACGGTGGATGAGATGGGCGAGCGGCTGTTCGAGCTGATGCTGGAGACGGCGTCGGGCGTGAAGACGAAGAGCGAGCGCCACGGCTACGGGCAGAACGAGTTCGTGCCGTGGTACGTGGGCGCCGTGATGTGAACGGACGTCGACGTCGTCGGTTGACACGTTTCGGGGGCACTCGTAGGCTGCAAAGGCGGCGTGGCGCGTCGCGCGATGCCGGAATCGAAGAATGAATCGTCAAAGGAGGCTTGGATGAAATTCGTCAGGAATGGCGTCGCCGCGCTGTTTGCGGTCGCGATGCTCGGCGTCGCCACAACGGCGACGGCGCAGGAAACGCTCAACGTCTGGTGGGTCAAGGGCTTCTACAAGGCCGAGGACGACGCGTTCTACGACGTGGTGAAGAAGTTCGAGCAGAAGACGGGCGTCAAGGTCGAGGTCTCGCAGTACCCGGTGCAGGACATGATCCCGAAGACCGTGTCCGCACTCGACGCCGGCACGCCGCCAGACGTCGCGTTCGCCGACGTGTACGACTTCCAGGTCACCGGCAAGTGGGCGTTCGACGGCAAGCTCGAGGATCTCTCCGACATCCTGACACCGATCAAGGACCGCTTCCTGCCAAATACGATCGAGACGACGTACCTCTACAACGATCAGGCGAAGAAGCGCGCCTACTACGCGTTCCCGCTGAAGCAGCAGACGATGCACATCCAGTACTGGGTCGACATGCTGCAGGACGCGGGCTTCAAGGAATCGGACATTCCGACGAAGTGGGAGGACTACTGGAACTTCTGGTGCCAGAAGGTGCAGCCCGGCATCCGGAAGAAGACCGGCCAGCGCCTCTACGCCACGGGCTTCCCGATGGGCGTCGACTCGAGCGACTCGTTCTATTCGTTCCTGACCTTCATGGACGCGTACAACGTGAAGCTCGTCGACGACAACGGGAAGCTCCTCGTCGACGACCCGAAAGTGAAGCAGGGCCTGGTCAACGCGCTGCGTGACTACGTCACTCCCTATGAGAAGGGTTGCACGCCACCGTCGGCGACCAGTTGGAAGGACCCGGACAACAACGTCGCCTTTCACAACAAGACGATCGTCATGACCCACAATGCGACGATCTCGATCGCGACCAAGTGGCTCGACGACGCGAACAACCCGGCGCTCACCCAAGCGCAGCGCGACCAGGCGAAGAAGAACTATTACGACCTGATTCGCACGGCGGGATTTCCGAGCAAGCCCGACGGCACGAAGATGGTTTACCGGGCCGCGGTCAAGACGGGGGTGGTCTTCGCCAGCGCCAAGAACAAGAAGCGCGCGAAGGAGTTCGTCGCGTTCCTGATGGAAGGCGACAATCTCAAGCCATATGTCGAGGGCGCGCTGGGACGCTGGTACCCGGTCACGAAGGCCGCTGCGGAAAGCCCGTTCTGGCACGCCGACAAGCAGCGGGAGGCGGTGTGGAAGCAGTTCCACGACGGCACGGTCACGTTCGAGTTCACGAAGAACTGGAAATTCACGATACTCAACAACGAGAACGTGTGGGCGAAGGCGATGAACCGCGTCGTGAACGAGAAGGTGCCGGTCGACAAGGCGGTGGACGAAATGATCGCGCGCATCAAAGCGGTCGCGGGCTGAACGGACAGTGCATCACGGTAGGCGGCGCTCGGCAGCTTACCGTGATGCGCGAGCGAACCGGGTCCACGGTTGACCGAGGCGGGTAGGCAGGCGCCAGGCGATGTCCACGCTCGCATTGCCGTCGCAGGACGCCGCCACACCGCGCCGGCCGCGCAAGGGCCTTTCGACGTGGGAGGTGTGGGGGCTCCTGCTCATCACGCCCTACCTGCTGGTCTTCCTGTTCTTCGTCCTGTACCCGGTCGGCTACGGATTCTGGCTCGCCCGCGAGCCGCAGAGCTACGTGCGGCTCTTTCACGACCCGGTGTTCGCGCGCTCGGTCGTCAACACGCTGTACTTCCTGATCGTCGGCATCAACCTCAAGATGGTGCTTGCGTTGCTGCTGTCCGGCTTCTTCGTCCAGGCGCGCACGTGGATCAAGTGGCTGTCGCTGCTCTTCATCCTGCCGTGGGCGGTGCCCTCCATCCCGACGATCCTGTCGATCCGGTTCATGCTGAATCCCGAGTGGGGCCTGGTCAATCACCTGATCTTCCGGCTCACCGCGGAGGACGGGCCGAACTGGTTGAACGACCCGTGGCTCGCCCTCTCGATGGCGATGCTCGTGCATATCTGGAAGTCGCTGCCGTTCTGGACGCTGATCCTGATCGCCGGGCGCCTCGCGATTCCCGGCGAACTCTACGAGGCGGCGTCGGTCGACGGCGCCTCGGGCTTCCAGAAGTTCCGTTTCATCACCTGGCCGAGCCTGCGCACGCTCTACCTCACGTCGACGATCCTGTCGATGATCTGGACGCTCGGCGACTTCAACAGCGTCTACCTGTTGACCGGCGGCGGGCCCGCCGATCTCACGCACGTGCTCGCGACGCTCGGCATCCGCTACCTGCGGCTCGACCAGGTGAGCCTGTCGATGGCGTCGATCGTGTGCGCGCTGCCGCTCGTGCTGCCGCTCGTGTACTTCATGATGCGGAGGCTGTCGCGATGAAGGCGCCGACGCTGCGCGGGGCGGTGAACGAGGCGCGCCTGCTCCTGATCGGCATTCCGGTGTTTCTCTGGACGATGCTGCCGATCTACCACCTGTTCCTGTTCGCGATCTCGCCGAAGGAGTCGGCGTTCGCCGGCAATCTCTGGCCCGACCATCCGACGCTGCAGAACTTCCGCATCGTCTTCCAGCAGCAGCACTATTACCTCAACCACTTCTGGCTGCAGATGTGGAACTCGCTGGTGATCGCCGTCGCCACCGGCTTGCTGACGCTGGTCGTCGCGACCGGCGCGGCGTTCGCGATCAGCCGGCTGCGCGTGCGCGGGGGGCGTACGGTGATGAACTGCGCGCTCTTCACCTATTTCATTCCCGCGGCGTTCCTCGCGGTGCCGATGTACAAGACGATGGGCCTCTACGGGCTCCTCAACAACCAGTGGGCGCTGATCCTCGCGATGATCACGATCGCCGCGCCGTATTCGATCTGGGTGCTGAAGCAGGCCTCCGACAAGCTGCCCTTCGAGCTCGACGAGGCCGCGCGCATGGACGGGGCCACGCCGATGCAGCTTTTCCGCCTGGTCTACCTGCCGCTGATGATGCCGTCGCTCGTTGCGATCGGCACGTACGCGCTGCTGCTGGCCTGGAACGAGTACCTGTACGCGTTCCTGCTGCTTTCGAACGACCGCGACATCACGCTGTCCGTCGCGCTCGGCAATTTCCTCGCCGCCGACGACTCGCCGTGGGAACTGCTGATGACCACCGGCCTCGTCTACGCGCTGCCGCCGGCGGCGATCTACTATGCGTTCAAGCGGTACATGGTGGCGGGCCTGACGAGCGGGGCGGTCAAGTCCTGAGGCCGGTCGAGGAGCGGCGATGGCGTCGGTTTCGTTTCTCAACGTGGAGAAGGTCTTTGGCAGCACGAAGGTGCTTCACGGCATCTCGTTCGACATCCGCGACGGCGAGTTCATGGTGCTGGTGGGGCCGTCCGGCTGCGGCAAGTCGACGCTCCTGCGCATGCTCGCCGGGCTCGAGGAGATCACGGCCGGCACGATCGCCGTCGACGGCCGGCCGGTGAACGACGTCGACTCCAAGGATCGCGACATCGCGATGGTGTTCCAGAGCTACGCGCTCTACCCGCACATGACGGTGCGCGAGAACATGGGCTTCAGCCTGCGGCTGCGCAAGGCCGACCGCACCGAGATCGAGAGCCGCGTCGCGCGCGCGGCGCAGATCCTGAACCTCGAGCCGTACCTCGCTCGCTATCCGCGCGAGCTGTCGGGCGGCCAGCGGCAACGCGTCGCGATGGGCCGCGCGATCGTGCGCGACCCGAAGGTGTTCCTTTTCGACGAGCCCTTGTCGAACCTCGACGCCAAACTGCGCGTGCAGATGCGCTCCGAGATCAAGGCGCTGCACCAGCGGCTGCGCACCACGACCGTCTATGTCACGCACGACCAGATCGAGGCGATGACGATGGCCGATCGCATCGTCGTCATGCACGACGGCGTCATCGAGCAGATCGGCACGCCGCTCGAGCTCTACGACCGACCGGCGAACCTCTTCGTCGCGCAGTTCATCGGCTCGCCGGCGATGAACGTCGTGCACGGCACGCTGCGCCGCAGGAACGGAATCGCGCACGTCGAGACGGAAGACGGCGTGCACTGGCCGGTCGACGGCGCGGGCAGTGACGGGCAGGCGGTGGCGTACGGCGTACGGCCGGTGCACCTGGAGCTCGCCGCCGCGAGCGCGCGGACCGTTCCCGGCGAGATCGTCGTTGTCGAACCGACCGGCTCCGAGACCGAGCTCGTCGTGCAGATCGGCGCGGCGCAGGTGGTCGTCGAGACGCACGGCCGGCCGGCGCTTTCGCCCGGCGACAAGGTCGCGTTCCTCGTGGATCCCGCGAACGTCCACCTGTTCGATCAAAGCTCCGGCCAACGTCTTTCCCCCTGACATCGCGCGTGAGAGCACGCGTCATCGATACCCATGGAAGCAGAGGAGCCCAGGCGCAAGCTGCGCTCGACCGAATGGTTCGGTCGCCACGACCGCGACGCGCTCGTCCACCGCTCGTGGATGAAGAACCAGGGGATTCCGCACGACCAGTTCGACGGCCGGCCGGTGATCGGCATCTGCAACACCTGGTCGGAGGCAACGCCGTGCAACGCGCACTTTCGCGACCTCGCCGACCACGTGCGGCGTGGCGTGCTGGACGCCGGCGGCTTTCCGATCGAGTTCCCCGTGATGAGCCTCGGCGAGACGATGATGCGTCCGACGACGATGCTCTTCCGCAACCAGTGCGCGATGGACGTCGAGGAGTCGATTCGCGCGAACCCGTTCGACGGCGTCGTGCTCCTGATGGGCTGCGACAAGACGACGCCGGCGCTCCTGATGGGTGCGGCGTCGTGCGACCTGCCGACGATCGGCGTTTCCGGCGGCCCGATGCTGAACGGGAAGTTTCGCGGCGAGGACATCGGCTCGGGCACGCACGTGTGGAAGTTCACCGAGATGCTGAAGATCGGCCAGATGACCGAGGGCGACATGATCGAGGCGGAATCGTGCATGTCGCGCTCGGCCGGTCACTGCATGACGATGGGCACGGCGTCGACGATGGCGTCGATGGTCGAGGCGCTCGGCATCGGACTGCCGACCAACGCCGCGATTCCGGCCGTCGATTCGCGGCGCAAGGTGCTGGCGCGCTTGGCCGGGCGCCGCATCGTCAAGATGGTCGACGAAGACTTGCGGATGTCGCGCATCCTCACGCGCGAGGCGTTCGAGAACGCGATCATGGTCAACGGCGCAATCGGCGGCTCGACGAACGCCGTCGTGCATCTGCTGGCGATCGCGGGGCGCATCGGCGTGCCATTGACGCTCGACGACTGGGATCGCCTCGGCCACGCGATGCCCTGCGTCGTCAACCTGATGCCGTCGGGCCAATACCTGATGGAGGACTTCTATTACGCCGGCGGCCTGCCGGTCGTGATCCGCGAGATCGGCGAGCGCATCCACAAGGACACGCTCACCGTCAATGGGCGGACCATGTGGGAGAACGTCCAGGACGCGGTCAACTACGACCCGCGCGTCATCACGCCGCTCGACACGCCGTTCAAGCGCCAGGGCGGTATCGCCGTGCTGCGCGGCAACCTCGCCCCGGACGGCGCGGTGCTGAAGCCATCGGCGGCGACGCCCGCGCTCATGCGCCACCGCGGGCGCGCGGTCGTGTTCGAGGACGTCGACGACCTGCATCGGCGCATCGACGATCCCGCGCTCGACGTTCGTGCGGACGACGTCCTCGTGCTGAAGAATTGCGGCCCCAAGGGATACCCCGGCTTTCCCGAGGTCGGCAATTTCGCGCTGCCCGCGAAGCTGCTCCGGCAGGGCGTGACCGACATGGTGCGCATTTCCGATGCGCGGATGTCAGGAACGGCGTACGGCACCGTGGTGCTGCATACCGCGCCCGAGGCCGCGGCGGGCGGACCACTCGCGCTCGTGCAGAACGGCGACATGATCGAGCTCGACGTCGAGGCGCGAAGACTGCATCTCGACGTTTCCGACGACGAGCTCGCGCGCCGGCGCGCGCAGTGGCGGCCCCCCGCGCCGCATTCGCGCCGCGGCTGGGTCAAGCTCTACTGCGACACGGTCCAGCAGGCGGACAAGGGCGTGGATTGCGATTTCCTCGTCGGCGCGTCCGGTGCGCCGGTCGGACGCGAGAGCCACTGAGGCCGACTTTCGCGCGTGCGGGACCGCTCGCGATCGGTTGGGACAAATTGCGCGACACGAACGCGGTCGACGTCAGCGCTTACTCGGGGCGCCCTGTATTCGAGGCATTGGTCGATTGCCTTGCGATCAATCGCTTCGCCGGCTTTCGAGGTTGGCGTGTCAAGCGTGATTGCGGCCTCATCTCGTGCCGCGCCAGATAGAACAGGGAGCCGCTTTGCTACCGTACCTGGACACATTCGAGCGGATCATCACCCGCGTCCTGCTTTTCATGATGGCGGGCGTGGTGCTGCTCGCTACCGTCGAGTTGGCGTGGATCCTCGCCAAGGACGTGCTAACCCCGCCGCTATTCCTCCTGGAGATCGAGGAGCTGTTGGAGCTCTTCGGCCAGTTCCTGCTGGTGCTGATCGGCATCGAGCTGCTGCACTCGATGAAGGTCTACAGCGTGCGCCGGGAGGTCCATCTCGAGGCGGTGCTCATGGTGGCGCTGATCGCGGTGGCCCGCAAGATCGTCGTCATGGACCCGAAGGAACTGCCCGAAGGAACGCTGCTGGGGATTGCCGCGATGATGCTGGGGCTCACGCTCGGGTACTACATGGTGCGGCGCAGTCATTCTCGCGAAGAGCGAGCCTGACCCGGAAACCAGGCGATGACGATCGAATCAACCGGCACGCCGATGCTCTATCTCGGATTCACGCTGCTGGTCATGGCCCTGGTCGCGGTCGACTTCCTCGTGCTCAAGGCGCGAGGGGGGCAGCGCGTGGGCGTGAAGGAGGCCGCCGCGTGGTCGGTGGTGTGGATCACCATCGCTTTGGCCTTCTGCGGCTGGTTCTGGTGGTATCTGGACGGGCGCTTCACGCGCGAGCTGGCGGACGAGAAGGCGCTGGAATACCTCACTGGCTACCTCATCGAGAAGTCGCTTGCCGTCGACAACGTTTTCGTGTGGATCACCCTTTTCAATTTCTTTGCCGTGCCCACCGAGTTCCAGAAACGGGTGCTGCTCTACGGCGTGCTCGGCGCAATCGTGATGCGCGCGGTGCTCATCTACGTCGGCGCCCTTCTGCTGGCCGAGTTTCACTGGATTCTCTATGTCTTTGGCCTGCTCCTCCTGCTCACGGGCGTCAAGATGCTCCTGTTCGCCAAACACGAGCCCGACCTGGAGAAGAATCCGGTCCTGCGCTGGATGCGCGGCCACATGAAGATCACCAACGAGTACCATGGGACGAAGTTCTTCGTGTCGAAGGCGGGGATGCGCTACGCCACGCCCATGTTCGTGGTGCTCGTGCTGGTGGAAGTGACCGACGTCATCTTCGCAGTCGACTCGATCCCCGCGATCTTTGCGGTCACCGATGACCCGTTCATCGTCTTCGCCTCGAATATTTTCGCAATCCTGGGACTGCGGGCGATGTACTTCCTGCTTGCCGACATGGTGCAGCGATTTCACCTGCTCAAGTATGGGCTGGCGGTGATCCTGATGTTCATCGGGGTGAAGATGCTGCTGCTCGACGTGTACAAGATCCCGGTGGGAATTGCATTGGGGGTCGTTGGGTTGATCTTGTTGGCGTCAGTGCTCGCGGGCCTCGCCACCTCGCGTCGCTCCGGCCCGGCGGCAGAGGCCAGGCGCTAACCGACGCATTCAATGGCCTCGCATCCTCGAACTCACCTCCGGCGCCTGGCGGGGCTCGTCGGCTGCGTTGCTGCCGGGGCGCTCGTTGGCTTCGTCGGCCGCGCGATCACCGGCAGCGACTTCTGGTACCTCGCCATACCGCTGCTCATCGCTATCGCGTGGCTGTTCGTTGCCAATCCCACGGCGTGCGAGCGTCCGACGCAAATGCAGGGGAAGGCGCGGCCCGGCGATGCGCCCTGAATTGCGCCAAGCTTACTTGCACACTTGCCATATACGACGATGACCATCCGAGCTCAGAATGGCAGCGCGCCGCGCACCTTGCACTTCGGGCGTCGCGACGGTGAACACCGCGCAAAATCGAAAGGAGGGAACCCATCATGGTGGATGCGATTCCTGGCGTCACCACGGAAGTGTTGCAGGCCTTTGCAGAAGCGTGGAATCGCCATGACATCGATGCTCTCATGTCGTTCATGGCGGAGGATTGTGTCTTCGAAGCCTCGGCGGGTTCCGAAGTCTGCGGAACCCGATATGCAGGCCGTGAGTCGGTGCGAGCCGGCTTCGCCGAGGTCTGGGAAACCTTCCCCGATGCCCGATGGAGCAACGCGCGTCACTTTGTCCGTGGAGACCGGGGAGTGTCGGAATGGACGTTCACGGGAACACGGGCGGACGGCACTCGCGTCGAAGTCCAGGGTTGTGATCTATTTACCTTCCGCGATGGCAAGATTTCCTTGAAGAACTCTTACCGCAAGAGCCGGCCGGCCCTCGGCATCCCGAAGCCTTGAGTCGGCCCGGGCCGCGATCACTACTCCGAATTTCCATGAGCGCAAAGAAGGAAACGCAGAAGCCCGCCACGAGCACCACCGCGAGCAACAAGGAATCCAAGGGATTCACGGACGAGGAACGAGCCGCGATGAAGGAGCGCGCCCGGGAGTTGCGGACGCAGGCGCGGCGTGGCGCGAGCGCAGACCGGGCCGACGGGGAGAGTGCCGTGCTCGCGAAGATCGCCGAGATGGCGGAGCCGGATCGCGCCATGGCCGAGCGGCTCCACGCGCTCATCAAAACCAGCGCGCCCGCCCTCTCGCCCAAAACCTGGTACGGGATGCCCGCGTATGCCAAGGACGGCAAGGTCGTCTGCTTCTTTCAAAGCGCACAGAAATTCAAATCGAGGTACGCGACTTTCGGATTCAGCGACGAGGCGAAACTCGACGAAGGTGGCATGTGGCCGACCTCCTTCGCGCTGAAGGAGCTTACCGAGGCCGAAGAGGCCCGGATCGGCGGGCTCGTGAGAAAAGCCGTGAGCTGAGAAGCGACCTTGCCGTTGACCCCGGTAATGCGGGATGCGTGCGCCGCCTTATCACGCTGTAGGGACTTCCCCGGACATGCCAAGGTGCAAACAAGCATCGACGAAGGGCAGACCGCAACTCTGTGTCGAGCCTCGTTGGAACGGTGCAGTGCGCGCTGCCAGCCGCCGCTTGGGGCGTCCGCGACCGCAACGCATCGGCAAGATACGAAGCGAGTGCCGGTTCGTCAACACGCACACGGCGCGGATCGCTCCCCCCGGGACCGGTCAGGGCGCCGCGTGGCCCGGGCGCGAAGCAATTGCTGATCGCGTCCGCCGGGTTCGGCAGCGTGGACGTCGTCGCGGAATCGGTCCGCGTGCGCTTTCCGGAGCCGGAGCGCTTCGTGCCGCTCGCCGTCGGAAGCTCGGCGGCCGCCGTTCCGGCCCTCGCTCAACTCGAGGATTCTGCACGCCGCGCCCTGATGGAATCGGTGCGCCGCGACGTCGAGCCGACGCTTCGCCGCCACGTCGAGCTCGACGCCCTCGCCTTCCCCATGTATGCGAGCGTGGCCGTGTGCAGACGATGACTGCGTTTCGCCGTTGTCGGAAAGGCTGCCGGCAAAGCGTTCCTCCGTTCGCCGGCCATTCGTAGCCGGACCACGCGCATGCTGCAAATCCTCGGCCGCTCGACGTCGATCAACGTGCGCAAGGTGCTGTGGCTTTGCGGCGAGCTCGATCTTCGCTGCGAGCAGGAAGCGTGGGGCAGCGGGTTCCGCTCGACGAAGGAGCCGGAATTCCTGGCCCTCAATCCCAATGGCCTCGTACCCGTCATTCGCGACGGCGACTTCGTGTTGTGGGAATCGAACACGATCTGCCGCTATCTCGCCGCGCGCGAACGACGCGTCGACCTGCTGCCGGTGACGCCGCGCGAGCGGGCGGGGGTCGAGCAATGGATGGACTGGCAGGCGACCGAGCTCAACGACGCGTGGCGCTACGCGTTCATGGCGCTCGTGCGCAAAAGTCCGGCGCACGACGATCCGCGGAGGGTCGAATCGAGCGTGGCGGCATGGAACCGCAACATGGAAATTCTCGACCGGCAGCTCGCGCGCGCCGATGCCTACGTCGTGGGCGAAGCGTTCACGCTCGCCGACGTCGTCCTCGGGCTGTCGACACACCGCTGGTTCATGACGCCGATCGAGCGGCCGCGCCTCGCGGCCGTCGAGGCTTACTACGAGCGGCTGTCGCAGCGGCCCGCATTTCGTCTGCACGGGCGTAACGGGGTGCCGTGAGAGCGGACGGGCAGCCCGGCACGCCGTCGGCGACGACACGGTACTGGTTTCCGGCGAAGCGATACGGTTACGGCTGGGGACCGCCGCTGACGTGGCAGGGCTGGGCCGTGCTCGCCGTGTTCGTGGCGCTCGTCGTCGCCGGCATCGTGCTGTTCCCGCCGCGCGTCCGGCTTCTCGCCTTCGTCGTCTACGAATTCGTCGTCACGCTCGGGCTCATCGCGGTGTGCTACGCGAAGGGCGAGCCGCCGTCGTGGCGATGGGGCGATGATTAGGGCGAGATCGGAGCAAACGGAGGCCCGTTTGCTCCGACTTCGTCGTCCCCGACCCGACTAGACATCCGCCCGCTCGGACGAGCGCCGCTCGGACGGCCGGGCGGCGCGACTTCGCATGAACAACCGCCGCTCGATCAGCCGTCCGAACGAGATCACGTTGCCGAGCAGTCCGCCGACCGACGACACCTGATTGACGGTGCGCAGTGCCTCGAGCGCGAAGTGCTGCATCACCACCCGCTCGCTGATCTCCTCGCCCTCCTCGATGCGCGAGAGTGCGTGCAGCACGTAGAGTCCGGCGGCCGCCGACAGCGCGAACAGGAATTCCCAGCTCGCGAACTGCAGCACGGTGGCCTCGCCCGTACGGCCGGGCCATGCCCAGCGCACCAGGATCGAGAACTTCACCGCCTCGAGCCATTGCGCGAGCGCGCCCGCGACGATCGGCGTTATGCCGCCGGTGATCGACGCGACGAGGCTCGTCGCGGCCAGGTACGACGTGCCGTGGCCCTGCGGAGCGAGCTTGAGGCTCACGTTGCCCGTTGCCAGGCTGACGCCGCCCCCCGCCGCACCCATCACGGCGTGGACCAGGTAGAGTGCAGGCAGCGTACCCGCGTGCTTGGCGGGAATCGCGACGAAGGCGAGCGCGAGCACGGCGAGAAAGTACGCGGGCAGTGCAACGGCGAGGATCGCCTTGTTCGACAGCCGGTCCGACAACCGGCCCCACAGGTACAGCGTCAACGCGTTGGCCACCTGGCTCGCAACCCACAGCGTCGTCACCGTGCCGAGCGAATAGTCGAGCTGCTTGATGAGATAAACGGCGACGAACGGCGCAGCGAGGTTCGACGCGGCATTCCAGCCGGCGATGTAGACGAGCACCTTCCGGAAGCCGGCATCACGAAACGGCGAGGCGATCTTCGTACGGATCGAGGAGACCGGGCCGGCGCTCGTCATCAGCGGCTCGGGCACGCGCGTCAGGAACCAGGAGCTCACGAAACCGGCGCACGCGGCGGCGAGGAACGCGACCGAGTATGCGTGGATCCTCTCCCCGAACGTCCAGTGATCGACGAGGTAGCCGGCGGCGAGCGTGCCGATGCACGAGAGCGTCGTGGCGAAGAACAGCCGCTTCGCGAAGAAGGCGCCGAGGCCCTCGCGCGGAAGCAGCTGGTGCAGCCACGAGTTGAGCGCGCAGCCGGCGATCGAGCCCAGGATCGTGATCGTGACCTGCACGGCGATGAGGTACGAGATCCGCGCATCGGTTGCCGGCAGGAACGGAATGACGGCGAGCGTTGCGATGATCACGCGCGACACGGTGACCGACGTCACCGTGATTCGCTTGCGCTGGCGCAGCCGTTCGACCAGCGCTATGCCGGCGAGCTGCGCCGATTGGGCGATCAGCGGGATCGCGGCCAGCAGGCCGATGACGAATGGACCGGCGCCGAGCGCGAGCGCGAAGCCGACCAGGACGACGCCGCCGTAGAGCGCGCCGGTCAGGCTCGCCCAGGCCGCGTCCTGGACGAGCGCGCGCTGGCCGCGGGCGAGGGCGTCGGCGCTGACGTGGGGAACGGGTCGCAGGCTCATCCAGCTGCGCGGGGGCTGCAAGCCAATGAGAGCAGCGGTGCTCCGCGTTGGTTCAGGCATCGCCGATATCCGTGGCGGACGCTGCAGGCGGGCGCAACTCGCGCGCCTTGTCGCTGCCTTCGACAACTCCGCATTGCGGCGGTCGTGTGGCACCATTTCCCGTCATAGCCACTCGAACCGATCGGAGGAGCATGCCGGCTTATCTCGTCGCGGACATCGAAATCACCGATCCGCAAGGCTACGCGGAATACGGGAAGGCGGTCGTCGAATCGATCGCCGCGTTCGGCGGCCGCTTCATCGTGCGCGGCGGCGCGATCGAGGTGCGCGAGGGCGGGTGGTCGCCCAAGCGGCTCGTGATCCTCGAATTTCCGTCGATGGAGCGGTTGCGCGCCTGGTACGACTCGCCCGAATACGCGCCGATGCTCGCGCTCCGCAAGCGCTCGGCGATCGCGAACCTGCTGCTCGTCGAAGGCGCTTCCGTGGAGAGCGGCTGACAGCCGTGCGCCGACACGCCGCTTCCCGTGCGCTCGGCAGACATGCGATCTGCATGCCAATTAAAATCGCTCCGGTCACGTGGCGGTCCGATCGACGCACCGCCGGCTCGGAATGGCAGGTCACGATGCGGATCGCGCAGGTTGCTCCCCTCTACGAAAGCGTGCCGCCGAAGTATTATGGCGGGACCGAGCGCATCGTCTCGTATCTCACCGAGGAGCTCGTCGCGCAGGATCACGACGTGACGCTCTTCGCGAGCGGCGATTCGCAAACGGCCGCGAGGCTCGTCCCCGTGTGCCCGCGGTCGCTGCGCCTCGACCGGGCTTGCATCGACCAGCTCGCGCATCACATGCTCATGCTCGAGCAGGTGCTGCAGCGCGCCGATGAATTCGACGTCGTCCATTTCCACGTCGATTACCTGCACTTCCCGCTGTCGCGCCGGGCGGGCTATCCCCGCGTCACGACGCTGCACGGTCGCCTCGATCTTCCGGATCTCGTCCCGCTCTACGGGGAGTTCGCCGAGGAGCCGCTCGTCTCGATCTCGGAGTCGCAACGCGGCCCGTTGCCGTGGGTCAACTGGCTCGCGACCGTGTATCACGGCCTTCCACGCGACCTGTACCGTTTCCACCCGGAGCCGGGCGGCTACCTCGCATGTCTCGGCCGCATTTCGCCCGAGAAGCGAATCGACCGCGCGATCGAGATCGCGAGGCAGGTGGGCATTCCGCTGCGCATCGCGGCCAAGGTGGACAAGGTGGACCGGGAATATTTCGACACGGTGATCGAGCCGCTCCTGCACGACCCGCTGGTGGAGTTCGTCGGCGAGATCGCCGATGACGAGAAGAATGCATTCCTCGGCAACGCGCAGGCGCTGCTCTTCCCGATCGACTGGCCGGAGCCTTTCGGAATCGTGATGATCGAGGCGATGGCCTGCGGCACGCCCGTGATCGCCTACAGCCACGGCTCGGTGCCCGAGGTGATGGAGCAGGGCCGCACCGGGTACATCGTCGAGGAGCTCGACGACGCCGTCGAGGCCGTGCGCCGCCTGCCGGGCCTGTCCCGCGCGCGTTGCCGCGAGGTGTTCGAGGAGCGCTTCACCGCGACGCGCATGGCGCGCGATTACGTCGCGGTTTACGAGCGGCTCGTCGAGCGGCCCGTGCCCGCGGCCGCGGAGGTGTAGCCGCCGATGGCGAGGGACGTGGTTCGCATCGAGGACGGGTACTACATCCTGTCCACTTCGAGCCGGGTCGACGACCGGACCTGCGTGCTCAAGCAGGCCGACGCATTCGCGATCTTCGATCGCGTCGGCGACATCGAGGAGTTCGGCACCGGCGCGCTCGGCCTTTACTACCGGGACACGCGCTTCCTGTCGACGCTCGTCCTGCGCCTTGCCGGCGAGCGCCCGCTGCTGCTCTCGTCGACGATCAAGGAGGACAACGCGGTCCTCGCCGTCGACCTCATGAATCCCGACATCCGCCGCGCGAGCGAGATCGCGGTCGCGCGCGGGAGCGTGCACGTGTTCCGCTCGAAGGTGCTGTGGGAGGCCGCATGCCACGAGCGCCTGCGCGTCCACAACTATGGCCTCGCCCCGGTCGAGATCGCGCTGACCATCGACTTCGACGCCGATTTCCGGGACATCTTCGAAGTGCGCGGTGCGCATCGCCCCCGGCGCGGAAAGCGCCTCGGAAGCGAAGTGTCGCGGGACTGCGTGCTGCTCGCCTACGAAGGGCTGGATGGCTGCGTGCGCGGCACGCAACTCGTGTTCGATCCGCCACCCGCCAGGCTCTCCGACACGCAGGCGCATTACGTACTGCATCTCGCACCTCGCGCCGAGGCGACCTGCCACGTCGAAATCGCGTGCAGGGAAGGTCTGCCGAAGGACGGAACGGCGCGCCGCGAGCGGCTTTTGAAGGACGCGGCGTCGGCGTCGTGCTACGAGGACGCGTCGCGGTCGTCGGCGCAGGCACTCGCGGCCGCGCGCGCCGACGCGCCGCGTGTGGTCACGTCCAACGGCCAGTTCAACGCGTGGCTCGACCGCTCGATCGCCGACCTCTACATGATGGAGACGCCCACAAAGCACGGGCGTTACCCGTACGCCGGCGTGCCGTGGTTCAGCACCGTGTTCGGGCGCGACGGCATCATCACGGGCCTCGAATACCTCTGGTACGAGCCGGCCGTCGCGCGTGGCGTACTGCGCTATCTCGCGGCGACGCAGGCCGACCGCGTCGACGAAGCGCAGGACGCGCAGCCGGGCAAGATCCTGCACGAGACGCGGCAGGGCGAGATGGCGATCCTGGGCGAGGTTCCCTTCGGCCGTTACTACGGCTCGGTGGATTCCACCCCGCTCTTCCTCGTGCTCGCCGGCGCGTACTACGAGCGTACCGCCGACCTCGCGCTGGTGCGCGAGATCTGGCCGAACGTCGAGCGCGCGCTCGCGTGGATCGACGAGTATGGCGACAGCGACGGCGACGGATTCGTCGAGTACGCGCGCCAGTCGCAGCACGGCCTCGTGCAGCAGGGCTGGAAGGATTCATACGACTCGGTGTTCCATCGCGACGGGCGGCTTGCCGAGCCGCCGATCGCCCTCTGCGAGGTGCAGGGCTATGTGTACGCCGCGCGGAAGGCCGCCGCCTATCTCGCCCGCGCGCTGGGACTCGACGACCGCGCGCGCGTACTGGCCGATGCGGCGGACGCTCTGCAGGCACGCTTCGAGGAGGCGTTCTGGTGCGAGGACATCGGCGCGTACGCGCTCGCCCTCGACGGAAGCAAGGAGCCGTGCCGCGTCGTGACGTCGAACGCGGGACAGTGCCTGTTCACGGGCATCGCCCGCGACGACCACGCGCGGTGCGTTGCGCAGACGCTGATGGACGCGCCGTCGTTTTCGGGTTGGGGGATTCGCACCGTCGCGACGACCGAGGCGCGCTACAACCCGATGTCGTATCACGACGGTTCGGTGTGGCCGCACGACAACGCGCTGGTCGCGGCGGGCTTCGCGCGCTACGGATTGCGCGACGCGGCCGCCCAGGTGCTTGGCGCGCTATTCGACGCCACGCTTTGTTTCGAACTGCATCGACCGCCCGAACTGTTCTGCGGCTTCCGGCGGCGCCCCGGCGAGAGCCCGACGCTCTATCCGGTGTCGTGTTCCCCGCAGACGTGGGCGTCCGGCGCCGCGTTCCTCATGTTGAAGGCGTGCCTCGGCCTGAACATCGACGGCCCGGGGAAGACGCTGTCGTTCACGAGCCCGGTGCTTCCGGAGATCCTGCAGGACGTGCGCATCGCCGCGCTGCGCGTCGGCGACGCGAGCCTCGATCTCTCGTTTGCGCGCCACGGCGACGATGTCGGCGTCAACGTGCTGCGCCGCGACGGCGATTGCCGCGTGCTCGTGCAGAAGTGAGGCGAACTCGCGGGCGGCCGCCTTTTCAAATCCGATGGCGTCGCGGCGGCGCGACCCCATCATTTCGAGAACGGAGGCCATCATGGCGAGAACCCTGGCAGGCAAGCGGATCGCGATCCTCGCGACCGACGGATTCGAGCAATCGGAGCTCGCGGAGCCCCGGCGCGCGCTGGAGGAGGCGGGTGCCGCGACGGACATCGTGTCGCTTCGCGCCGGCACGATTCGCGGCTGGAAGGATCGCAACTGGGGCGAGGCGTTCAACGTCGACCGGATCGTCGGTGAGGCCAATGCCGACGACTACGATGCGCTCGTGCTACCGGGCGGGGTAATGAACCCCGACAAGCTGCGCGTCGATCGCGACGCCCTCGCCTTCGTGCGCCACTTCTTCGAGAGGGGCAGGCCGGTCGGCGCGATCTGCCACGGGCCGTGGACGCTCATCGATGCCGGCGTCGTGCAGGGACGCCTGATGACGAGCTGGCCGTCGCTGCGCCAGGACCTCATCAACGCGGGTGCGCACTGGACGGACGAAGAGGTCGTCACGGACGGACGGCTCGTCACGTCGCGCAAGCCGGCCGACCTGCCCGCGTTCAACCGCAAGCTCGTCGAGACGATCGCGGAGAGCGCGACGGTGCATGCGTGATGGGAAGCAGGGGCTTGGGACTAGGGATTAGGGAGCGGCGGCGCAATGCGGGCAGCCGAGAGCGACCTGACGCACGAAACCGGCGCTTGCAATCACGCGGGTACGCACCACCCCCCGGCGCTGCCTGGCCCGTGGTCCCCAACCCGTAACCCCGATACACCTACAGCGGCGGCGGCGACCCTTCGCCCGGCAACTGCGAGAAATAGATGAAGAAGCGGCCGAGGCGCGGCCCGATCCTGCGCAGCTCCGCGCGATGCGTGGCGGCAAGCCGCTCCAACACGCGAATGCCGCGCGCGGTGAGGCGCAGGTTGACCTTGCGGCGATCCTCGGGAGCGACGCGCCGGGTGACGAGCCCCGCATCCTCGAGGCGATCGACGAGGCCGACCGCGCTGTTGTGCTTGATCAGGAGCTGACGCGCGAGCTCGCGTATCGTGATCGCTTCGCGGCCCGATCCCTTGATGGCGAGCAGCGCCTGGTATTGCTGCGACGCGAGTCCGACCTCGGCCGCCGCCGCCTCGCTGAAGGTGAGGAAGCGCCGCAGCGTGTAGCGAAACGCGGCGAGCGTCTCGTATTCCGCCCGCTCGAGTGATCGCCGTCCGCTTTTCCCCTCCGCCATCATTGCCCCACAGGTTCCTTCGACCAAAGTCGCGTTCCGGCCCTGTTTAAGGGGCCCGATTGACAATATATCGTACTCCGATAGACTTCCCGAAAACGTCGTCGTCGCCGGCAGCACGCCGGCGGTGGAGCAGCAAACGGGCAGGACCGCCCCAGGGTCGAATAATTAGGAGGAGAGATGAAAGAGGAAAGCAGCCGTGAAGGCGCGGGCGGCGATCGCCGCGCATTTCTGAAGACGGGCCTCGGCGTCGCCGGCGGCCTGATCGTTCCGGGGTTCGCATCCCGCGCCTTCGCGGCCGATCAGCCGCCGATCGGCACCTGGCCGGAAGGCTCGAAGGGCGACACGATCTACATCGGCGCCTCGGTTCCGCTGACGGGCACCTACGCCGCGCAGGGCCAGGACGAGCTCAAGGGCTGGGAGCTCGCGGTCGAGCACATCAACACCAATCACGAGTTGATGAAGAAGATCGCGCCGAAGGTGAACAACGGCGTCCTCGGAAAGAAGGTGAAGCTGCTCTCGGCCGACTCCGCCGCCAAGCCGAACCAGGCGCTGCAGGTCGCGCAGACGTTCATCAACCAGAACAAGGTCATCCTGTTGACGGGCTCGACCTCGTCGGCCGTGGCCGTCGCGATGAACAAGTTCGCGGAGCGCGAGAAGATCCTCTATCTCTCCGGCATCTCGGGGTCCAACGACACCACCGGCAAGGACTGCGTGCGCTACGGCTTCCGCCAGGATTTCTACGGCGAGACGGCGGCCAACGCGATCGGCCCGATCCTGGTGAAGAACTTCGGCAAGAACCGGAAGGCGGCGTTCATGACGCCGGACTACACGTACGGGCATACGACGACGAAGTCGGTCGCCGACTACCTCACGAAGGAAGCAGGCTGGACCGTGGTGACGAACCAGGTCTCGCCGCTCGGCACGCAGGACTTCAGCCAGTACCTGACCAACATCGCGAACTCGGGCGGCGAGTTCCTGATCAACGTCAACTGGG
>JBLMWW010000054.1:0-4183 GCA_050257435.1 Rudaea sp.
CCCGGGATTCGAGTCTGACCCCGATTTCCGCTCAATGGGAGTCCGACCCCGATCGATTCGGCGGGATCGTGCAAGGCATCGCGACCACGAATCGCCCGATGCCGATCCGGCTTCGCAACGACCGCTTGACGCAGCGCTCCTCATGCCCGACAGCACCCCCGATTCGGTGGCCGAACGCCCCGAGCCGCGCGAGCGCGTGCAAGATGCGCTCGCCGAGGTCACGGCGCTGCTGCGCAAGCACCGCCTCGTCGAAGGCCTGATCCACGAGCAGCTCGAGCATGGCGACGGCGAAGGCCGCCGCGACCTGACCGAAAGCCCGGTCGCACGCCAGAACAAGGCGGAGCTCGAGCGCACGCTCGCGCGGCTGCATCCCGCGGACATCGCCTACGTCCTCGAGGCGCTGCCGCTCGACGAGCGGCTCTATATCTGGAACCTCGTCAAGGCGGAGCGCGACGGCGAGATCCTCGTCGAGGTCTCCGACGCGGTGCGCGAGTCGCTCATCTCCTCGATGGACACCGAGGAGCTCGTCGCGGCGACCGAGGCGCTGCCTGCGGACGAGATCGCGGCGCTCGCGCCGGACCTCCCGCAGGAGGTCATGGACGACGTGTTCCAGAGCCTCACCGTCGAGGAGCGCGAGCAGTTGCGCGCCGCCATGTCGTTCGACGAGGACATGGTCGGCGCATGGATGGACTTCGACGACGTCCAGATCCGCTCCGACGTGACGCTCGAGGTCGTGCTGCGCTATCTGCGGCGCTTCGAGGAGCTGCCGGGACAGACCGACCAACTCTTCGTCGTCGATCGCGAGGAGCGCCTGCTCGGCGTGCTGCCGCTCAATCGCCTGATCGTGAGCGAGCCCGACACGCTCGTCGCCGACGTCATGGAGCCGCCGGTCGTGAAGCTCCTGCAGCACGAGAACGTCGAGACGGCCGCGAGCGCCTTCGAGCGCTACGACCTCGTGTCCGCGCCGGTGATCGACACCAACGGCAAGCTCGTCGGCCGCGTGACCGTCGACGAGGTGCTTGACTTCGTGCGGCAGAAGAGCGAGGAGGAGATGCTGGCGCAGGCCGGCCTGCGCGAGGAGGAGGACGTCTTCGCGTCGGTCTGGAAGTCGTTCCAGAACCGCTGGGCGTGGCTCGCGGTGAACCTCGTCACCGCGTTCATCGCCTCGCGCGTCATCGGCATCTTCGAGGGATCGATCCAGCGCCTCGTCGCGCTCGCGGCGCTGATGCCGATCGTCGCCGGCATCGGCGGCAACTCGGGCAACCAGACGATCACGATGATCGTGCGGGCGATGGCGCTCGGGCAGGTGACGCGCGAGCAGTCGCGCCAGCTCATTCGCAAGGAGGTCACCGTCGCGCTCCTGAACGGCTTGATCTGGGGCGGCGTCATGGGACTGATCTCGATCATGCTCTACCGGCAGGTTTCGCTCGGGCTCGTGATGGTGCTCGCGATGACCCTCAACCTGCTGCTCGCCGCGTCGATGGGCGTGCTGATCCCGATGACGATGACGAAGCTCGGCCGCGATCCCGCCGTAGGCTCGTCGGTGATGATCACCGCCGTCACCGATTCCGGCGGCTTTTTCATCTTCCTCGGCCTCGCGACGCTGCTCCTCGTCTGACGCGAGGGGTCGCCATCCGGCGCAGGGAATAGCGCGCGGGCGGCGCCTGTTTGCGTCCTCGCGCCCCGAAAGCGTCTTTTCAAGGAGCCACCGTGATCGCCTCCGCGCGCCGCCCCTGTCGCCCTGCGACGGCGTGACGGCGCGCGGTCGCTCGCGTACCATGTCGCCCCTGGTCGGCACGCACTCGCGCGCGGCCAACGACGCCCGCGGTTCGGGCGCCTTGCTCATGGGCGACGACGCTCCCCTGCCGCATCCCGACCTGCTCGCGGCGATCCCGCGGCTGCGACGCTACGCGCGCGTGCTGACGGGCGACGCGACGCGCGCGGACGATCTCGTGCAGGAGACGCTCGCGCGGGGATGGGAAAAGCGCAGGCTGTGGACCGCCGGCACCGATCTTCGCGCCTGGCTGTTCACGATCATGCACAACGTGTTCGTGAACCAGCGGGCGCTCGCGGTGCGCGACGCGCAGAACGTCTCGCTCGACGGCGACGGCGAAGGGGGGGCCGCATGGCAGGTGCCGGTGCGTGCGCCGCAGCAGGCGCACGTCGAGCTGCAGGAAGTGTTGCGCGAGCTTGCGCGGCTGCCTGCCGAGCAGCGCGAGGTGCTCGTGCTGGCCGCGGTCGAGGAGATGCGCTACGAGGAGATCGCGGAGGCATTGTCGATCCCGGTCGGCACCGTCATGTCGCGCCTGTCCCGCGCCCGGGCGCGTCTTCGGCGTTCGGTGGCGGAGCCCGGCGGCGATTCGGTGACGCCGTTGAAGATCGTTCGATGAGCGCAACAGCATGAGCAAACTGCCGATCAGCGACGACGACGTGCATGCCTTTGCCGACGGGCAATTGCCGCCGGAGCGGCGGGCCGCCTTCGAGCAGGCGGCGGAGCGCGATCCCGCGCTCGCCGCGAAGGTCGCGGACATCGAGCGCCAGAACGCGTGGTTGCGCGAAGGGCTCGACGCGCTGCTGCAGGAGCCGCTGCCGCAGCGGTTGGTCGATGCGGCGCGCATGCCCCCGCCTGCGCGCCGCTCGTGGCGCTGGCTCGCGACGGCCGCGATCGCGGCGAGCACGCTCGCGATCGGGCTCGGGGGCGGCTGGTACCTGCGCGACACCATGCTCGAGGTCGCCGGTACGCCGACGACGTTCGCGCGCGAGGCGGCGTTCACGCACGCGCTCTACGCCGCCGACGTCAACCGTCCCGTGGAGATCTGGGCGCCGGAAGAGAAGCGCCTCGTCGCGTGGCTGTCGAAGCGACTCGACTATCCCCTCCATGCGCCCGACCTGAACGCGGCCGGCTACGCGCTCGTCGGCGGCCGGCTCGTGGCCGGCAACGAGCGGCCGACGGCGCTCTTCATGTACGAGAATCCCGCCAAGCAGCGCCTCACGCTGCAGGTTCGCAAGCTGCCTGCGGGGACGCAGGAGACCGCGTTCCGCTACGCGGTCGAGGACGGCGTCGGCGTCTATTACTGGATCGACGATCGTTGCGCGTACGCGCTGTCCGGCAACGTGTCGAGGCACGATCTTCTCGAGGTCGGGCGCCTGGTCTACGCGCAGCTCAACGCCGCCGACGCGCACAAGTAAGCGCGCGGGCGGGGGGTACAATGCGTAGGGGCCGACGGCCGGCCACCCCGCAGTCATCCCATGACCAGCCTCCTCGCGCCCAAGTTCATCGTCTTGTACGTCTTCGTGGCGTCGGCGCTCTTCGTCCACTTCCGCGGGCGCGTGCGACACAAGCTCGCGAAGCAGCTCGGCGACCATTCGACGATCATGGCGCCGTACAACACGCTGATGTACCTGTTCTCGGCGGTCCCGGCGAAGCCGATCCTGGACCCGCGCTCGATCCCCGACCTCGACGTCCTGCGCGACAACTGGCAGGCGATCCGCGACGAGGCCGTCGCGCTTTTGGACCGGGGGCAGATCCGCGCGGCGACCGGGCACAACGATCTCGGCTTCAATTCCTTCTTCAAGAACGGCTGGAAGCGCTTCTACCTCAAGTGGTACGGCGAGCCGCTGCCCTCGGCCAAGGCGGCGTGCCCGAAGACGGTCGCGCTCGTCGAGTCGCTCCCGAAGGTCAACGCGGCGATGTTCGCGCTGCTGCCGCCGGGCGGGAAGCTCAACCGCCATCGCGACCCGTTCGCGGGGTCGCTTCGCTATCACCTCGGGCTCGTGACGCCGAACTCGGACGATTGCCGCATCTTCGTCGACGGCGAGCCTTACTCGTGGCGCGACGGGCAGGACCTGCTCTTCGACGAGACCTACATCCACTCGGCCGAGAACAAGACCGACACGACGCGGATCATCCTGTTCTGCGACGTCGAGCGGCCGCTTCGCACGCGCGCGATGCAGGCCTTCAATCGGCTCGTGAGCCGCACGATGATCCGCGCGGCGTCGACGCAGAACAACGAGACGGAGCCGATCGGCGCGGCCAATCGCCTCTATGCGCTTCTCGGCCGCGGCAGCGATTTCCTCGGGCGACTGAAGCGCCGCAACCGCACCGCGTTCCGGACCGCGAAGTACGCGCTGATTGCGGCGGTGGCGTACTGGATCTTCATCTACTAGGGGTCAGGGGCTAGGG
>JBLMWW010000055.1:0-2828 GCA_050257435.1 Rudaea sp.
ACCGGTCTCGAGCCGACGGTGCTCTCGCTCGCCTTCGTGTTCCTGCTCGTCGGATACGGGACGAAGGTCGGCCTCGTGCCGCTGCACAACTGGCTCCCCGACGCACACGCCGAAGGCCCGACGCCGGTGTCGGCGGTACTGTCCGGACTGCTCCTGAACGTCGCGCTCTATGCGGTCGTGCGCTGCAAGGTGCTGGTCGACGGTGCGCTTCCCGGCGCGTTCGCGAAGAACCTGATGATCGGCTTCGGCCTGCTCTCGGTCGTCGTCGCTGCGTTCCTGCTCTCGCGTCAGCGCGACATCAAGCGGCTCTTCGCCTATTCGTCGATCGAGCACATGGGCATCATCACGTTCGCGTTCGGGGTCGGCGGGCCGATCGCCAACTTCGCGGGCCTGCTCCACATGACGGTCCATTCGCTGACGAAATCGGCCATCTTCTTCGCGGTCGGCCACGCGGCGCAGAAGACCGGGACGCAGATCATGGACGACATCCGCGGACTGATCACGATCAGCCCGGTCGTGGGCTGGGGCCTGGCGCTCGGGGCGCTCGCGATCCTCGGCATGCCGCCCTTCGGCGTATTCGCGAGCGAATTCCTGATCCTCACCACGGCCATGCGCGAGCAGCCCTGGGCGACGCCGTTCCTGCTCGCCGCGCTCGGCATCGCGTTCGCCGCGATCTTCTCGAAGGTACAGCCGATGGTGTTCGGCGAGACGACCGCGACGCGCCTGCCCGTGCGGCCCGCGATGCTGCCCGTGTTCGTGCACCTTTCGATCGTGCTGATGCTGGGCTTGTGGATTCCGCCGTTCCTCGCGGAGTGGTACCGCACGGCCGCGCGGCTCATCGGATAAATCGAGGTCAAAGATGCATTTTCGAGCGATCGCGGTACGACGTGAGAAGGTCCGGATCGGAAATGCATCTCCGATCCCGATTCGTCCCCGGATCTGTCTGCTGCCGTGAACGTCGCTCCGCTCGGACTCTCCGCCGCCCCGCTGCCCGCCGGCGTTCCCGCGCAGCGCGCGCAGGTGAGCTCGGGACAGCTTCTGACCGCCTCGCGCCTCGCATGGGAGAACGGCGGGCGTCTCGTCGCGCTGTGGGCGAGCGACGAGCGCGACCGGCAGCGCGGCTTCTGCCTGCGCGTGGTCGTCGAGGACCACGACGGGCTGACGCTCCTCGAGCACACCCTGCCCGACGCCGATGCGCGCTATCCCGATCTCACGCCGATCTTCCCGGCCGCGAATCGGATGCAGCGCGCGACGTACGATCTGCTCGGCATCGCGGCGGAGTCGGACGACCAGCGACCGTGGCTGTGGCTCGCGAGCTGGCCGATCGACCAGTTCCCCCTGCGACGCGACTTCGTTGCGTCGCCGAAATGGGAACCGGGGCAGGAGGAATACGAGTTCGTCAAGGTGGAAGGCGACGGCGTGCACGAAATCCCCGTCGGCCCGGTGCACGCGGGCATCATCGAGCCGGGCCATTTCCGCTTCCAGGTCGTGGGCGAAAAGGTGCTGCGCCTCGAAGAGCGGCTCGCCTACACGCACAAGGGCATCGAGAAGCGCTTCGAGTCGCTGTCGATCGCGGAAGGCGCGCGTCTCGCCGGGCGCATCTCGGGCGACAGCACGGTCGCCTACGCGTGGGCGTACGCGCAGGCCGTCGAGTGCATCGCCGGCATCGCGGCCCCGCCGCGCGCCGCGTGGTTGCGCGCGCTGCTGCTCGAGCGCGAGCGCCTCGCGAACCATCTCGGCGACCTCGGCGCGCTCGGCAACGATGCGGGCTTCGCGTTCGGTCTCGCGCACTTCTCGCGGCTGCGCGAGGACGTCCTGCGCGCCAATCAGGCGGCGTTCGGGCACCGGCTGCTCATGGACGTCGTCGTCCCCGGTGGCACGGCACGCGATTTGCCGCTCGAGCGCGTGCACGCAATGCACGACGAGGCGGACCGCATCGCGCGTGAAGTGGTCGAGTTGCGCAGCATCTACGACGAGCATGCCGGCCTGCAGGACCGCTTCCGCACCTGCGGGACAGTCGCGCCCGACCTCGCGGCGAAGCTCGGCCTGGTCGGACTCGCGGGCCGGGCGAGCGGCCGCGCGCGCGACCTGCGCTGCGACTTTCCTTGCGCGCCCTACGACGCGCTGCAGGTGCGCAAGGCCGGCGCGGGCTCGGGCGACGTCGCCGGTCGCGTCGCGGTGCGCTTCGACGAGGCGCTCGAATCGACGCGCCTCATCGCGCTCGTCACCGCCGCACTGCTGGATCCCGGCGCCGCCGGTGACGTCCGCGTCGGGCTCGACGAAATGCCCGCGAACAGGCTCGCGCTCGGTTACATCGAAGGCTGGCGCGGGCCGGTCCTCGTCGCGCTCGAAAGCGGCCCGAGCGGAACGATTCGCCGCTGCCACCCGCAGGATCCGTCGTGGTGCAACTGGCCGGTGATCGAGCATGCCGTCATCGGCAACATCGTTCCCGACTTCCCGCTCATCAACAAGTCGTTCAACCTGTCCTACAGCGGACACGACCTGTAGGAGGACGTCATGTACCAGACGCTGCGCCAGGTCTTGCGCATCGGCGTGAAGACGGAAAAGCCGCCCGCGCCGGCCGCCGAGGACGTGCAGATCCGCCGCCTGCAGGAGGACATCCTGCGCACGCTCGGGCGCGCGCTCACGATCCGTCACGTCGACGCCGGCTCGTGCAACGCGTGCGAGCTCGAGGCGCACGCGCTCGCGAATCCCTACTACAACATCGAGGGCCTCGGCATCAAATACGTCGCGAGCCCGCGGCACGCCGATGCCTTGATGGTCACGGGCCCCGTGTCGAAGCACATGGCGATCGCGCTCGTACGCAC
>JBLMWW010000056.1:0-3944 GCA_050257435.1 Rudaea sp.
CGTGTTACATTTGCGCCGCAGTATCCCCAGTTCAGTTAGTCAGTTAGAGGAATGACATGCCTACAGGTACGGTTAAGTGGTTCAATGACGCAAAGGGTTACGGGTTCATCACGCCGGACGGTGGCGGCAAGGATCTGTTCGCCCATCACAGCGCCATCCAGGGAGCGGGGTTCAAGTCGCTGAAAGAAGGGCAGAAGGTGTCCTTCGAGGTCACGCAGGGACAGAAGGGCCCGTCGGCGACGAACATCAAGCCGCTATAAGGTCCTACGGGGGCCGCGCCCTGCGCTGCCGCACATGGCCCCCTACGACCTTCTCATCCGCAACGGCACTCTGATCGACGGCACGCGCGCGCCGCGCTATGCGGCCGACGTCGCCGTCAGGGGTGGCCGCATCGCCGCGATCGGCCGGCTCGACGCCGCGCGCGCAAAGCTTGAGCTCGACGCCTCCGGCCGCGTCGTCGCGCCGGGCTTCATCGACGCGCACACGCACGACGACCGGCTGCTCCTATCCGGGCCGGACATGGCGCCCAAGGCGAGCCAGGGCGTGACGACGGTCGTCGCCGGCAACTGCGGCATCTCGCTCGCGCCCGCGCCGAACGGCATTCCGCGGCCGGTGCCGCCGCCGCTCGACCTGCTCGACGTCGACGGCAGCTGGTTCCGCTTTCCCACCTTTGCCGCCTACGTGGAGGAGCTGCGCGCGCGGCCGGCGGCGACGAACTGCGCGCTGCTCGTCGGCCACACCTCGCTGCGCGCGCAGACGATGGATCGCTTCGATCGGCCGGCGAGCGCGGCAGAGATCGAGCGCATGCGCGCGCTCGCCGACGAGGCGCTCGCCGCGGGCGCGATCGGCGTGTCCACGGGTCTCTATTACGAGCCCGCCGCCGCCGCGCCCACCGAGGAGGTGATCGAGGTGTGCCGGCCGCTCGCGGCGCGCAAGGGGCTGTACTGCACGCACATGCGCGACGAAGCCGACAAGGTGCTCGACTCGCTGGAAGAAGCCTTCCGCATCGGCCGCGAGCTAGGCGTACCGGTGGTCGTGTCGCACCACAAGGTGGTCGGCACGCGCAACCACGGGCGCTCGGCACAGACCCTGCCGCTCATCGCGGCGCGCATGCGCGAGCAGGAGGTCGGGCTGGACTGCTATCCGTATTGCGCGTCCTCCACCATCCTCAGCTTCGGCCGCACGCGCGTCGCGCAGAAGACGCTCGTCACCTGGTCCAAGCCGTACCCGGAGTTCGGCGGCATGGAGCTCGGCGAGATCGCCGCAAAGATGGGCCTCGGCATCGAGGCTGCGGTGGCGAAGCTGTTGCCCGCCGGGGCGATCTATTTCTCGATGGACGAGGCCGACGTGCAGCGCATCCTCGCCTTCGAGCGCACGATGGTCGGCTCGGACGGATTGCCGCACGACGCCGCGCCGCATCCGCGGCTGTGGGGCACGTTCCCGCGCGTGCTCGGCCACTACGCGCGCGGCCTCGGGCTGTTTCCGCTCGAAACGGCGGTGCACAAGATGACCGGGCTCACTGCGCGGACCTTCGGCCTCGTCGATCGCGGCGTGCTCAAGGAAGGCTACGCCGCCGACATCACCGTGTTCGACGCCGGCACGGTGGATGAGGCGGCGAGCTTCGCGCGCCCGATCCAGCCGGCGAAGGGCATCGACGCGGTGATCGTGAACGGCGCGATCGTCTGGCGCGACGGCAAACCCACCGGCGCGCGCCCGGGGCAGGTGCTCGCCACGTCCCGGCCGCCGGCCTGAGACCGCACTGCGGGGAACTGAGGGCCCGTCAGCCGGACGGCAGCGGGATCCCGACCTCGATCGTCGTGCCGCGCCCGGGCGCGCTGTCGATCGTGATGCGGCCGGCGACCAGGTGCACGCGCTCGCGCAGCCCCAGCAGGCCGAACGAGCTCGCCCGGCGCGGCGCGGCGGGATCGAAGCCGCGGCCGTCGTCGCGCACCTGCAGTCGCACTTCGCCGTTCACGCGGCTCAGCTTCAGGCCGACGCGCGACGCGCCGGCGTGGCGCGCGACGTTGGTGAGCGATTCCTGCATGATGCGGAACACCGCGGTCGCGTGCGGATCCGCGAGCTCGAGCTCCGGCGGGTCGATCGCCAGCTCGCAGGCGATGCCGTGGTGGCGGCTGAAGCTCTCGACCAGCCATTGCACCGCCGGCACCAGCCCCAGATCGTCGAGCATGAGCGGCCGCAGGTCCGCGGCGATGCGCCGCGTCGAGGCGACCATGCCATCGAGCAGCCCGCGCATGTCGGCGATTTTCATCGCCGCCGGTTCGCTCGCGACCGCCGCGCGCTGCTCGAGCCAGGCGAGATCCATTTTGAGCGCCGTGAGCGACTGCCCGAGCTCGTCGTGCAGCTCGCGCGCGACGCGGCTTTTCTCCTGCTCGCGCGCGGTCGCGCCGAGGCTCGCCATCTCGTGCAGCTCGCCCCGCGAGCGCTCGAGCTCCGCGGTGCGCTCGGCGATGCGCCGCTCGAGCGACTCGTTCAGCTCGCCGAGCCGCGCGTACAGGGCGCCGTTCTCGAGCAGCAGGACGGCGAGCACGAAGCAGGAGGCGAGCAACCCGTAGATGCGGCCCGCGTACCAGCCGAGCGAGAAGCGCCCGGCGTTGAACACCGACGCAAGGGCGACGTCGCACAGCCAGGCGCAGATCACTACCATCAGCCAGACGTCGAGCACCGAATGCGGACGCCGGCGCCACAGCAGCGGTAGTGCGGCGAGCGACGCGAGCCACGTGATCCAGGCGACGACGTACTTCGCGGGAGCGTCCCCGTTGCCGCGCATGATGACCGGCAGCGCACCGTGGCCTGCGGTGGCGGCCAGCATGAGGATGCCCGCGGCGGCGAGCGCGATGGCCGCGGCCGCTGCGATCTCGGCGCCCGCGCCCGGGCGCCGCGCGCCCGCCGGCGGTGGCTCGTGGCCGAGGAGCGCGTAGGCGACGATCGCCGCCGGGAAGCCGAAGTGCCAGAAGAAGTACAGCCACGCCGTGGTCTGCGGGCCGGAGCCGAGCAGGCCGGCCGGGGCGAACAGTCCCGGGAAACTGAGCGCATGAACCACGGCCATCGCCGCACTGAACAGATATCCCCCGGCTAGCACCAGCAACGCGCGCGAGCGCAGGATGGCGAACTGGCCGAACAGCAGGATAGCCGTGACGACATCGCACACCACGAGCGCCGACTGGTAGGTCGGCAGGAATGCCTGCACCTCGGGGAGCGGCCGCTGCGCGAACGGCGCCAGGGCGACCAGAATCAGGATGGACGCGAGTGCGGCGGCGGCCGCCCGTTGGCGCTCGCGCCGATCCGCCGGTAGCGTCGCCAGAAGTATCCTCGATTCGTCCGCCATGGGCACAATTCTATGGCTATCATGCCCTCCGGATGTCTGCCGCATCCGAGGGGAGGACGACATGACTGCCTGCTTCATCGTGCGCGCGCAGGTCGTCGACGCGAGCATCGAGGACGCGTTCGACCGCTGGTACCAGGAGGAGCACCTGCCCGACGCGGTCAAGGCCTTCGGCGCGCGCCGCGCGTGGCGCGGCTGGAGCGACGCGGACGAGGGCGTGCACTACGCCTTCTACGAGTTCGACGACATCGGGCGCGCACGCGCGATCCAGGGATCGGAGGCATTGAAGCGCCTGGTCGCGGAGTTCGACCAGGCCTGGGGCGACCGGGTGATGCGCAGCCGCGACTTCGTCGAGGTCGTGCAGGCCGTCGACGCGTGAAGACCGTCCTCATCACCGGCGCCGCGGGCGACGTCGGGACGCACCTCCGGCGCGAGCTCGTCGGCAAGTACGCGCTCCGGGTGTCCGACCTGCGGCCGGTAAAGAAGATCGACAAGGCCGAGCGCTTCATGCGCGCCGATGTGTCGGAGATGGCCGACGCGCTACGCATCACGAAGGGCGTCGACGCCGTGGTGCACCTCGGCGGCTATTCGGTCGAGGGCC
>JBLMWW010000057.1:0-3298 GCA_050257435.1 Rudaea sp.
ATGCGGGCGGGCGAACTCGCCGCGCCGCGTCCGGTCCTTCCCCGGATGCCGTCATTCACGTCTCCGCGGCCCCGGCGGCTCGTCGTGCCGTCGCAATTGCGCGTGCGCCCCGCGCTCGTCGTCGCGCTGGTGCTCTCGGTCGCGCTGCATCTCGCGTGGTCGCTGTGGCCGGTCGACGAAACGCCGGTGCAGGAAGTGCCCGTGCTGACCGCGACGCTCGAAGAGATGCCGGCGCCGCCCCCACCCGCCCCGGCGCCGCCGCCGGTCGCCGAGGCCGAGCCCTCTCCCGCGCCGGTCGCAGCATCCAGGCGCAAGCCGCATCGCGCCGCCCATCCGCCCGTCATTGCCGCGCCGCAGAGTCTCGAGACGACGCCGGCCGAAGTCGCGCAGCCCGAAGAACCCACGCCGGTTGCGCCGGTCGCGCCGGTCGCGCCCGAAACGGCTGCCACCCCACCCGCGGACGCAGGCGCCGCTTCGGCCGAAAGCGTCGAGCGGCCGCCGGTCGTGCTGCCGCCGCGTCTCGACCTCGCCTACAAGGTGTTCCTCGGCACGCGCGGCTTCATGATCGGCGACGCGACGTATCGCTTCGAGCACGAGGGAAACTCGTACCGGATCTCGACCGTCGCCCAGGCGCGCGGGCTCGCCGCGCTGATCGTGCACGGCAAGGGGAAGGTCGAAAGCTACGGCCGCATCACCGAGCAGGGTTTGAAGCCGTACGAATTCGCGGTCGAGCGCGGCAGCGCCGATCGTCGCGAAACGGCCTTCTTCGACTGGGATGCGGGCAACGTCGTGCTGCACGATGGCAGGATCGAAACGCTCGAAGCCCCCGCATTCGATCCGCTGACGATCCTGTGGCAGCCGTACTTCTCGCCGCCGACGCGCGACGACGTGACGTTCAGCCTCGCGACGACGCGCCGCGTCGCGCGCTACACGCTGACGATGGAAGGCGAGGAAACGCTCGTGTGGCCGCGCGGCGAGGTGCTGACGCAGCGCTGGCATCGGGTCAGCGACGACGGCAAGCTGGAGGCGTGGATCTGGCTCGCGCCGTCGATGCATTACATCCCCATCAAGATGCGCGTGACGCGCACGTCGCGCGGCACCCTCGAGGTGCTGCTCGATGCGATTCGCACCGACGCGGATGCCGATGCGGTGGCGCCGCCGCCAGAGGACCCTCCGGCATTCGCGCCGGGGAATCCGGTGGCGCCCTTCCCGAATCCCGACAACACCGGCCAATGACGCCACGTCGCAACCAGCTCGTCGCGTTGGGCGACGCGATCGCGCGCGTGCGCGGATCGGACGCGGCCGCCGACGCGACCCTGTCGGCGTTTTTCCGCGCACATCCGGACATCGGAGCGCACGACCGCGCGTTCGTTTCCGATACGCTGTTCGCCTACTTGCGGCGCAGGCGCTCGCTCGAAGCGCTCGCGCAGACCGACGCGCCACGCCGGCTCGGACTCGCTACGCTGGTGCGCGAGTTCGGCCACTCGGTGCGCGAGCTCGAGCCCGCCGTGAACGCGAGCGACGCCCGCTGGCTCGCGGACTTCAAGGCGCGATTGCACGACTGCCTGCCGCCCGCGGTCGCCGCTGACGTGCCCGACTGGCTGTGGGATCGCCTCGGCGAGGTCTACGGCGACGACGCGCGCGCGTCGCTCACGCGGGCATGGCAGAAGCCGGCGCCGTTCGACCTGCGCGTCAATGTGATGAAGACGACGCGCGACGCGGCGCTGGCCGCGCTCGCCGCCGAGGGGCTTGCGGTGACGCCCACCCCGTATTCGCCCTTCGGCCTGCGCATCGAGGGACGGCCGATGCTCGCGCGCCATCCGTGGCTCGCCGACGGACGCCTCGAGGTGCAGGACGAAGGCAGCCAGCTCGTCGGCTTGCTCGTCGCGCCAAGACGCACCGACATGATCGTCGATTTCTGTGCCGGCGCGGGCGGCAAGACGCTGCTGCTCGGCGCGATGATGCGCTCGCAGGGACGCCTCTACGCGTTCGACGTCGTGCAGAAGCGCCTGGCGCGGCTGGCACCGCGGCTTGCACGCTCGGGACTCTCGAACGTGCAGCCCCAGGTCATCGCGAACGAGCGCGACGCGAAGGTGAAGCGCCTCGCGGGCAAGATCGATCGCGTGCTGGTCGACGCGCCGTGCACCGGCTTCGGCACGCTGCGCCGCAATCCCGACCTCAAATGGCGGCAGTCGCCCGGCGACGTCGTCGAGCTGACCGCGAAGCAGGCGCGCATTCTGGAATCAGCCGCGACGCTGGTGAAGCCTGGTGGCCGCCTCGTCTACGCGACGTGCAGCGTGCTGCCCGAGGAGAACGACGCGATCGTCGACGCGTTCCTTGCCGCGCACGCGGAGTTCGTCGAGCGCGACGTCGCCTCACTGCTCACCGGCGCGCGCATTCCCCTCGACACCGGCCCGCGCCTGCGGCTGCGCCCCGACGTGCACGGCTGCGACGGCTTTTTTGCGGCGGTGCTCGAACGGCGCACGGAATAGACCCCCGTGTCGGGTGTAACCATTCAAGGTGTAACTATTCAATTAGCCGATTGCCGAATACTCACACCTTGGATGCCGGTTCCAGGCCAAAGCGCCGAGGGTCGGGCCGGCGGACGCATTTTCGCCCGATAAACTCGCCCCCGACACCGGCCCGGCCCTTGTCCCGACGCCGATCCGCCACCATATCGCAGCGAAGCCTCCTCGCGTACAATCCCTACCCTGCTCCCCCCTGCTCGCCGCGTCGCGCCGCGCGGCTCCTCGCTGTTTCTTATACGAATAGTCAATGAATAACGATCTCCTTGCTCTTGCCGCCCTCGGCCTCGTCGAACTTCCCTGGTGGGGCTACGTCGTCGTCACCCTGGTGTTCACCCACATCACGATCGCCGCGGTCACGATCTTCCTGCATCGCAGCCAGGCGCATCGGGGGCTGGATCTGCATCCGGCCGTGGCGCACTTCTTCCGCTTCTGGCTTTGGCTCACCACCGGGATGGTGACCAAGGAGTGGGTCGCGATCCACCGCAAGCACCACGCCAAGGTCGAAACCGAAGACGACCCGCACAGCCCGCAGACACGGGGCATCCGCAAGGTGCTGCTCGAAGGCTCGGAGCTGTATCGCACCGAAGCGAAGAACCGGCAAACGCTCGCCCGGTACGGCCACGGCACGCCCAACGACTGGGTGGAGCGCAACGTCTATTCGAAGTTTCACTGGCAAGGGGTTGGGGTGATGCTGATCGCCAACGTCGCGCTGTTCGGCGCGATCGGCATAACGATCTGGGCCGTGCAGATGCTGTGGATCCCCATCTTCG
>JBLMWW010000058.1:0-5310 GCA_050257435.1 Rudaea sp.
GCGGCACGTGCATCGACGTGCGGATCCCGGTGCCGGAAGAGCGCTAGCGCGCTGACGCGCCGCCGGGCACTCGATGCGGCGCGTGCATCGAGACCCGTATTCCTCCGATGCCAGCAGATGAGCCCGCGCAGGGACGCACCTGCCGCGTGTGCCGCGGGCGCCGGTGTCAGGCGTCCCGGCGCGTCAGTCGGCGTCGCGAAACAGCGTATTCAGCGCGTCGCCCGACGCCGCACCGGCGAAGCCGTCGAAGCGGCCCTCCTCCGCGATGCCGCGCGCCGCGCGCATGAATCCGGCCCACGCCGTGCGCGCGAGCGCGCCGCCGACGCTCACGCGGCGCACGCCGAGCGCGGCGATGTCGGCGAGCGTCATGTCGCTCGCCCAGCCGACCAGCAGGTTCACGGGCTTCGGTGCGACGGCCTCGACGACGGCCGCGATCTGCTCGCGGGTCCGGATGCCCGGCGCGTAGAGACAATCGGCGCCGGCGCCCGCGTAGGCCTTGAGGCGCGCGATCGTCTCGGAGAGGTCCGGTCGGCCGACGAGGAAGCACTCGGCGCGGCCGACGAGGAGCGCGTCCCCGCCGGCGCCATCGATCGCTCGCCGCGCCGCGCGCACCCGCTCGACGGCCGCGCCGAGCTCGTACAGCGGCGCCTCCGCGCGGCCGGTCGAATCCTCGATCGACAGGCCGGCGACGCCCGCCTCGAGGGCCATGCGCACGCTATCGGCAACCCCGGCCGCGTCGATCCCAAAGCCGCTCTCGAAGTCCGCGTTGATCGGAAGCTCGGTCGCGGCCACCATCTCGCGCAGGTGCGCGAGCACCTTGTCGCGCGTGACGTTGTTGTCGGCGCGACCACGCGACCAGGCGAAGCCCGAGCTCGTCGTCGCGAGCGCCTTGAATCCGAGGCTTTGCAGGTAGCGCGCGCTGCCGATGTCCCACGGGTTCGGAATGACGAAGCAGCCCTTGGCGTGCAACTCGCGGAACGTGCCGCGCTTCTCGGAAATGCTCGGGGCTCGATCGGACATCGACGCTTCCTCCTCGTTGGCGCGGCGAGCCGCGGGAAAAGGTCAACAGACGCGCGCGCGTCGCGCTTCCCGTTGCTCGGGCCGGTTCGTGATACGAGCGGCCGCTAGCCGCAGGCGCCCGTGTACCCGCAGTCGGTGCAGAAGTCGCAGCCGTCCCTGCGGATCAGCGCACGGTTGCCGCATTCCGGGCACTTCTTGCCGGGCAGCACCTTGAGCGCCGGCCGCGCCTGCTCGGCTTCGGGCACGTTCAGGATGCCCGCGTGCTCCACCGGATAGCCCTCTTCGCTCAGGATGCCGAGCATCGCGTAGCGGTGGATCATCAGCTGCGCGAGGTAGGCGATCGTCGACGGGTAGACCTGCGACTTGTTCGAGCCCGGCGTGCGGGCCATGAAGGTGCCGTTGGGCTCGCCGTAGTTCAGTAGCTTGCGCAGCTTCATGCCGATCCACGCCGGGTCGTAGACGCGCATGTCGAGCGACAGCGCCTTGCACAGGCCGTCCATCACGCGCGGGTACTCGCCCGAAAGCCACATCGAGTACGGGCGGCGCTGCCCGTCGGGCATCACGAGCTCCTTCAGGAACAGCACGAAGTCGTCGCCGGTCGTGTGATTGACGACGTCGACGGTCCACGACAGCGTGCCGTCGGGCCCCGCCTTCGGCTCCTTGAGGCCCATCAGCGCATCGACGACCGGCGTCTTGCCGCCCTCACCCGCGAACGCGCCGAGCTCGTTCACGCGATAGCGAATCAGCTTCGCGAAGCCCGAGACGAGGCTCGGCACACGCACCTTGTGCCCATTGGGCGGCATCGCCATCTCGAAGCCGTCGTCGCCCACCGCCTTCTGCAGCGCGGAGAGCTTCATGTCGAGCCACGCGCGATCGTCGGTGCGCATGTCCATCGACAACGTCTTTGCGATGGCGCCGAGCCCGCGCGGCTGTTCCGCGCCGTTGATCCACACCTCGAACGGATAGACGCCACCGTTCTCGATGTGCCCGATGAAGACGGCGAAGTCGCCGAGCGGATGGCGGACGACGTACGTCCAGCACGGGTTGCCGTTCGGCAGCTCCGGACGCCCCGGCCAGCGCAGGCTCGCGAGCGGCGGCTGCGTCGCGCGGTCCAGGCGAATTCGCCGGTCGGCGTCCGGCACGAGGTCTTCTTGCGCCGAGGGAGGCGCCTGCGGCGAGGCGACTTCGAGCACCGCGCCCAGCACCTCGTTCGGCCGATACGTCGCGATGCCTTTCAGACCCGCCTTCCACGCCTCGAAATACAGGTCCTCGAAGGCCGCGAACGGATAGTCGGCAGGCACGTTCACCGTCTTGCTGATCGCGGTGTCGACGAACGGCTGCACCGCCGCGTTCATTTGCATGTGATCGCGCGCGCTCATCTGCAGCGCGCTCACGAACGCGGGCGACAGCATCGCGCGGCGTTTGCCGTCCGCGTCGGTCCACATCTCGCCCGGCCTGCGGCCGGACTCCGGGTCGAACGGGACGACCTCGACCGTCTCGTCGAGGCGATGCATGTGCCGGAACAGCCGGTACGCGTGATCCTCGACCAGGAATTCCTTCGTCGTGTCGTCGGGCATGCGCTTGCGGCGCTTGTAGAACCAGCTGAACGCGGGCTCGATGCCGTTCGACGCGTTGTCGGCGAAGGCGAGCGAGATCGTGCCGGTGGGCGCGATCGACAGCAGATGGCTGTTGCGGATGCCGTGTGTGCGGATCCCCTCCTTGATTGCTTCGGGAAGGCGCGAGGCGAACCGCGGCGCCGACAGATGCGCGTCGACGTCGAGCCGCGGAAAGCTGCCCTTCTCCTTCGCGATGTCGATCGACGCGGTGTACGCCGCGTCGCGCATCGCCTCGGCAATGCGCGCGGCCATCGCGCGGCCGTCGTCCGAGTCGTAGCGCAAACCGAGTTCGATCAGCGCGTCGCCGAGGCCCGTGAAGCCCAGGCCGACCCGCCGCTTGTCCATCGCCTCCTTGTGTTGCTGCGGCAGCGGCCATGCGGTGACGTCCAGCACGTTGTCCAGCATGCGCACGCCGACGGCCACCGTGGCGGCGAAGCCGTAGAAGTCGAACGCGGCCTCGCGCGTGAAGGGGTCGCGCACGAAACGCGTCAGATCGACGCTGCCGAGATCGCAGCAGCCGTAGGAGGGGAGCGGCTGTTCGCCACACGGATTGCACGCCTCGATCGTCTCGCAATAGGACAGATTGTTGTCGCGGTTCATCGCGTCGATGAACACCACGCCCGGCTCGGCGTGGTCGTACGTCGAGCGCATGATCTGGTCCCACAGGTCGCGCGCGCGCACCGTGCGGTACACCCACAGGTCGTCCTCGCGCTGGCGCGCGCCGGCGGCGAGAAGGTCGGGCGCGGGCGGCGCCTTGTGCACGAGCTCCCACGCCCGGTCGTCGCGGACGGCCTCGACGAAGGCGTCGGTGACGGCGACCGAGATGTTGAAGTTCGTGAGGCTGCCATCGTCCTTCGCGTGGATGAACGCCTCGATGTCCGGGTGGTCGCAGCGCAGAATGCCCATTTGCGCGCCTCGGCGCGCGCCGGCGGATTCGACCGTCTCGCAGCTCCGGTCGAAGACGCGCATATAGGGAATCGGTCCGCTCGCCCGGCTGTTGGTGCCGCGCACGTGCGCGCCCGCGGGACGGATGTGCGAGAAGTCGTAGCCGACGCCACCGCCGCGACGCATCGTCTCGGCGGCCTCGTTCAGCGCGACGTAGATGCCGACGCCGTTCTCGTCGCCGGAGATGCTGTCACCGATCGGCTGCACGAAGCAGTTGATCAGTGTCGCCTTGAGGTCGGTGCCCGCGGCCGAGTTGATGCGGCCGCCGAGAATGAAGCCGTTCTCCTGGGCCCGGTAGAACGCCTCCTCCCATTGCTCGCGCTGTTCCGGCGCCTCGACGGCGGCAAGCCCACGCGCGACACGGCGCCGCACCGCGGCGATGCTGTGCTCGCCGGTCTTGGCGTACTTCTCGAGGAGCACTTCCTCGGAAATGGTCTGGGGCGGCAGCGCGGGGGCAAGCGCCGCAAGGCTCTTGAGATCGTCGAGTTTCATGGATCGCTGGCGAGAAGCCGGGGACGACGCGCGCCAATGCAACATGATGCCACGAAGTCCGCGTCACGACGCGCAAGCGCATCGGCGCGTGGTCGAGCAACGCGTGCATTGCACGTGCCCGACCCGCATCGCCTGCACCCTTCCTTGATGCAGGTCAACGCCCGCAGCCTCCGTCGCGCCCGCCGAGGCTTCCCGGGCGACGCCCGAGACGCTCGTCTCGCTTCGTCACTGGACGCCGTCGCTGCTGTCGCGTGCGGGGTTGAGCGCGCTCGTCGGGACGGCCGCACCGGCGCCTCGCCCTGCGACGGGGCGTCAACTGCGTGCGGCGAGCCTTGCGAACAGGGCCGCAGGCGAGAAGCCGGTGACGAGCGCCGTGCCGACGATGACGATCAGCGATCCTGCGACGGTCGACATGCCGACATCCTCGCCCAGGAAGAGCCAGCCCCACAGCACGCCGAACACCGGGATCAGGAACGTCACCGTGAGCGCCGGCGCAGGGCCGAGGTCGGCAATCAGGCGAAAGTACAGCAGGTACGCGACGCCACTGCACAGGATCCCGAGCGCGAGCGCCGCGGCCAGCACCCCGAGCGTTGCGGGCGCGATGGCGGGGAAGAACGGGACGGCGGGCATCACGAGAAGCGTGGCGGCCCACATGCTGCCGTGCGCGTTGTTGAACGCATCGCCCTGTCGCGCCGTCCTGGCATACACGGAGACCATGCCGTAGCAGAGAGACGCAGCGAGGCCGGCCGCAATGGCCATCCCCGCGCCCGGCGCAAGCGCCGCCTGGTCGAAGCCGACGAGCACCGCCACGCCCGCGACCCCGAGGATCAGACCGGCGACGGTACGGGTGGAAAGCCGGTTGCGGTTCCACAGCGCGGTCGTGACGGCGCCGAAGATCGGCGCCGTCGCGTTGAGGATGGACAGCAGCGACGCGGTGAGCATCTGCGCCGCATACGCGAAGAGCAGGAAGGGCAGCGCCGAATTGCAAAGGCCCAGGACGAGATAATGCTTCCAGTGCCAGGCGAGCCGCAGCGACCGGCGGTGCAGCAGCGCAATGCCGAGGAGGAACAACGCAGCCGTGGACACGCGCACGGCGATCAGCAGCGTCGGGCCCAGCACGGGCGCCGCGATGCGCATGAACAGGAACGAGCCGCCCCATATCGCGGCGAGCAGCAGGAGCCGTGCGAGGCTTGCGCTATTCACGAAATTGCCGGATCGGTATCGGGCGTCGATGCAC
>JBLMWW010000059.1:0-6231 GCA_050257435.1 Rudaea sp.
GATCATGGAAACGTACGAGCAGGGCTCGCACGCCTATTACGCGACGATGCCGACCGATTCGCTCGCGCGGCTGCGCGACCAGATGAAGGAGCTCGCGAGCTTCGGCTTCGACCAGGCGAAGGCGGCGCAGCGGGAACTGGGCACGCGCGTGCGCGCATTGCTTGCAAAGCATGGCATGCCGAGCGTGGCGGCGCCGGGATTCGAGGCGCCGAGCGTCGTCGTGAGCTACACCGACGACAAGGAAATCCAGTCGGGCGCGAAGTTCGCCGGCTTGGGACTGCAGACGGCGTCGGGCGTGCCGCTGCAATGCGACGAGCCGGCGGACTTCCAGACGTTTCGCGTCGGGCTCTTCGGGCTCGACAAGTTGCGCAACGTCGAGCGCACCGTCGGGAACCTCGACGTCGCGCTGCGCCAGCTCACGGTCGAGGCTTGATGGCGTCGGTTCGCCCGCGCGAGGACACGAGGCTGCAAGCGGGCGCTGCGGAGAGGATCATGGACGAGATCAGGCGCGCCGGCGAGCGCGGGCATGCGAACCACGGCTGGCTCGATTCGTGGCACAGCTTCTCGTTCGCCGACTACTACGATCCCCACCACATGGGGTGGAGCGCGCTGCGCGTGATCAACGAGGATCGCGTGCAGCCGGGGCGCGGGTTCGGCACGCACCCGCATCGCGACATGGAAATCGTGAGCTACGTCCTGGAGGGCGCGCTCGGACACAAGGACTCGATGGGCAACGGCTCGACGATCCGGCCCGGCGACGTGCAGCGCCTGTCGGCCGGCACCGGGATGATGCACAGCGAGTTCAACTACGAGCCGGCCGGCGTCACGCACTTCCTGCAGATCTGGATCGAGCCCAACGTGCGCGGCATCCCGCCTTCGTACGAGCAGCGTCGTTTCGAGGACGACGAGAAGCGGGGCCGGCTGCGGATCGTCGCGTCCCCCGACGGACGTGAGGGCTCCGTATCGATTCACCAGGACGCGTTGATGTTCGCCGGCCTCTTCGATGGCGACGAGCGCGCGCGCCATGCGCTGCCCGCGGGCCGCAAGGGCTATGTTCACCTCGCCCGCGGCGAGGTCAGCGTAAACGGCAAGCCGCTCGTCGCCGGCGACGCGCTCAAGACCGAACGCGGCGAGATCACGATCGAGCGCGGGAAGGGCGCCGAGGTGCTGGTGTTCGATTTGCCCGGCGTTTGGCCGACGCGGTGATCGGGGTCAGACTCCAAATCTCGCGAAGGGATTACCCGGAGAGTTTGTGATCGCGAAACGCGAATTTGGAGTCTGACCCCAGTCGGGGCGGAATCGGAGCCTGACCCCGAGTACAGGGCGGCAATCAGCCCGACTGGGCCGGCGCCAGGACGAGGTTGAATCGCGACGAATCGACGCAGACGAGATGCCGCAGCGATTCGTTCAGCCGCACCGAGATGCGGTCGCCGTGCCGAGCCAGGCGCGCGAGCAGCCTCTCGATCTCCCGCGTCTCCTGCCGAGGCAGGCGGTCGATCGACAGCGTGAGTGTCGCGCCGTGCAGCGACAACAGCCGGTCGAGATGCCGGGCGAGGCGCCGGAAAAAGCGCCGGCCGGCGAACGTATCGAGCGACAGCGAAACCTCGAGCCGTGCCGCATGCGCGACCAGCGCGACGCGCCCCGCCTCGACGTGGCGCGCGATCGAGGCGCGCATCGCGGCCAGCCGCGACTCGAGCGCCGGTTGCTCGTGCGGCCGCGCGTCCTCGAAATGGCGCGCGACGTAATCGCGCATGGCGAGCGCGGCGATCCAGTCGACGATCGCGAGCGGGAACTTGCGCGGCGAGCGCCACGGCAGGGAGCGCAGGAAATGGCGGATGCGCGAGGCCCCACCGGGCACGACGCCTTTCGCGAGCAGCCGCAGGACGATCGCGACGCGCTGCCCGATCGGGTATTCGCCGTCGTACACCGGCGTTCCCAGGTGCCGGAGCTTGTTGCGCACGCGCTCTGCGATCGCGCCATCGGTCAAAAGACGCCGATAGAGCGACTTGTACGCGACGATCATGTCGTCGTAGCCGATCCGCTTGGGCACGACGTTCGTCGCGAGCTTGGTGTTGTCCGAGTGGTCGCGCGTCGTGCGCAGCCGTCCCTCGCGCTGCAGCCGTTCGTAGAGCGGCGTGCGCGGCAGCGCGGTCAGCAGGCCGATCATCGCCGCCTGGATCCCCGAGCTCATGATGAAGCGGTACTGCGTCTCGAAGCTCTCGAGCGTGTCGTTGTCGAAGCCCACGATGAACCCGCCGAGCACGTCGATGCCGTAGCCGTAGATCGTGCGGATCGACTGCAGCACGTCCATCCGGGTGTTCTGCGTCTTGCGGGTTTCCTTGAGCGTCTGCGGGTCCGACGACTCGATGCCGGTGAACACCCACCCGAAGTTCGCGTCGCGCATGAGCTGCATCAGCTCGGCGTCCTGCGCGAGGTTGATCGACGCCTCGGTGCCGAAGCGGAAGCGGTAGCCGTGCCGCGCCTGGTAGTCGATCAGCATGCGCAGCAGTCCCTTCGCGACATTGCGGTTACCGATCAGGTTGTCGTCGACGAAGAAGACGTTGACCACGCCCTGCGCGCGCAGCGCGTCGAGCTCGCGCTCGACCTGGGCGAGCTCCTTCGTGCGCGGCTTGCGCCCGAACATAACGATGATGTCGCAGAACTCGCACAGATAAGGGCAGCCGCGCGAGAACTGCATGGTCGCGGTCGAGTAACGGTCGAGTGCCAGCAGGTCGAAGCGCGGGGTCGGCGAATCGGCGAGCGCGACGACGCCCGATTCGCGGTACAGCGGCGCGGCGGCGCCGCGCTCGAAGTCGGCGCAAAAGCGCGGCCACACGTACTCCGCCTCGCCGGCCACGACCGCATCGGCGAGTGCCTCGTAGCGCTCGGGGCACAGCGACGCGAAGCTGCCGCCGGCGACGACGAAGTAGTTCCGGCCGCGGTAATAGCGCAAGAGCTCGCTCTGGCGCTCGAACTGCACGCCCATGCCGCAGATGCCGATGATGTCGGCCTCGGGCGCGAGCGGAACGCTCTCGATGTTCTCGTCGACGATGCGCACGTCCCACGACGGCGGGCACATGGCTGCGAGCGTCGCGAGGCCGAGCGGAGGGTTGATGGCGCGCTTCGACGGGAGGATGCCGTCGATCGCCCATTTGAAGCTCCAGAAGCTTTCGGGATATTTCGGATTGATGAGCAGCAGGCGCATGTCGGAATTCTTCTTGCGCGCGTTCGCAAACCCGTTGCGGTGAAAGCGGGGACGCGTCGGAGCGGGGCGATCAGCGAGCGTAGACTCGCGAGCCGCGAGGTTCCTTGACCCGCGTCAAGGGTGGGGTCGTGCGGCGCGTTGCCGCATCGTCGTCGATGCCGGTCGGCGACGCGGTCCGCGAGGTTCAGCGCGTGACGTGCACGAGCTGATACAAGCCGCCGGCGAACGCCGCGCAACGCGACGCGAGACGTTGCGCCGCAGACGCAGGCGATCTGCAGCGTATGGCCGCCGTAGCCGGGACCCAGGGCGTCGAGCGCGGCGTCGCGGCACGCCCGGTCGGGAAAGCGCAGCGCGAGGACGCCATGCGCATGCCCGCGCAAAGCTCGGCGATCTCCCGAACGGCGCGATCGCGCGCTCGTCCGGCCGCAGCGGCGTCCGGCGGGCTAATTCTTCTTCGTCGGGGCTTCGGCCGGCGTTTGGGCACCTGCCGGCGCGGTCGCGGTGGGGGGCGCGGGCGCGCCTGCGGCCGGCGGCGTCGGCGAATTGTCGAAGTTCGCCTCGTCGACCGACTCGTCGTACTCGGCCGGAAGCAAATGCGCGATCCCCTTGTGGCAGTCGATGCAGGTCTTGCCGCGCGCATCGGCCGTCGCGTGGTTCTTCTGCGCGCGCGGGCGCTGCTTCATCTTCGCCATCGCGTCGAAGGTGTGGCAATTGCGGCACTCGCGCGAATCCGTCGCCTTCATTTGGCGCCATTCGTTCTGCGCGAGCTGCATGCGGTGCGCCTCGAACTTCTCCCTGGTGTTGATCTTCCCGGTGAAGTGTCCCCAGAGCTCGCCGGTCGCCTTCACCTTCCGTATCACCTTGTGGACATAGTCGCGGGGCACGTGGCAGTCGGAGCAGATCGCGCGCACCCCAACGCGATTCGTATAGTGGATCGTCTCCTTGTATTCGGCGTACACGTTGTCCGTCATTTCGTGGCACGTGTTCGCGCAGAACGCCAGCGTGTTCGTCAGCTCGAGCGCCGTCGTGAATCCACCCCAGAGGATGAGTCCGGCGGCGAACCCGACGATGATCAGGGAGGCGGCCGACCAGCGCACGGAGGGCCGCCACAACGCGCGCCACGCGCGCCGCCAGCGGGACGGCGTTACATCGGGGTCGGCCATCTTGACTCCTTGGGTGTTATCGCACGGCGGCTTCGGTGCAGGGCCGCACCGTGCCCGGGGGCGTCGCGCCGGCGCGGCAACGCGGCGTTACCGCGACAAGATCCAGTCGACGAGGTTGTCGATCTGCTCCTTGTCCTTGGTCTTGACGATCGCGTGATCCTCCTCGTGACCGTCCGCGAACTTGACCTTTTCGCCGGAGGTGATGTGCTGGACGAGCCGCGCGTGCGCCTCGGCGGCGGGCTTGCCTTTCCATTTGGCGGCCACTTCCTGGTACGAGGGACCTTCCTTCTTCTTGTCCACGGCGTGGCATTTGAAGCAGTTGCTCTGCCGGGCCAGGCGTTGGGCGGCGGCGTCGTCGACGGCCCACGCGCTGGCGGAAAGCGACAGCCCGGCCGCGAGCGCGATGAGAGGCAGGCGACGACGGAAAGCGGCGTTCATGGAGATCTCCGGTAAGTAGAAAAGGCGGCGGCGCGGGCGGCCGCCGGTCGGTAATCGTACTCCAGACCCGCGCTCACCAGTTCGTATAGGCGACCGAGATACCGAACACGTGCGCCGTGTAGCCGCCGCTCGACTGGCCCGTGAGCAGGACGTTGTTGCTGGACGTCGGCGTCGCGTTGTCGTAGGCCCAGTTCTCCGCTCTCAAATGCTGGTACCAGTAGTTCGCGCGAAACAGGACGTTCTTGCTGTACTGCCAGCGGCCGTAGACCTGCAGCGAATTCAGCGTGTTCTTCGCGTCGGGGATCGGCAGCGGCGGGGTGAGCGCGGGACCGGCGCTTTCCGAGATCGCCGTGATGCCGTCGTTGTAGAGGTATTGCACGCCCGCGCTGTACGGCTTGCCGAAAGGCTTCCAGTCGAAGCCGGCGCCGACACCCGTATCGGTCGTGCGCGAGTCGGCGTTCCAGTCGCGGTTCGGGTCGACGGACTGCGCGATCGTCGCCGGGTTGGACACCGACGAGAAACTGCGCCCGTGCTGATTGGTGTCGTAGCGCGACCAGGTCACGAACGCGTACAGGTTGACGTCCTGGGCCGTCGTGTACTGCGCGTCGAGCGTGTAGGTCTGTCCCTGCGCGTCCTGCAATCCCAGGCACTCCGACGGGAAGACGAGCGGCGGCGTCTGATTCAGCAGCAGCTGATCGTTCGACCCGCCGCAATTCGGCCCCTTGTAGTCACGCTTCCACCAGTCGCCCATCAACTGCACGGCGAACGGGCTCTCGCCGGGCGTGATCGTCGCCTGTGCCTTGATGCGGTTCTGGTTGTAATCGGCGACGAAGAACTGCCGCGTCGTCGGGTTGGTGTCGAAGATGCTGGCGGCAAGGGTCGGCGGCGTGACCAGCGCCTCGTACGGGCGATTGGTGCTGAAGTCCGATCCCCGCCGTTCGTCATATACGTACTTCACGTATCCGTTGACGAGCGGGTTGCCGCGGAACTTGAGCTCGGCGCCGATCTCGTTCACGTGCGTGTCCGAACGCAGCTCGTCCTCGGCCGGCCGGTAGTCGGTCTTCTTGTATTCGTAGAAGCCGCGCAGCGACAAGCCGCGCATCAGCGGGTAGTCGGCATCCACGTTGAACCGGTTCTCCCGGATGCCGGGAACCGGATTGGTGCGGATGTACGTCGAGTTGACGTCCTCGGGGATCTGCCCGCTCGGGATCAGCACCTGGGAGAGCGTGTCGCCCGGCGTGTACACGAAGATGCGGTCGGGCGTGGTGTTGTCGTGTTCGTTGTAGTGGTAGTTCAGTTTCACGAACAGCTTGGCGATCGGCCGCGAGGTAAGCGAGACATCGAAGAGCGTGTTCTTGATCTTGCCGTCGAGCGAATCCGCGGGCAGCGGGAAGGGCGTCTGCAGCCCCGGCGTGACGAGCGGCG
>JBLMWW010000060.1:0-10128 GCA_050257435.1 Rudaea sp.
CCCGCGGCGTAATCGTGGCCGCCCTGCGAAATCGAGGTGACCGCGATGCCGTAGCGCTGGCCCAGCACCTGAGGAAAGACGAGGCCCGGGTTGACGGTGAAGCGTGCGCCGTTGAAGAACCCGGCGTCGACGCTGCTGTCGCCGAAGACGAAGATGTCGTCGAATTGTGCAGACGCATTGCCGGCGCCAAGCGCCAGGGCGAGGACGGCCGCCAGGGACACGCGGTGCAATCGCATGGCTGTCGTGACGCGGTTTCGTCGTCGATTCCCGGGTGCGTCGTCACGCGTCCGCGCGCTGGCGCGCGTACGTGCCGGGCGCCGCCTCGATCACCGGCAGCTTGCCCTTGCCCGGCGCGCGCGCGGCGACTTCGCGGTCGAGATACGGCGCGATCCACGCGCGCCAGTCGGCCCACCACGAGCCTTCGTGCGGCTTTGCGGAAGCGAACCACGCATCCGCTTCCTCGGGCAGCGCTGCGTTCGTCCAGTAGCCGTACTTGTTCGCCGCCGGCGGGTTGATCATGCCGGCGATGTGGCCGGAACCCGAGAGCACGAACGTGCTCGGGCCTTTCATCAGTCGCGTGCCGGCGTAGGTCGTCTTCCACGGCGCGATGTGGTCCTCCATCGCCGCGACGAAATACTTCGGCATGTCCACCTTCGACAGGTCGATCGGCACGCCCGCGAGCGTGAGCCCGCCGGGCTCGCGCAGCCTGTTCTGCATGTACATGTTGCGCAGGTAATAGCTGTGCATCTGCGCGGGCATGCGGGTCGAGTCGCAGTTCCAGTGCAGCAGATCGAACGGGAACGGATCGCGCCCGAGCAGGTAGTTGTTGATGACGAACGACCAGATGAGGTCGTTCGCGCGCAGCATGTTGAACGTGTTGGCCATCTCGCTGCCTTCGAGATAGCCGCGCTCCTGCATCTTCTTCTCGAGCGAGGCAACCTGGTCCTCGTCGATGAACACCTCGAGCTCGCCCGCTTCCGTGAAGTCGATCAGCGCGGTCATGAAGGTCGCGCTCGCGATGCGCTTGCGCTTCTTCGCCGCGAGGTAGCCGAGCGCCGCGGCGAGGAGCGTCCCGCCGAGGCAGTAGCCGATGACGTTCGCGTCGCTCTCGCCGGTCGCGTCCTCGATCGCGTCGAGCGCGGCGAGCGGGCCCTCGACGAGGTAGTCCTCGAAGTCCTTGTGCGCGAGCTTCTCGTCGGGGTTGACCCAGGAGATCACGAACACCGTCATCCCCTCGTTCACCGCGAAGCGGATGAAAGAGTTCTTCTCGCGCAGGTCGAGGATGTAGTACTTGTTGATCCACGGGGGGATGATGAGCAGCGGGCGCTTCCACGCCTTCTTCGTCGTCGGCTCATACTGGATCAGCTGCATCAGCTCGTTCTGATAGACGACCTTGCCCGGCGTCGTCGCGATGTTCACGCCGAGCTCGAACGCCTTCGTGTCGGTCATCGAGATGCGGAGCTGCCCGTTGCCCCGCTCGATGTCGTCGAGCAGGTTGTTGAGGCCGCGCACGAGGTTCTGGCCGCCGCTCGCGACCGTCTCGCGGAACACTTCGGGATTCGTCAGCGCGAAATTCGAGGGTGCGAGCGCGTCGATGTATTGCCGCGTGAAGAAGTCGACCTTCTTCTTGGCGGTCTCCGACAGGCCCTCGACGCGCCCCACCTGCTCGTGCAGCCAGCGCGCGGTGATCAGGTACGACTGCTTGATGTAGTCGAAGAGGAAGTGCTCCTCCCAGCTCGCGTCCTTGAAGCGCTTGTCGCCCTTCGCCGGCTCCGCGACCGGCATCCCCGGCGCTCCCATCGCGCGCAGCATCGCGTGCTGCCAGAGGTTCATGTAGTCGCGCCAGAGGTTGAGCTGCGCCTCGACGATCCGCGCCGGATTGGTGAGCATCTTCGCGGCAAGCTCCATGTACGCCTTGCCGAGCCCGAGCTCGTCGCTCGCCACGGCGGCCTGCTTGCCGGCATTGCGCGTCGCGAAATCGCCCATCAGCTTGGCGCTTTTTTCCGCGGCAGCGGCGAGCGATTCCGCGAGCTTCACCGGATCGAAGGCGGGCGCGGCGGCGGAGGGGGCGGCCGGCGCAGGGCTTGCGTTCGTGGCGGGACTGGGCATCGGCGTATGCGGGGCGCGGGCGGGTGGCGTCGCGGGGATATTCTACGCGGCGTAACGGACCGATCCGTCGTGCCCCACCCGGCGCTCGATCCGTCCTTGCCGCCACAGCCGGTTGAGGTGCGCGATCGCCTCGCCCATGGCGAAGAAGCGCTGTTGCGTGTCGAGCTCCCGGCGGAACAATACCGGCACGAGGTCGTGCGCCGATTGCGGCGCGTGCGCATCTTCGAGCGCGCGTTCCAGTTCGGCGAGGCGCTCGGCGTGGTGCGCGCGCAGCTGCGCGACGCGCGCGGCGATGCCGCGAAACGGCGGCCCGTGCGACGGCAGCACCAGCGTGTCGACAGGCAGCGCCTCGAATGCGGCGAGCGAGGCGAGGAAGCGCGCGACCGGATCGCCGTCGGGTTCGCCCGGCCACACGGCGACGTTCGTGCTGATGCGCGGCAGCAGCATGTCGCCCGAGATCAGGAGGCGCGCGTCTTCGGCGGCGAGCGAGGCGTGCTCGGGCGAGTGGCCGTAACCGGTGATGACCCGCCACTGCCAGGGCCCCAGCCTCAGCACGTCGCCTTGAACGAGGCGCGAGAACGCCTGCGGCGCCTCCGGCACGCCGCGGCGGTATTGGTTTCCGCGCGCGATGAACGCTTCCAGATGCTCGGTCGTCATGCCATGGCTCGCGAAGAGCGCGCGCACGTCGGCCTGGCCGAAGCCCGCCTGCTCGTCGCGGATCGCATGCGCCGCGAGGTACTCCGCCTGCGTCATCAGGATCGGGCACGCGAAGCGCGCGGCGAGCCAGGCGGCATTGCCGAGATGGTCGGGATGGCAATGCGTCGCGACGATGCGGCGGATGGGCCGTCTTGCGAGCGTCGTGTCGAAGTGTCGCTGCCAGTGCGCGCGCGTCGTCGCATCGCCGTAGCCGCAGTCGACCAGGGCGTGACCGTCGGTCTCCTCGACGAGCCACAAGTTGACGTGATCGAGCGCGAACGGCAGCGGCATGCGCAGCCACAGGACGCCGGGCGCGATCTCCCGCGTCTCGCCCGGTGGCGGCGGCGCAAGCGTGACCGCGACGAGCGCGTCGGCGGCGGAATCGTTCATCGTCGATATGGTATCGTGCCACCCCGCGCCGCACGCGCGTTCCGCGTACTCCTCCGCGCATGTCCGTCACGAGCCGCAATGCCGCACCCCAGGCGGCGCGCGCGACCTACACGATCTCCGATCTCGCGCGCGAATTCGCGCTCACGACGCGCGCCATCCGCTTCTACGAGGATTGCGGACTGCTGACGCCCACGCGCGAAAAGCGCGCGCGCGTCTACGGCGAGCGCGAGCGCGTGCGGCTCAAGCTGATCCTGCGCGGCAAGCGCCTCGGCCTTGCGCTCTCGGAGATCGGCGAGCTCCTCGATCTCTACGAGGTCCGCCGCAACGAGCGTGCGCAATTGACGGCGTTCCTCGCGCTGCTCGCCGAGCGGCGCACGCGCCTTTTGCAGCAGCGCGAGGACATCGAGATCGTGCTCGCCGAGATCGACGGCATCGAGCGGGAGTGCCGGCGGCGCCTGAAGGCGGAAACGCGGCCGGAGGCGTGATTGACGTTTACGTAAACGGAATGGAGAATCAGGGGCTAGGGGCTAGAGGCTAGGGAGCGCCGCGGCCCGCGGACGCATCGGCGCACTGGCGCGTTCCCTTTCGCCGCAAGCCCGGCATCCACGCTCCCTGACCCCCGCCCCTGGCCCCTGGCCCCTAGCCCGTAGCCCGTAGCCTCCCGCGACTGCAAATGAACGCCCTTCCGCAGACCGAATTCACCCCCGCCTTCGCCGGGTATGCCGAGCGGATACGCGCGAGCTTCGCCCGCCAGGGGGCGATGGCATTGATCGGCGCGCGGCTCGCCGACGTCGAACCCGGCTATTGCGCGCTCGAATTGACGCCGCGCCCGGAGACGTCGCAGCAGCACGGCTACGTCCACGCGGGGATCCTGGCGGCGCTCGTCGATTCCGCGGGCGGCTACGCCGGCTACACGCTGTTTCCCGAGGACAGCTCGGTGCTGACCGTGGAATTCAAGCTCAATCTGCTGGCGCCGGCGCAGGGGCGGCGGATCGTCGCGGAGGGCTACGTCGTCAAATCCGGACGTACACTGACGATCACGCGCGGCGAGATCCACGCGGAGCACGACGGCGGCCGTACGCTCGCCGCGATCATGCAACAGACGCTGATGACGATGCACGGCAAGCCGGACCAGCCCCGATGATCGACTTTCCCTCGCTCGATTTCGAACTGGGCGACACGATCGACATGTTGCGCGCCTCGGTGCGCGAGTTCGCCGCGAACGAGATCGCGCCGCAGGCGGCGGCGATCGACCGCGACAACGCGTTCCCGGCGGCGCTTTGGAAGCAGCTCGGCGCGATGGGACTGCTCGGCATCACGATCGAGGAAACGTACGGCGGCGCGGGCCTCGGCTACCTCGCGCACATCGTCGCGATGGAGGAAATCTCGCGCGCGTCCGCCTCCGTGGGCCTTTCGTACGGCGCGCATTCGAACCTTTGCGTCAACCAGATCCGCCGCAACGGCACCGAGGCGCAGAAGAGCCGCTACCTGCCGAAGCTCGTCACGGGCGAGCACGTCGGGGCGCTCGCGATGAGCGAGCCGGGCTCCGGGTCCGACGTCGTGTCGATGCGGCTTCGCGCAAAGCGCCGCGGCGATGCGTACGTGCTCACCGGCACCAAGATGTGGATCACCAACGGTCCCGATGCGGACACGCTGGTCGTCTACGCGAAGACCGATCCGGACGCCGGAGCGCGCGGCATCACGGCGTTCATCGTCGAAAAGGGCATGGCGGGATTCACGACGGCGCAGAAGCTCGACAAGCTCGGCATGCGCGGCTCGAACACCTGCGAGCTCGTGTTCGACGGCTGCCCGGTCCCGGCGGCGAACGTGCTCGGCGAGGAGGGCCGCGGCGTCAACGTGCTGATGAGCGGGCTCGACTACGAGCGCGTCGTCCTCGCGGGCGGCTCGCTCGGCATCATGGCGGCATGCATGGACGCGGTGATCCCCTACGTGCACGAGCGGCGCCAGTTCGGCCAGTCGATCGGCGAGTTCCAGCTGATCCAGGGCAAGCTCGCCGACATGTACACGACGATGAACGCGTGCCGCGCGTACGTCTATGCGGTGGGGCGCGCGTGCGACCGCGGCCAGACGACGCGCAAGGACTCGGCGGGCGCGATTCTCTACGCCGCCGAGAAGGCGACCTGGATGGCGGGCGAGGCGATCCAGTGCCTCGGGGGCAACGGCTACATCAACGAGTTCCCCACCGGACGACTGTGGCGGGACGCCAAGCTGTACGAGATCGGGGCCGGGACGTCGGAGATTCGCCGCATGCTCATCGGCCGCGAACTGTTCAATGAAACGAAGTGACCGGGCCGGCCCGCTCCCGCGAGGCCGGCCCGGGCGCACGAGGACTTGTCATGACCGATGATCCAATCGTCATCGTCGGCGCCGCGCGGACGCCGATGGGTGGCTTCCAGGGGGACTTCGCGCCGCTCTCCGCGAGCGACCTCGGCGCCGTCGCCATCAAGGCGGCCGTCGAGCGCGCCGGCCTCAAGCCGCAGGAGATCGACAAGACGATCTTCGGCTGCGTGCTTCCCGCCGGGCAGGGACAGGCGCCCGCCCGGCAGGCGTCGCTCAAGGCCGGCCTGCCGCTCGCAACGGGCTGCACGACCGTCAACAAGATGTGCGGCTCGGCGATGGAGGCGATCATCCTTGCGCACGATGCGCTCGTCGCGCGCTCGGCCGAGGTGATCGTCGCGGGCGGCATGGAGAGCATGAGCAACGCGCCGTATCTGATGCCGAAGGCGCGCGCCGGGTATCGGATGGGTCACCAGACGGTCTACGACCACATGTTCCTCGATGGCCTCGAGGACGCGTACGACAAGGGCCGGCTCATGGGCACGTTCGCCGAGGACTGTGCGACGAGCTTTGCGTTCACGCGCGAGGCGCAGGACGCATTCGCCCTCGCATCGCTCGCGCGCGCGCTCGCGGCGAACCGCGACGGCACGTTCGCCTGGGAGATCGCGCCGGTGACCGTCAGCGGCCGCAAGGGCGACGTCGTCGTCGACCAGGACGAGCAGCCGGCGAAGGCGTCGCCGGAGAAGATTCCCACGCTCAAGCCGGCGTTTCGAAAGGACGGCACGGTCACCGCGGCGAACTCGAGCTCGATCTCCGATGGCGCGGCCGCGGTGGTGCTGATGCGCCGCTCGGCCGCGGCGGCGAGGCGTATCGCGCCGCTCGCGACGATCGTCGGTCACGCCACGCACGCCCAGGAGCCGGGACTCTTCACGACCGCGCCGGTCGGGGCGATCGAGAAGCTCTATCGCAAGGTCGGCTGGACGACGCGCGACGTCGATCTCTTCGAGATCAACGAGGCGTTCGCCGTCGTCACGATGGCGGCGATGAAGGAGCACGGGATCGACCACGACCGCGTCAACGTGCACGGCGGGGCGTGTGCGCTCGGCCATCCGATCGGCGCGTCGGGCGCGCGCATCGTCGTCACGCTGCTCGGTGCGCTGCGCAAGCGCGGCGGCCGGCGCGGCGTCGCGGCGCTGTGCATCGGCGGCGGTGAAGCAACGGCGCTCGCGATCGAGCGGGTCGGCTGAAGTCGCGTCGTGATCGACCACTATCCCCTGTTCATCGCCGCGTGCGTCGCGCTGGTGCTGACGCCGGGTCCGAACCTGTTGTACCTGATCTCGCGCACGCTCTGCCAGGGACGGCGCGCCGGCCTCGTCTCGCTCGCGGGAACGACGAGCGGGTTCGTCGTGCACGCGCTCGCCGCAGCGCTCGGCGTGTCGGCCGTGCTGGTTGCCGTGCCCGTGCTGTTCGACGTCGTGCGCTTCGCGGGTGCGGCCTATTTGCTGTGGCTCGCCTTCGAAGCGTTGCGCTCGCGCGATGCCGGGCTCTTCACCCCGCGCGCGCTCGCCCGGGAGCCGGCGTCGAAGCTCTTCCGCACCGGGGTGCTCACGACGATCCTCAACCCGAAGGTCGCGCTCTTCTACCTCGCGCTCTTCCCGCAATTCGTCGACCCGGCGCACGGTTCGGTCCTGCTGCAGTCGCTGCTTCTGGCAGTGACGCAAATCGTCATCGCGGCGTTCGGCGATGCCTTGTTCGTGCTCGGCGCGGCGGGGGCGGCGCGCTGGCTTGCGCGGCGTCCCGCATGGGGCGCGGTGCAGCGCTATGTGCAAGGCGGGGTGTTCGCGGCCATCGCGCTCAAGCTCGCGTTCGCCAAGGCGGGGCCCGAGGCCTAGCGATGCTGCTCACCGAGGAACAGCGGCAGATCCGCGACACGCTGCGCGCGTTCGCCCGCGAGGAGCTCGCGCCGCACGCCGCGGCCTGGGATCGCGAGCATGCGTTCCCGCGCGAGGCGCTGCGCAAGCTCGGCGCGCTCGGCGCCCTCGGCGTCGTCGTGCCCGAAGCGTGGGGTGGGGCGGGGCTCGACCACGTGTCGCTCGCCGTCGCGATGGAGGAGATCGCCGCGGGCGACGGCGCCACGTCGACGATCGTCGGGGTTCAGAACTCGGTCGCGTGCGCACCGATTCTCGCGTTCGGGTCACAGGCGCAGAAGACGCGTTACCTGCCGCCGCTCGCGCGCGGCGAGCGGCTCGGCTGCTTCTGCCTGACGGAACCGCAGGCGGGCTCGGACGCCGCAGCGATCGCCACGCGCGCCGAGCGGCGCGGTGACCGTTACGTCCTGAACGGCACGAAGCAGTTCATCACGAGCGGCGCGAACGCCGACGTCGCGCTCGTGTTCGCGGTCACCGATCGCGACGCGGGCAAGCGGGGCATTTCCGCGTTCATCGTCGAGACGAGGACGCCCGGATACGTCGTCGCGCGCATCGAGGACAAGCTCGGCCAGCGCGCCTCCGACACGGCCCAGATCGTATTCCAGGATTGCGAGGTGCCGCCCGAGAACCTGCTCGGACGCGAAGGCGACGGCTATCGCATCGCGCTCGCCAACCTCGAGGGTGGACGCATCGGCATCGCCGCGCAGGCGGTCGGCATGGCGCGCGCCGCGCTCGACGCGGCGCTGGCGTATGCCCGCGAGCGCCGGGCCTTCGGCAAGCCGATCGCCGAGCATCAGGCGGTCGCCTTCCGGCTCGCCGACATGGCGACGCAGGTCGAGGTGGCGCGGCAGATGGTATGGCACGCGGCGGTGCTGCGCGACGCGGGCGAACCGTGCCTCAAGGAGGCGTCGATGGCGAAGCTCTTCGCCTCGGAGATGGCCGAGCGCGTGTGCTCGGATGCGCTGCAGATCCACGGCGGCTACGGCTACGTCGCCGATTTTCCCGTCGAGCGGATCTATCGCGACGTGCGCGTGTGCAAGATCTACGAGGGCACGAGCGACATCCAGCGGCTCGTCATCGGCCGGGCGCTGCTGGCGGCGTGATGGCGGCGCGCGAGGCCATCGCCGTTCGCGTCGGCGACCGCGCGACGCGCCGCGTCACCTTCGACGCGGAGGGGATCCGGCATTTCGCCGAGCTTTGTGGCGACCACAATCCGTTGCACCACGACGCGCGCGCCGCCGCGGCCGGCCCCTTCGGCGCGCTGATCGCGAGCGGGCCGCACGTCGTCGCGCTGATGATGGGCCTCGACGCGACGTTCCTGTCCAAGGAGCGCGTGGCACTCGGGCTGGGCTTCGACTTCCGCTTCGTCAAGGCGGTCCCCGCGGGAACGACGCTCACGCTCGAATGGACGGTCAGCAACATCGAATACAAGCCGTCGCTCGCGGGCGATATCGTGAGCGTCGAAGGCCGCGCGATCGACGACGAAGGCGTCGTCTACGTGTCGGGGGCCGGCCGCAATCTGCTTCGCCCGGGCACGATCCCCGATCCCCCATCGCCGATTCTCAATTCTCGATCCTGAAGCCCAATCCCGACCCCCGAATCCTGCAGCCACCCATGCCGACTCCCGTCGAGTTCCACTTCGATTTCTCGTCTCCCTACGGCTACATCGCTTCGGAAAGGATCGAGGCGCTCGCGGCGCGCCACGGTCGCACGGTCGACTGGCGGCCGATGCTGCTCGGCGTCGCCTTCAAGGCGACCGGTTCGCAGCCGCTCACGACGATCCCGCTCAAAGGCGAGTACACGAAGCGCGACGTGCCGCGGAGCGCGCGCTTCCACGGCGTCGCGTTCCACATGCCGGCCAGGTTCCCGATCGCAACGCAGGCGCCGGCGCGCATCGTCCTCTGGCAGCGGGAACGCGACTTCGCCGGCACCGGGCGCCTCGTGAACGCGTTGTACCGCGCCTATTTCGTCGAGGGCCGCGATATCTCCGACCCCGACGTTGCCGCCGACATTGCGGCGACGACCGGTATCGCCCGCGATGCCGCCCGTGCCGTCGTCGACGACGTCGTCTGGAAGGATGCGCTGCGCCGCGAGGTCGAGGCCGCGATCGCGAAGGGCGTCTTCGGCTCCCCCTTCGTGTTCGTCGACGGCGAGCCGTTCTGGGGCATCGACCGGTTCGCGCAGATCGAGCGCTGGCTCGCCGAGGGCGGGTTCTAGAATGGCGGACACCGCTGCCGAATACACGCTCTATTGCTTCGCGCAGTCGGGCAATGCGTACAAGCCGGCGCTTTTGCTCGAACTCGCCGGCGTCGACTGGACGCCGCGCTATGTCGACTACTTCGGGGGGGAGACGCGCACGCCAGCCTACCGCGAGATCAACGTGATGGGCGAGGTGCCGGTCCTCGAGCATCGCGGCGCGCGCCTGTCGCAGTCCGGCGTGATTCTGGATTACCTCGCCGCCACGCTGGGCCGCTTCGGCCCGGGCGACGACGCCGAGCGCCGCGAGATCCTGCGCTGGCTCCTGTTCGACAATCACAAGCTCACGAGCTATACCGCGACCTACCGATTCATGCGAACGTTCGTCGCGAATCCCGACGCGGCCGTGATGGCGGAGTTTCGCAAGCGCGCCGAAGGCGCGTGGCGGATCCTCGACGCGCACCTCGCGGGCCGGGGCTACGTCGTCGGCGATCGCCTCACGATCGCCGAC
>JBLMWW010000061.1:0-12440 GCA_050257435.1 Rudaea sp.
AGGGACGACGCGCGTTCGTCTTGCGCACGGACGCGCCGTCGCGCGTCGCGTCGAGCCTCACGCGGCGGCAGGAATACGCGGTGCTGCAGGTCGCGCACGCAGCCGGGGTCAAGGCGCCGAGGCCGCTCTTCTTCTGCGAAGACCAAGCCGTCATCGGCCGCGAATTCTTCGTGATGGAGCGTCTTCCCGGCATCGCGGCGGCGCATCGATTGACGCGCGAGCCCGCGCTCGTGCCGGATGCGAACGCCCTCGCCTACGCGCTCGGTGCCAACCTCGCGCATATTCACGGGATCCGGCCGCCGGTCCCGGCGCTCGACGCGCTGCCGCCGCCGCCTGCCGATCCCGCGCGTGCGACGATCGGGGCGTGCCGCGCGCATCTCGATGCCCTGGACGATGCGCACCCCGCGCTCGAATGGGGATTGCGCTGGTGCGAGCTGCATGCGCCCGCGACGTTCGACGTCGCACTGACGCACGGTGACTACCGCACCGGCAACTACCTCGTCGACGACGGGCGCCTCGCGGGCGTGCTCGACTGGGAGTTCGCCGGCTGGGGCGATCCGCGCGCGGACCTGGGCTGGTTCACGGCGCGCTGCTGGCGTTTCGCCGGGCAGGAGCGCGAGGGCGGCGGCATCACCGACCTCGAGCCCTTCGTTGCGGGCTACGCATCGGTCGCCGGCCATGGCATTTCCCGCGCCGAGCTCGATTACTGGCAGGTCGTCGCGCATCTGCGCTGGGCGGTCATCGCGCTGCAACAGGCGCGGCGCCATCTCGCGGGCGGCGAGCACTCCCTCGAGCTCGCACTGACCGGCCGCATCGTGCACGAGCTCGAATACCAGATGCTGCAGCTCGTGGAAGGACGCGGCCGATGACGGACATCCCCGATACCGCCGAGCTCCTCGATACGGCACGCGATGCGCTGCTCGCCGAGCTGGTGCCGGGGTTGTCGAAAGAGGGTCGCTATACCGCCCTGATGATCGCCAACGCGATGGCGATCGCGCTGCGCGAGACGCGGCACGGCGGCGACGTCGAACGCCGCGAAGCGGGTGTTCTGCGCGCGCTCCTTGCCGACGTCGGCAGCGATGCGCCCTCGGCCGCCGCCCTGCCCGAGCTGCGGGAGGCGGTGCGCCGCGCGATTCGGGCGGGCGCCTTCGACGATGGGGCGCGTTCGGCGCGGATCACGAGCGCGCTCCTGCGCATATCCGCCGACTGCGTCCGCATTTCCAATCCCAAGGCATTGCGCGACGAGCCGCCTGCCGCCGAAGCGTCATCCCCAGCAGAGTGACCCGATGGAACTGACGCTCGAAGGCCACAACGCGCTCGTCACGGGCGCGAACGGCGGGCTCGGCAGTCATTTCGCCCGCACGCTGGCGCGTGCCGGCGCCAACGTCGCGATCGCGGCGCGCCGAATCGATACGCTGCGCCCCGTCGTCGACGCCTTGCAGGACGTGGCGTCGCGCGTCGAGCCCGTCGCGCTCGACGTCACCGACGCCGCGAGCGTCGCGGCGGCGTTCGCACATGCGTCCAATGCGCTCGGTCCGCTCACCGTCGTCGTCAACAACGCGGGCATCGCGCTGACGAAGCCGCTCCTCGACCAGACGGAGGATGATTGGCTGCGCGTGATCGACGTCAACCTGAACGGCGCGTGGCGTGTCGCGCAGGCCGCCGCACGCCACATGGCGAAGCACCAGCGCGGCGGCAGCATCGTCAACATCGCCTCGATCCTCGGCCTGCGCGTCGCGTCGCAGCTGCCGAGCTACGCGGCGTCCAAGGCCGCCGTCATCCAGCTCACCAAGGCGATGGCGCTCGAGCTCGCGCGCTATCGCATTCGCGTGAACGCGCTCGCGCCCGGCTACGTCGAGACCGGCATCAATCGCGAGTTCTTCGCGACCGACGCGGGCCAGGCGGTCATCAAGCGCGTGCCGCAGCGGCGCATCGGCACGCCGGACGAGCTCGACGGGGCGCTCCTGCTGCTGGCGTCCGATGCCGGCTCGTACATCACCGGCGCGGTGCTCGCCGTCGACGGCGGGCATCTCGTCAGCTCGCTTTGACTGGCGTCGCCGCCGGGCGCGACGAGCCAACACCGACTGCGGGGCAACAGGCCGGGGCTGGCGCAGGCGAGTGGGGTGTGGAAGCCTGCGCCAACCCCCGGCCTGTTGCCCCGGCGAGTCTCGAAGTCATACGCGCAGCCGCGCGAACGCGCCGTCGAGATCGATCACGCGCGCAGTCGCGCGAACGCGACCTCGAGATCGATCACGCGCGCAGTCGCGCGAACGCGTCCTCGAGATCGATCAGGTGCGCAGCCGCACGAACGCCTCCTCGAGATCGGCGATGAGGTCCTGCGGGTCCTCGAGCCCGATGTGCAGGCGCAGCGTCGGTCCGCCGGGATTCCACGTCGTCGCGGTGCGCGCGCGCGCAGGCCACGTCGGGATGACGAGGCTCTCGAAGCCGCCCCAGCTCCAGCCGAGGCCAAAGAGCCGCATGCCGTCGAGCATCCTGGCGACCTGCGCGACGTCGACCGGCTGCAATACGACGCCGAGAAGCCCCGAGGCGCCGCAGAAGTCGCGCTTCCATAGCGCATGCCCGCGATCGCCGGCAAGCGGCGGATACAGCACCTCGCGCACTTCGGGCCGCGTCGAAAGCCACGTCGCGATCTCCATCGCACTCGCGTGGTGGCGTGCAAGGCGCACGGCGAGCGTCCGCAGTCCCCGCAGCGCGAGGTAGCAGTCGTCCGGCGACGGCGTGATGCCCATGTCGATCCACAGGCGCTGCAATGCCCCGAACGTCTCGGCGTTCGCGACGACGGCGCCGAGCAGCACGTCCGAGTGGCCGCCGACGTATTTGGTCGCGGCGTGCACCGACACGTCGACGCCGTGGTCGAACGCGCGAAAGCCGAGCGCCGTCGCCCAGGTGTTGTCGAGAATGACCCGGGCGCCTCGCGCATGCGCCTCGCGCGCGATCGCAGGCACGTCCTGCACTTCGAAGGTGAGCGACCCGGGCGATTCGGCGAAGACGACCGTCGTATTCGGCCGGAACGCGCGCACGATGTCCGCGCCCAGCAGCGGGTCGTAGTAGTCCACGCCGACGCCGAGGCGTCGCAGGTGGTTGTCGCAGAAGCGTCGCGTCGGGCCGTACACGGCGTCGGTCACGAGCACGTGGTCGCCGGGCTTCACGAGCGCGAGCAGCGGAAACGTCGTCGCGGCGAGGCCCGACGGCACCATCAGCGTGGCATGGCCTCCCTCGAGCGCCGCGAGCGACGTCGCGAGGTCGCTGACCGTCGGCAGGCCGTGCAGCCCGTAGGCAATCCCCGGGTATTCGCCTCGCGAAGCGCGCTCGAGATCGGCGACGTTGTCGAAGAGGATCGTCGACGCCCGGAACACCGGGGTGTTGACCACGCCGAGATAGCGCCGCGGGTCGCGCCCGAGGTGCGCGACCTCGGTGGCCGGACGATAGCGCCGTCGCTCGCTCATCGCCTTCCGCAGCCGCCCTTCCTCTTCATGCCGGCGCCGTGCGAATGCCGAGCGCGTCGACGATCGCGCTCACCTGCGACGGCACGCTGTCGCGCACGTCGATCTCGATGGCGTTCGCAGGGGGCTCGAGCGTGGCGAACTGGCTCTCGAGCAGCGACGCCGGCATGTACCGGTGCCGGCGCCCGGCGAGGCGACCCGCGATCGTCGCCGCATCGCCGACGAGGTGCACGAAGCGGAGGTCGCCCGCGCGCGCGAGGCGATCGCGATACGCCTGGCGCAGCGCGGAGCACGCCAGCACCGCGTGGCCGCCACCCGCCGTGGCGCGAACGAGCTCCACGACCACGCGGTCGAGCCACGGCCAGCGATCGTCGTCGGTGAGCGGGATGCCGGCCGCCATCCTGGCGACGTTTTCCGGCGGGTGGAGATCGTCGGCGTCGATGAAAGGCCAGCGCAGCCGCGCGGCGAGTGCGGCCCCGACCGTCGACTTGCCGCAACCGGAGACGCCCATCACGACGACGATCATCGCTCCGCGGTCCCGGCGCTCGCACTCTTTTCGCCCGAAGCCAGCGGATGACCGCCGAAGCTCTTGCGCATCATCGCCAGGATCCGCGAAGCGTAATCGCCGCGATGCTGGCTCGCGAAGCGGGTCATCAACGCGACCGAGAGGACCGGGGCGGGAACGCCCTGCTCGACCGCTTCCTGCACCGTCCATCGGCCCTCGCCGGAATCCGCCACCACCGGCGCGACGCCGCTCAACTCGGCGTCCTGCGCGAGAAACTGCGCGGTCAGGTCGAGGAGCCACGAGCGCACGACGCTGCCATGGCGCCACGTTTCCGCGATCTGCGCGACGTCGAGCGCGAGATCGCTGCGGTTTCGCATCAGCGCGAATCCCTCGGCGATCGCCTGCATCATCCCGTACTCGATGCCGTTGTGGATCATCTTCACGAAATGGCCGGCGCCGACGGGTCCGCAATGGAGCCAGCCGGCGTCCGCGGCGGGCGCCAGAAGGCGCGCAAACGGCGCCAGCATCGCCGCCGCTTCGGGGGCGCCGCCGAACATCAGCGTATAGCCGTTCTCGAGGCCATGGATGCCGCCCGAAACGCCACAGTCGACGAAGCGAATCCCGATGGCCGCGAGCGCTGCCCCGCGCCGCTGCGAATCCCGGTAGTGCGCGTTCCCGCCGTCGACGATGAGATCCCCGGGAGCGAGGCGCGATGCGAGCTCGTCGATGCCGGCTCCGGTCACGTCCCCGGCCGGCAGCATGAGCCAGACCACGCGGGGGGCCGGCAGCGCGCCGACGAGTCCTTCGAGCGACGATGGCGTGCCGATCGTGCCCGCCATCGCCGCGCGTACCTGCGGATCACGATCGAAGCCGGTCACGCGCGCGCCGCCAAGCGTCAGGCGCCGCGCCATGTTGGCGCCCATGCGCCCGAGTCCGACGATGCCGATCTGCAAGGGAGTCATCGCTTTCCTCCTCGCGATGCTACCGAAAGGCGGGCCGGGGTGCACGTGCCGTCATCGCGCGCGGCGCGAAGCGACGAGCGCCGCCGTCACGATCAGCGCGCCGCCCGCCAGCGTACGCACGTCGGGCAATTCCCCGAGCAGCCAGGCGGCGAGCGCGATGCCGTACACCGGTTCCAGCGCCGCCACGACCGCGGCCGCATGCGCCGACACGCGCCGCATGCTGGCGATGAACAGCGTATGCGCCAATCCCGTGCAAAGGATGCCCAGGACGGCGAGCAACACGAGGTCGCGCGCGCGGGCCGCATGCCAATCCGCCGCAACGAGCACGATGGGCACGAGGCAGACGGCCGCAAGCGCATTCTGCCAAAGCGCGATGAATGTCGCGGGCCGGGCGGCGACGAGGCGCCGGTTGCGCACGGCGAGCCACGCGAACGTGAATCCCGACAGCAGTCCGAGAGCCAGTCCGCGCGTCGCGCCGCTCGACCAGGAATAGTCGCGCACGAGCAGGACGATGCCGAGCGTCGCCAGCGCCACGGTGACGTACTCGCGGCGCGATGCGGCAAAGATGGCGCGGCCACGCTCGAGCAGGAGCGCGAAGAGCGGGAAGCTCGCGTAGCCGAGCAAGGCGATCGCGACGCTGCCGACGCGGATCGCCCCGAAGAAGGCCACCCAATGCACCGCAAGGAGCGCGCCGTTGACGAGCAGCGTCCCCTCCGGGCGACCGATCGGCTGCCCGCGCATCCGCGAAACGGTCGCGAGGGTCAGCGCGGCGATTGCGGTGCGCCCGAGCACGATCGACGTCGCGGGCAGCTCGATCCATTTCCCGAACAGCGCCGCGAAGCCGAAGAGCGCGACGGCGACATGCAACGCGGCGAGTGCGGCGCGATGACCCAAGCGTCGTGGGGGAAGGGCTAGGCGCGCCGTGGGCAGCGGTGGCGCGATCGTGCGCTATTCTGCCAGCGGCTGCGCCGAACGCAATGTCGAAGGCGCTGCGCTTCGCCGTTGCGCAGCGCGCGTCTTTCACCCGTCCATCCGATCGAAAGGATCACGATGTCGATGCCTCGCCGCCTGCTTCCGCTTCTTCTCGTCGTCGCCGCGCTCGCGTGCGCTCCGGTGCGTGCCTCCACGGGCAGCAGCGAGATCACCGACATGTGGTGGAATCCTGACGAATCCGGGTGGGGCGTGAACGTCATCCTGCAAGGCGACACCGCGTTCCTCACGTTCTTCGTCTACGACACCGGGCGCATCCCGATCTGGTACACCTCCGACGCCCACCTCCAGGGCAACGCGTCGCCTCTCACCTGGACCGGCAACCTCTACGAAACGCGGGGTCCGTGGTTCGGGGGACCGTTCGCGCCGGCCACGACCTCACGGCCGGTCGGCACGGTGAGCTTCGTGTTGAACGAACAGAATGCGGCGACGCTTTTCTACAGCGTCGACGGCGTGGGCGTCACCAAGTCCCTCGAGCGCCAGACTTGGAGGCTGGAGGACTTCACCGGCGATTACCTCGGCGGCTATTCGGTCCGCAATGCGAATTGCACGTCCTCGGCCCAAAACGGCATCGAGGAGACCGGCGGCTTCATGACCGTCACGCAGACCGGCGCCGCCCTCTCCGCGGTCGCGGCGACCGTCGCGGGAACGTGCACGTACACCGGCTCGTACGCGCAGTACGGCAAGCTCGGGCAGGTCACGGGAACGTACACGTGCTCCAACGGCGTGCAGGGCACCTTCCAGATGTTCGAAATGGCGCCGACGGTGAGCGGCTTCACCGCCCGCATCATCGGACAGAACCAGTTCTGCGATTTCTCCGGCACTTTCGGCGGCATCACCCGCGTCCCGTGACGCTGCGCGCCGTGCGCTACAATGCGAGGCGTGCGCGATCGCGGCACGCCCCCGCCTTACGCGAGCCGCAATAACAAAAGTCCGCGAGGGAAACCGATGCCCGTGCCCGCCGACGCCGCCGATCTGCTCACGGCGATTCGCAAGTCGCCCGGCCACCGCGTCAAGGTGGCCGTTGCCGACATCGACGGCATCCTGCGCGGCAAGTACGTCCACAAGGACAAGTTCGCCTCGGCCCTCGAAGGCGGCTTCGGCTTCTGCGACGTCGTCTACGGGTGGGACTGTCAGGATCAGTGCTACGACAACACGACGCTCACCGGCTGGCACAAGGGGTTTCCGGACGCGATGGCGCGCATCGATCCCGGCACGCATCGCAACGTGCCGTGGGACGACGGCGTCGACTTCTTCCTGGCCGAGTTCGTCGTGCAGCGCAATGGCCGCGACGAGCCGTTCCCGCTCGACGGCCGGCAGGTGCTGAAGCGCGTGCTGAAGCGCGCCGAAACGCTCGGCGTCGTGCCGATGTGCGGGCTCGAGTTCGAGTGGTTCAATTTCGCCGAGACGCCGCAGACCTGGGCCGACAAGCAGGGCATCGGGCCGACGCCGCTCACGCCCGGCATGTTCGGCTATTCGCTGCTGCGGGCGAATCACTCGCGCGACTATTTCCAGGCGCTCTTCGACGAGATGGCGGCGTTTCGCGTTCCGCTCGAGGGCTTGCACACCGAGACCGGCCCGGGCGTGTACGAAGCCGCCATCGTGTTCTCCGAGGCGCTCGAGGCGGCCGACCGCGGCCTGCTGTTCAAGGCGGGGACGAAGGAGATCGGCGCCCGCTTCGGCGTGATGCCGAGCTTCATGGCGAAATGGAGCCAGCAGTACCCGGGCTGCTCGGGGCACTGCCACCAGTCGCTCTCGGACGGGAAGAAGAATCTCTTTCACGATGCGAAGGGCCGCCACGGCATGAGCAGGCTGTTCGAGAGCTATCTCGCCGGGCAGCTCGCCACGCTGCTCGAGTTCGCGCCGATGTTCTGGCCCACGATCAACAGCTACAAGCGCCTCGTCGACGGCTTCTGGGCGCCGGTCAAGCCGACGTGGGGGCTCGACAACCGCACCGCGAGCTTCCGCGCGATCCCCGGCTCGCCGAAGTCCGCGCGTCTCGAGACGCGCTGCCCGGGGGCGGACATCAATCCGTATCTCGCCGTTGCGGCGTGCATCGCGGCCGGCCTCGACGGCGTCGAGCGGAAGCTGCCGCTGACGAGGCCGCCGATCGAGGGCACGAACGTCGGCGCCGAGGACGTCCCGCGCGCGCCGCGCACGCTGATCGAGACGACCCGCGTCTTCCGCGCGTCCGAGCGCGCCCGCGACTGGTTCGGCGACGACTTCGTCGACCACTTCGCCGCCACCCGCGAATGGGAATGGCGCCAGTGGCAGGACGCCGTCACCGACTGGGAGCGCAAGCGGTACTTCGAAATCATATGACCGGACACTTTGCAGGAAGCCTCGCTTCGCGTGTCGGGCAGCGGCCGCAGGGAAGGCGCGCGCGACGGACGACACCGAGAAGATGACGCTGCATCGCTTCGCCTTCCCCACGCCGATCGTCTTCGGGCCCGGCGCCCGCCGCGAGGTCGCGCCGCATCTCGCGGGCGCCGGGCGGAAGCGGCCGCTGGTCGTGACCGATCGCGGCCTCGCCGCGCTGCCGTTGTTCGAGCGTTTCCTGGCCGAGCTCCCGGGTGTCACGCCACACGTGTTCTCCGGTGTGTCGGGGAATCCCGTGCGCAGCCAGGTGACGGCAGGCGCCGCCGCGTTTCGCGAGCACCGTGCCGACAGCATCATCGGCATCGGCGGTGGCGCCGCGCTCGACGTCGCGAAAGCGGTCGCGCTGATGAGCGAGCACCCCGGCGACATCCTGGAATACGCGTGGGACGCTCCGCGGGTGCGCCCCATCGACCGGCCGCTGCCGTATTTCGTCGCCGTGCCGACGACCGCGGGCACGGGCTCCGAGGTCGGCCGCTCCGCGGTGATCTCCGACGACGTCACGCACGTCAAGAAGATCGTGTTCTCGCCGGCGCTGCTCGCGAAGGCGGTGTTCGCCGACCCCGAACTCACGCTCGACCTGCCGCCCGCGATCACGGCGGCGACGGGCATGGACGCGCTGACGCACAACGTCGAGTCGTATCTGTCGCCGGCGTGGCATCCGCTGTGCGACGGCATCGCCGTCGAGGGCGTGCGCATCGCGGCCGCGGCGTTGCCGGTCGTCGTGCGCGACGGCCACGACCTGGAAGCGCGCGCGAACATGCTCATGAGCTCGATGATGGGGGCGATCGCGTTCCAGAAGGACCTCGGCGCCGTGCATTCCTGCGCGCATGCGCTCTCGACGGTGGCGGACCTCCATCACGGGCTCGCGAACGGCATCATGATCGACCACGTGATGCGCTTCAACCTGCCCGCTGCGCCGGCCAAGCTCGCCGAGCTCGCGCGGGTCGCGCGTGTCCCGGGCGGGGACGCGGGATCGGAAGAAGCGCGCGCGAGCGCCTTCGTCGTCTGGCTCGGGAGGCTCAAGCAGGCGCTCGGGGTTCCGGCGAAGCTCTCGCAATACGCCGGCGCGCGCCGCGTGACGCAAGCAGACGTCGACGCGCTCGTCGCGATCGCCGTCGCCGACACCTGCCACCAGACCAATCCCCGCCCCTGCTCGGCCGACGACTTCCGGCGCCTGTTCGCCGAGGCGCTGTAATGCGGCACCTTGCCATGACCCCACCGCTCTTGATCGGCGTCTCGGCGCGGATCCACCATCCGAACGAGCACGTCGTCAAGCTCGGCGGCGTGTACACGAAGACGCTGCACTATCTCGAGCAGTCGGTCGCGCACTGGGTGATGTCGAAGAACGTGCTCGTGATGATGATCCCGGCGATCGAAAGCGAAGGCCTCATCCAGCGCAGCGAGATGCGCCTCTACCATTACGCCGAGGCGCTCGACGGGCTCGTGCTGCAGGGGGGCGCGGACGTCGCGCCGCCGACGTACGGCGAGCAACCACGCGATCCGGCGTGGATCGGGGACCGCGTGCGTGATCGCTACGAGATCGAGCTCTTCGAGGCGTTCGTCGGCAAGGGCAAGCCGGTGCTCGGCATATGCCGCGGCTGCCAGCTCATCAACGTCGCATTCGGCGGCACGCTGTACCAGGACATCGCCACGCAGATCCCCAACGCGCTCGACCATCGCGACATCACCAAGTACGAGCAGAAGTTCCACACCGTCAAGTTCCTGCCGGGCACCGGCCTCGCGCGGCTCTATCCTCAGCGCAGCGAAGCGACGATCAACACGATTCACCATCAGGCGGTCAACAAGCTGGGGCGCGGCATGATCGTCGAAGCGAGGTCGGTGCCGGACGACATCGTCGAGGCGATCCGCTGGCGGGGCCCGAGCTACGTGTTCGGCGTGCAGTGGCATCCGGAATTCATGTTCGGCCCGGGCATCGGCAGCGAGCACCTCGACGGCGGCCCGATCCTCGGCGAATTCCTCGAAGCCGCGCGCGTGCGGAAGACGAAGCGGAAGCTGTTTCGCATGCCGCGCATCGCGCGCGGGCGCGGGACGACAAAACCAGCGACGAGCCATGGGACGAACGATCGAGCTTAGCGCCCGGGACGGGCACCGCCCATCCGCCTACGAGGCGCAGCCTGCCGGCAAGCCCCGGGGCGGGCTCGTCGTCGTGCAGGAGATCTTCGGCGTGAACGGCCACATCCGCAGCGTTGCCGACGGCTACGCTGCCGACGGCTATCGCGTGCTAGCGCCCGCCCTCTTCGACCGCGTGCGGCCGGGCGTCGAGCTCGGGTACACCGACGCCGACATCGCCGAGGGCCGTGCGCTCCGCGACCAGGTCTCGTTCGACGGCGCGCTTGGCGACGTCGCCGCCGCGCTCGCCGCGCTGCGCGATGCCGGCAACGTCGGCGTCGTCGGCTACTGCTGGGGCGGCACCATCACCTGGCTCGCCGCTGCGCGGCTGCCCGGCTTCGCGGCCGCGTCGTCGTACTACGGCGGCGGCATCGGGAGGTTCGCAACGGAAAAGCCCCGCTGCCCGACGCAGTGCCATTTCGGCGAGAAGGATCATGCGATCCCGCAAGACGAGGTCGAATCGGTGCGCCGCAACCAGCCCGAGACCGAGGTTTACCTCTATCCCGCCGGCCACGGCTTCAACTGCGACGCGCGCGCGAGCTACGACGCGGCCTCCGCCGCACTGGCGCGCCGGCGCACGCTCGCGCATTTCCGCAAGCACCTCGGCTGACGATCGCGCCACGCATGGCGGCGGCCACCTTACCGATCGTCAATCCGGCCACCGGCTCGATCATCCTGCGCCTCGCGGCCGACGGGCCGCGGGAGGTCGCGCAGCGCTACGCGAGCGCGCGGGCGGCGCAGCCGGCGTGGGCGGCGACCCCCATCCGCAAGCGAATCGCGGCGATCCAGAAGTTCCGCGAGCAGGTCGTCGCGCGCGCCGACACGCTCGCGCACACGCTGACGCAGGAAGTCGGCAAGCCCATTCGGCAGTCGCACAACGAGCTCAAGGGGCTGCTCGCGCGCCTCGACTTCTTCATCGCCGAATCGGCGAAGGCGTTGCGCGAGCAGAAGGTCTTCGCCGACGCCTCGCAAAACCTCGACGAGCGCATCACGCACGAGCCACTCGGCGTCGTCGCGAACATCTCCGCCTGGAACTATCCGTATTTCGTCGGCAGCAACGTGTTCGTGCCCGCGCTCGTGGCGGGCAATGCGGTGCTCTACAAGCCCTCGGAGTTCGCGACCCTCACGGGGCGGCACATTGCCGACCTCCTGCATGCGTCCGGAATTCCCGAGGACATTTTCGTGCCGGTCATCGGCGCGGGCGCCACCGGGGCGGCGTTGCTGCGCCAGCCAATCGACGGCGTCTTCTTCACCGGGTCGTACGCCACCGGCGCGAAAATCGCCGCGGTCGCCGGCAAGCGGATGATCAAGGTGCAGCTCGAACTCGGCGGCAAGGACCCGATCTACGTCTGCGACGACGTCGATCCGAAGGCAACAGCGGCGGCGGTCGCGGACGGCGCGTTCTACAACACCGGGCAATCGTGCTGCTCGGTCGAGCGGATCTACGTCCACGAGGCGATCCACGACGCTTTCGTCGACGCGTTCGTCGCCGAGGTGAAGCGCTACCGCGTCGGCGATCCGCTGGACGAGGCGACGTACATCGGTCCGCTCACGCGCCGCGCGCAACTCGACGTTCTGCGCCGGCACGTCGCGGACGCTCGGCGCAAGGGCGCCACGGTGCAAATCGGCGGCGCCGCCATCAAGCGCAAGGGGAACTGGTTCGCGCCCACGGTGCTCACGAACGTCGACCACTCGATGCTCGTGATGCGCGAGGAGAGCTTCGGCCCGATCATCGGCATCGAGGCGGTCGCCGACGATGCGGCGGCCGTCGAGCTGATGAACGACACCGACTACGGGCTCACCGCCGGCGTGTACACGCACGACGCCGCGCGTGCGCGCCGCATACTCGCGCGCGTCAATGCCGGCAGCGTCTACTGGAACTGCTGCGACCGGGTGAGCCCGCGGCTGCCGTGGTCGGGCGTCAAGCACTCGGGCATCGGGCTCACGCTCTCGACGATGGGAATCCAGACGTTCACGCGACCGAAGGCGTGGCATCTGCGGGCGTAGCCG
>JBLMWW010000062.1:0-11548 GCA_050257435.1 Rudaea sp.
CACGCGCCGCGGCCGCCGCCAGGTTCGGCCACAACTCCGTCTCGACGAGGAGCCCCGCCCGCGGATGAAAGTGCGCGAGGAAGCGGCTCACCGCAAACGGGACGTCGTAGGGGAGCCACGCCTGCACGACGCGGTTGCCGAAGAGGGTCGATCCGGCCTCGCGCCCCGTGGCCGTCATGTGCGTGAGCACGATCGTGCGCCGCGGATCCTCGCGCACGAGCCGTTCGACGAGGGGCGCGATCGCACGCGTCTCGCCGAGCGACACCGCGTGGATCCACAGCACGTCGTTGCCCACGGCGCGCGCCGCTCCCGCGTAGCGCCCGAAACGCTCGCTCATGCGGGCGCGATAGAGCGGCTCGCGCCGGCCGCGCCACCACAGGCGCAGCGGCAGGAACGGGAGCGCCAGCCACCACAGTGCCGTGTACGCGAGGCGCGCCATGCTCAAGCCGCGGGAATGCGATCGAGGCCGGCGAGCGCGGCGTCGACGACCGCGTCGACGGGCGGCGACGCGCCGGCGTCGCCGACGTCGCGCGCGTGGGGGCCGGCGCAGGCGACGCCGTGCCGCCCACGGTCGGTCGCCGTGAAAATGGCGACCGTGCGCGTGCCGAGCGCGGCGGCGAGGTGCGTGAACCCGGTGTCGACGCCGACTGCGAGCGTCGCGCGCGCGAGCAGGCCCGCGGCGTCGGGAAGCGCGAGCCACGGCGGCACCACGGCGCCGCCGACCCCCGCTGCGAGGCGGTGGCTGCGCGCTTCTTCCTCCGCGCTGCCCCAGGGCAGCACGATCGCGAGCCCCGCGCGCCGGATCTCGAGCAGCGCCGCGCGCCAGTGCGCTTCGGGCCAAAGCTTGTCGTCGCGGCTCGTGCCGTGCAGCACGACCGCGTAGGGCGCCTGCGGCGCCGCGGCCGGCGGCGCCGGCACGCGCAGATGCCAGCGCGGGGGACCTTCGACCGCGTAACCGAGCGCGAGGCCGGCAAGGCGCCGGCAGCGCGCGAGGAAGTGGAGGTCGCGCGGCACGGCGTGATGCACGTCGTCGAAGAGCGCGGCGAGCGGCTCGCGCACGCTCGCGCGGTCGAAGCCGTGGCGCAGGCCCCGGGCGAGCCGCGCGATCAGCGCGCCCTTCACCTGCTCCTGCAGGTCGAGGATCGCCGCGTAGCGCGTGCGCCGCAGGCGCTGCCCGAACGCGCGCATGTCGCGCCACGTGCGCAGGGCGAGCGGCGCGCGGCGCCAGCCCCGCAGGCCGAACGGAATCACGTCGCGAACGTCCGCGCAGAGCGCGACGAGCGGCGCGAAGCCGGGCTCGCTCACCCAATCGATCGCGACGTCGCGGTGCGCGCGCCGGATATCGGCCGCGACCGCCAGCGCGTACACGATGTCGCCGAGCGAGGACGGTCGCACGACGAGGACGGCGTTCTCGTGAAGGCTCGGCGCCTGCCGCATTCAAACCACGTAAAATCGCGCCATTTCGCAACTCGTGGAGATGCTCGAAGCGACGGGCGCGGCGCGCGTCCGCGTGGAGACGCGCATGGCCGGGCCGCTTCCTGTCTCGCTCGTGGTGATCGCACGCGACGCGGCAAACGAAATCGCCGAATGCCTGCTGTCGGCGCCGTTCTGCTCGGACGCGCTCGTCGTCGATTCGGGGAGCGGCGATCATACCGTAGAAGCCGCGCGCCGCTCCGGCGCGCGCGTCGTGTCGCACGCGTTCCTCGGATTCGGGCCGCAAAAGCAGTTTGCGGTCGGGGAGGCGGTGCACGACTGGGTGCTCTGCCTCGACGCGGACGAGCGGCTGTCGCCCGCGCTGCGCGAATCGATCGCCGCGCTGTTCGCCAGGGGCGAGCCTCCGCATGCGGCGTACGCCCTCGCGCGGCGCAACCGTTTTCTCGGGCGCTGGCTGTCGCATGGTGAAGGTTATCCCGACTGGACGACGCGCCTGTTCGACCGCCGCCGCGCGCGCTGGAGCGACGACCCGGTGCACGAGCACGTGATCGCCGACGGCCCCGTGGGAAGGCTCGAAGGCGACCTGCTGCATGCGTCGGCCGAATCGCTCGAGCGCTACGTCGCGAAGCAGAACCGCTACACGACCTTGCAGGCCGACGCCCTCCACGCGCGCGGCAAGAAGAGCTCGGCACTCGCGATGGCGATGGCGCCGCTCGCGCGGTTTTTGCGCTTCTACGTGCTGCGCCTCGGTTTCCTCGACGGCGCTCCCGGCTTCGCGCACATCGCCATCGGCGCGTTCGGGAGCTTCCTCAAGCACGCGAAGCTGCGTGCGCTCGAGCGCCAGGGGCGCGGGCCATGATGCCGGGCACGGTTTCGTTCGCCGGGCGCCGCGTGCTCGTGACCGGCGCGGCCGGCTTCATCGGCATGCATGTCGCGCGCGCGCTCCTCGACGCGGGCGCCGACGTCACCGGAATCGACAACTTCGACCCCTATTACGACGTCGCTCTCAAGCAGGCGCGCGTCGACGCGCTCGCGCCATACCCCCGCTTTGCGTTCGAGCGACTCGACCTCGCCGGCGAGGCAGCGTGCCAGGCGCTCCTCGGCCGGCGCTTCGACGGCGTCGTCCATCTGGCCGCACAGCCGGGCGTGCGCTACTCGCTCGTGAACCCGGATGCGTACGTGCGCAACAACCTGGTCGCGTTCGGGCGCGTGCTGGAGGGTTGCCGGCACGCGCGGGTCGCGCATCTCGTCTACGCCTCGTCATCGTCGGTCTATGGCGCGAACCACGTCCTGCCGTTCTCCGAGGACCAGCCCGTCGACCATCCGGTGAGCCTGTATGCGGCCACGAAGAAGGCGAACGAGCTGATGGCGCACAGCTACAGCCACCTCTACCGCCTGCCGACGACGGGGCTGCGCTTCTTCACCGTCTACGGCCCGTGGGGCCGGCCCGACCAGGCGCCGATGCTCTTCACGAAGGCGATCCTCGAAGGCCGCCCGATCGACGTCTTCAACGCTGGCCGCATGCAGCGAGACTTCACCTACGTCGACGACATCGTCGAGGGCGTGGTGCGCGTGCTCGCGCGGCCGCCGGAGGGCGACGCCGATCGGGCGCCGTATGCGGTCTACAACATCGGCAACCACGAGGCGGTCGAGCTCGACCGGTTCATCGCGACGCTCGAGCGCCTGCTCGGACGCGCGGCGCAACGCAACGACAAGCCGATGCAGCCCGGCGACGTGGCGGCGACGTACGCCTCGATCGAGCGGCTTGCGCAGGCGATCGGCTTCGCGCCGCATACGCCGCTCGCGGAGGGGCTCGCGCGCTTCGTCGACTGGTACCGCGCGTTCTACCGCGTATGAGCGCCGCCGGGCCGCGCCGAAGAGGTGGATCGGGGCGGGTGCTAAACTCGCCGCGGCTTCGAGCAGCGCGCTTCGCGCAAGCACACGCATGATCCTCGTCACCGGCGGCGCCGGCTTCATCGGCGCCAACTTCGTCCTCGACTGGCTCGCGGAAGTCGGCGAGCCGGTCATCAACCTCGACAAGTTGACGTACGCGGGCAACCTCAAGAGCCTTGCACCGCTCGCGGGCGATGGGCGGCACGTGTTCGTGCGGGGCGACATCGGCGACGCCGATCTCGTGCGGACGCTTCTTGCGCGCCACCGGCCGCGCGCGGTCGTCAATTTCGCGGCCGAAAGCCACGTCGACCGCTCGATCCACGGCCCGGCGCCGTTCATCCAGACGAACGTCGTCGCGACGTTCGCGCTCCTCGATTGCGTGCGCGCCTGGTGGGTCGATCTGCCGCGCGCGGAGCGCGACGCCTTCCGGTTTCTGCACGTGTCCACCGACGAGGTGTACGGGTCGCTCGGGGCGGCGGATCCGCCGTTCACCGAGACAAGCCCGTACGCGCCGAACAGTCCGTACGCGGCATCGAAGGCGTCGTCGGACCATCTGGTGCGCGCGTATCACCACACGTACGGCCTGCCGACGCTGACGACGAACTGCTCGAACAACTACGGGCCGCTCCAGTTTCCCGAGAAGCTCATTCCGCTGATGATCGTGAATGCGCTCGGCGGTCAGCCGCTGCCCGTGTACGGCGACGGCCGCAACGTGCGCGACTGGCTCTACGTCGGCGATCATTGCCGCGCGCTTCGCGCGGTGCTCGAACGCGGCGGTCCCGGCGCGACGTACAACGTCGGCGGCGGCGCGGAGATGGCGAACATCGACGTCGTGCACACGGTCTGCCGGCTCGTGCGCGAGCGGCGCCCGGAAGTCGACTGCGAGCGGATGGTCACGTACGTCAAGGATCGTCCGGGGCACGACCGGCGCTACGCGATCGACGCGTCGAAGCTCGCGCGCGAGCTCGGGTGGGTACCCATCGAGACCTTCGAGTCGGGAATGCGCAAGACGGTCGACTGGTACCTCGAGAACGCCGCATGGCTCGCGAGCGTGCAAAGCGCCGAATACCGCCAGTGGGTCGAGCTCCAATATGCCTGATGCCAGGGCGGCGATCCGCAAGGGGATCATCCTCGCCGGCGGCTCGGGCACGCGGCTTCATCCCGTCACGCAGGTCGTCTCCAAGCAGCTTCTGCCGGTGTACGACAAGCCGATGATCTATTACCCGCTGTCGACGCTGATGCTGGCCGGCATCCGGGACATCCTGCTCATCTCGACGCCGGAGGACACGCCCCGGTTCGCGCAGCTCCTGGGCGACGGCACGCGTTGGGGCCTCGCGATCTCCTACGCGGTACAGCCGGCCCCCGAGGGGCTTGCGCAGGCGTTCGTCATCGGGCGCACGTTCGTGGGCCGCGACCTGTCGGCGCTCGTGCTCGGCGACAACATCTTCTATGGCCACGACCTGCAGCCGCAATTGCAGCGCGCGCGAACGCGGGCCTCGGGCGCGACGATCTTCGCGTATCCGGTCGCCGATCCCGAGCGCTACGGCGTCGCGGAATTCGATGCGGCCGGCCGAGTGACGAGCCTCGAGGAAAAGCCGCGCGCGCCGAAGTCGCGCTACGCGGTCACCGGTCTCTACTTCTACGACAACCGCGTGCTCGACGTCGCGGCGGCGCTTGCGCCTTCGGCGCGCGGCGAGCTGGAGATCACCGATGTCAACCGCCAGTACCTCGCCTGGGGCGAGCTGACGTGCGAGGTGATGGGGCGCGGCATGGCGTGGCTCGACACCGGGACGCACGAATCGCTGCTCGAGGCATCGCAGTACATCGAGACGATCGAGCGGCGCCAGGGACTCAAGATCGCATGCCCCGAGGAGATCGCCTACCGGATGGGGTACATCGACGCCGCGCAGCTCGAGAAGCTCGGTGCGGCGATGGCGAAGAACGGCTACGGCCGATACCTCTTGCGGCTGCTCGAAGAGCCGTCCGCGCCCTAGCAGGCTGCCGAATGCGCGTCGTGCCGACGGCCATTCCCGACGTGCTCGAGATCGAGCCACGGGTGTTCGAGGACGCGCGCGGGTCCTTCTTCGAGAGCTGGAACCGGCGCGCGTTCGCGGAGGCCGGCATCGACGCCGAGTTCGTGCAGGACAACCATTCGCGATCGGTGCGCGGGGTGCTGCGCGGGCTGCATTACCAGATCGAGCACGCGCAGGGGAAGCTCGTGCGCGTCGTGGCGGGCGAGGTCTACGACGTCGCCGTCGACCTGCGCCAGCGCTCGCCCACGTTCGGGCGGCACGTCGCGATGCGCCTGTCCGCCGCGGATCGGCGCATGCTCTTCATCCCGCCGGGATTCGCGCACGGCTTCCTCGTCGTCTCGGACACGGCGGAATTCCTGTACAAGACGACCGACTACTGGCACCCGGCGCACGAGCGCACGCTTCTGTGGAACGATCCGGCGCTCGGCATTGCCTGGCCGCTCGACGGCGCGCCGACGATCGCGCCGAAGGATGCCGCAGGCGCGCCGCTCGCACGCGCGCCGGTGTACGCGTAGCGCATGAGCGCGCCGCGCGGGGTCGCCCGGTGACCGGGCCGCGCCCGACGATCCTGCTCACGGGCGCGGGCGGCCAGCTCGGACGCGAGCTCGCCGCCGCACTGCCTGCGCACGGCCACCTGATCGCGTGCGATCGCGCGCGGCTCGACCTCGCCGACGCGTCGACGATCGCACGCGTCGTGCAGGAGACGGCGCCCTCGATCATCGTGAATGCGGCCGCCTACACGGCGGTCGACCGCGCGGAAAGCGAGCCCGAGCGCGCCTTCGCGATCAACGCACGGGCACCGGGGCTGCTCGCGCAGGCGGCGCTACGCGCCGGCGCGTTGCTCATCCATTTCTCGACCGATTACGTGTTCGACGGCACGCGCCGCACGCCCTACGACGAGGCCGCGCCCACGACTCCGTGCAATGTCTACGGCGCCAGCAAGCTCGCCGGCGAGCGCGCGATCGCCGCGAGCGGCGCCGCGGCGCTCACGTTGCGGACGAGCTGGGTCTACGGCCGGCATGGTCAGAATTTCCTCGTCACGATGCAAAAACTCGCCGCTACGCGCGACGAGCTTCGCGTCGTCGCCGACCAGACCGGCGTGCCGAACTGGAGCCGTGCGCTCGCCCGCGCGACCGCGACGCTCGTCTCCCGCGGCCCCGCCTATCTCGCCGAACGTGCGGGCCTCTACCACCTGAGCGCGCAGGGCGCCGCCACGTGGTACGACTTCGCGCGTGCAATACTCGGCGCGCGCGTGCGTATCGTGCCGATCGCGACCGCCGACTATGCGACGCCGGCGAGGCGTCCCGCGTACGCGGTGCTCGACGCAGCGCGCTTCGCGCGCGTGTTCGGCTTCGCGTTGCCCGATTGGAAAACTCTGTTACACGAATGCCTCGGCGCGCCCGCCGAACCACCCCCCGTTTCCGCGGTCCAGTGAATCCTTCGCGGGAGGTTGTACGAATTGCCATGGCGCGGCATTTGCATTGCATCGCGTGAGCAACGCACGCATTGGCGTCGTCGGGCGACGACGCCATACCTTTCCAGGAGCGCTCGAATGACGTCATGCAGGGGACGCGCGGTCATCGCCGCGATGCTGATCGGCGCGGTGCCGGTCGCGTGGGCGCAGGCGCCCATCACGTCGGTGCCGCCCGCCGATTATCACGCGCGCCCGGCCGCGAAGGCCGCGCAGAAGCTGTTGCTCGCGCCGGGCACCGGCGTGGCGCGGGTCGCGCTGCCCGCGCCGACGAGCGCCGAGCTTGCATCGCTGCGCGCACGCAACGCCGTCAGCGTGCGCGGCGCAAAGACGCACTCGCTGAAGGGGCCCGTCGCGCTCGCGTTTCCCCGCGACGTTCCGGCGAGCGCGCAGGCAATCGATCTCAGGGCGTTGCGCTGGGTGGCGCTCGGCGACGGCAGCCGCGCCGCGACGCTCGACGTCGTGTCGCCGGGCGCGTCGGCGCTGCGCGTCGCCCTGCGACTGCCAACGCTCGATCCGGGCATCGAGGTGCGCTTCGCGGGCAACGGCGAGCACGCGCAGGTGTTCGGTCCGATTCCGGCCAACGTGATCGCGGGCGATGCCGCGCGCTTCGGCGTCTTCTGGTCCCCGGTGCTCGACGGCGACGTCGCCCATGTGGAGATCCACGTGGAGTCCGGCGTCGCGGTCCCCGGCGTTGCGCTGACGGTCGCGCGGGTTTCGCATCAGGTCGTCGCGCCGGCGTCGATCGGCAAGATGTCCGCGAAGGCGGTCGAGGACATCGGCACGTCGGGAGGCTGCAACGTCGACGTCGCGTGCGTGACGCCGCAGTCGCAGGCGCTCGTCGATGCGCGCAAGGCCGTCGCGGCGATCGAGTTCACGCAAGAGGACGGCTTCACGTATCTTTGCACCGGCCAACTGCTCAACGATTCGATCTCGAGCAACACGCCGTACTTCTTCTCGGCGAGCCACTGCCTCGACTCCGCCCGGGCCGCGCGCACGCTCAACACCTATTGGTTCTTCGATGCGGTCGCCTGCGGCAGCAAGGCGGTGCCGCCGTACGTGCAGCAGGCCAGCGGGGCGACGCTGCTGGCGCGAAGCGCCGACTGGGACTGGGCGCTCGTGCGGCTCAATGCGCCGCCTCCGGCGGGCGTCAAGTTCTCGGCGTGGCGTGCCGAGCCGATGCCGAACCGGACGAGCGTCTCGGTGCTGCACCATCCCGAGGGTGACCTCAAGAAATGGACCGAGGGCGCGACGCTCGGCTACCAGCTGTACACCGACGGGTCGAGCTTCGCGCAGGTGCAGTACGACCAGGGGACGACCGAGCCAGGTTCGAGCGGGGCGGGCCTTCTGACCTACTTCAATGCGGGGGGCTATTACGAGGTGCGCGGCGGGCTATGGAGCGGCGAGGCGTCGTGCCAGGATCCGGCCGGCATCGACCAGTACTCGCGGCTCGACAACATGCTGCCTCTCACGCGCCAGTACCTGACGCCGGACACGGCCGAGCCGCAGGGACTGGCGGTGGCGGTCGAGTATTACGATCGCGCGCTCGATCACTACTTCCTGACGATCAGCCCCGCCGAGATCAACGATCTCGACAGCGGCGTGCACGCGGGGTGGGAGCGCACGGGCCTGCGCTTCATGGCGTACCGGAGCCCGGCGCCCGGAACGAATCCGGTGTGCCGGTTCTATCGCACGCCGGGTTACGGCGACTCGCATTTCTACTCGGCGAGCCCGCCCGAGTGCCAGGCGGTCATCGACCATCCGGAGCAATACCCCGGATGGTCGTTCGAAAGCCCCGACGTGTTCTATCTCGCGCTGCCCGACCAGGCGAGCGGCGCGTGCCCCGGCGGCACGGAGCCCGTATGGCGCTTCTTCAACCAGCGCACGACGAACCATCGCTACACCACGGATCACACGATTCGCGACCAGATGCGCGACGATCCGGCGACGTGGGTACCCGAGGGCTATGGGCCCGACGACGTGATCATGTGCGCTCCGCTCGGGAACTGAAACAAACCGACGTCCGCGGGTGTGATCATTCGCGCCCCAATCGCCCGTACGATCCGGACCTTCGAGGCCTTCGCTCAGCGCAGCCCGGCGGCGTAGTCGGCGATGGCCTTCATCTGCGTGTCGGTCAACTTCTGCGCAATGGCGTTCATGATGCGGCCATTCACGTCCTTGCCGGCCGCGTCGGCGCCGCGCTCGCCGGCCTTGAAGGCCTTGAGCTGCGCGTAGGTGTAATCGGCATACTGGCCCGCGAGGCGCGGATAATTTTTCGGGATGCCGGCGCCGGTCGGGGAGTGGCATCCGGCACACGCCGGCGCGCCGCCGGCCAAGTCGCCCCCGCGCCATAGCCGCTGCGCGCTTTTCACGAGCGCCGGGTCATGCGCCGCGAGCCCCTTGGGCTTCTGCTGCGAGAAGTAGACGCCGAGCGCCTGCATATCGGCGTCCGAGAGTGTCGCGGCCATGGCCTGCATCGTCGGATTGACGCGAACGCCCGCCTTGAAGTGCGCAAGCTGCAGGGTGATATAGTCGGCCACCTGTCCCGCGAGATTCGGATTGGCCGGCGCGACGCTGTTGCCGTCCGCGCCATGGCATGCCGCACATATCTGGGTGACGATCTGCCGGGCTTTCGCAAGGTCCGGTGCGGCCCCCGCCGGTTTGGGCGCTTCCTGCGCGAAGGCGGCCGCTGAAAGCGCGGCGGTCGCCGCAACGAAAGCGTAGCGCCAGGTGCGGGTCATGTACGTTCGGCTCCCAGGGATTTTCGCGTCGTCATCCTGCGGCGCGCGGCCTGCCGCGAGCGATGACGAGGTCGTGGTGCTGATGAAAAAACGCGCTATTGTAGCGGAGTCGCCTCGGCCGGCCAAAACCGACGACGCGGGCCGCGCGCCGGGGCCGCTCGAGGGCGCGACCTTCGTCACCGGTGCGGCGGCGCTCGCGCAATTGCCGGCTCCCGGCCCTCCGGAGATCGCGTTCGCCGGTCGCTCGAACGTCGGCAAGTCCAGTGCGATCAACGCGCTCGCGCGTCGCACGCGCCTCGCGCATGCGAGCCGGACCCCCGGGCGCACGCAACAGATCAACTTCTTTCGGCTGCGAAGCGGTGCCCTGGTGGCCGATCTTCCGGGCTACGGTTATGCGGCCGTGCCGCGCGCGCTCAAGGCGTCGTGGCAGGAATTCCTCTGGGCGTACGTCACGACGCGAAGCCCGTTGATCGGCCTGGTCGTCGTCGCCGATGCCCGCCATGGCCTCAAGTCGCTCGATCTCGATCTACTGACGGCGTTCCTGCCCTCCGGCCGCCCGGTTCTCGTTCTCGCCACCAAGAGCGACAAGCTCAATTCCAGCGAGCGCCGCACGGCCGTCGCTCGCATGGGCGAAGCGCTCCGCACGGTCTTCCCCGATCACGCCGAGGCAACGTCGGTGGTGGGGTTTTCCGCCACGTCGCGGGAGGGCGTCGTCGAGGCGAACCAGGCGCTCGCGCAGTGGCTCGGTCAATGAGGGCTGCAGGGTGGCCACGAGGAAGGAAGAATCGCGTCCCCTCGGGGGCAGCGCAGCGGCGCGGCAACGAGCATGGGGGCCAAACAACCGGACCGAAAAAAGAAAAAGGCCCCGCGATCAAGGGGAGTGACGCGGGGCCTCGAAACGCCCGCGCCGGTCGCAACCGGCGCGGGCACCCGCTCAGGGAGGAAAGCGGGAGACGTTCACCGTCCGGGGAGTCTGACCTCGACCCATTTTGGTAAGTTCCATCCTCGGACCAAAAGGATGCCTGCCCCATGAGCTTCCACTTCACCGGCCGCTTCCCCGCGAAGCGGCCGCGTCGGATGCGCCGCGACGACTTCTCGCGCCGGCTCGCGCGCGAGACGCGTCTTTCAGCCGACGACTTCATCTACCCCGTCTTCGTGCACGACGGCGAACGCCGCGAAACCCCCGTGACGACGCTCCCCGGCGTGGCGCGGAAGTCGATCGATCTGCTCCTGGCCGACGCGGAGCGCTGCGTGGCCGCCGGCGTACCGGCGATCGCGCTTTTTCCGGTCATTCCCCCGGAGCTGAAGTCGCCCGATGCGGCGCAGGCGTGGGACGACGACGGGCTCGTGCCGCGCACCGTGCGGGCCCTCAAGGCACGCTTTCCCGCGCTCGGCGTGATGACGGACGTCGCGCTCGACCCCTACACGAGCCATGGCCAGGACGGATTGATCGACGACACGGGCTACGTGATGAACGACGAGACGGTCGCGGCGCTCGTGCGCCAGGCGCGCTGCCATGCGGCCGCCGGCGCCGACATCGTCGCGCCCTCCGACATGATGGACGGCCGGATCGGGGCGCTGCGCGACGCGCTCGATGCCGACCGCTTCATCCATACGCGGATCCTCGCTTATTCGGCGAAGTACGCATCCTCGTTCTACGGCCCGTTCCGCGATGCGGTCGGCTCGGCCGCGAACCTGGGCGGCGGCGACAAGCGCACCTACCAGATGGACCCGGGCAACAGCGACGAGGCGCTCTGGGAGACTTATCTCGACATCGAGGAAGGCGCGGACATGGTCATGGTAAAGCCGGGCCTGCCGTATCTCGACATCGTGCGTCGCGTCAAGGACGCGTTCGGCATGCCGACCGCCGTCTACCAGGTGTCCGGCGAGTACGCGATGCTCAAGGCTGCCGGCCGCGCGGGCTGGCTCGACGAGCGCGCGTGCGTGCTCGAGGCCCTCACGGGGATGAAGCGCGC
>JBLMWW010000063.1:0-4602 GCA_050257435.1 Rudaea sp.
TTTGGTTGCGGGGGCAGGATTTGAACCTGCGACCTTCGGGTTATGAGCCCGACGAGCTGCCAGACTGCTCCACCCCGCGAGAGAACGGGAATTATACCAAAATCGGAACGCTAACGCCGCACCGCTTCCCGCGCCACCACACGATTTGCCTGCTTGGTCTTGAGCGTCTTCAGGTGCTCGGCGATCGCAGGCCCCATGGTCATCACGGGCCTGGGCGCGCCGAGTTGCGCCAGGCGATCCCGCGCGACCTCGAACGCGCGCGCGAGGTCGTCGTAGCGCTGCATGCCCTCGGTGAAGAACGCCTGGCCGAACGCCGTCGGCCCGAGTCCTCCGGCGCAGTCCTTCCCGCGTACGTTGGCCGACGACGACGCGATGACGGCGGTCTCGGCGTCCTGAAGCGCATCGATCCACGTACCCGCCTCGCACGTGGATACGACGATGATGCGCCAGCGAATGCCGGCCGCGTCCAGCAGCTCCCGAAGTCCCTGCGGCGAGAGCCCGACCAGGTCGAGCGGCGGATTCACGGCGGCGAGCGTATGGTTCGCACCCGGGCTTCCGGCCAGGTAGATCATCACGACGTCCTCGTCGGCATCGATGATGTCGCCGATCTCGAGCAGGGCCTGGCGCAGATGCGTGATCGTCGCGAACGGTCGATCGGCCACGGTGAGCGGGCTGTTGACCAGCACGAGCGAGCGGCCGTTCGTCCGCCAGCGCGTGTCCATCGCGCGCTGCGCGGCATCGACGTCCGCGACGAATCCGGCGCGCCGTGCGTCGGGGGCAAAGCCGACGAAATAGAGATCGGCCTCGCCGCTGCGCTCGTCCTCCAGCCCGTCGAGCGCGCGATCCATCATGAAATCCTGCGCCGCGAGCACCGGCTCGGACGCGGGATTGAGCGACACGCCATTCGCCGTCGACGCGTCGATCTCGCGAAACCAGGGGTCGAGCGGCCCCAGCAGCGGCGCGAACCAGATGGGCGCAATGACGAGCACGGCGCCTGTGATCGCCAGCGCGCGTCGATGCGCGCGCGCCGCGTCGAGGCAAACGTACACGGCGCGCATGGCGAGGAGCGCCATCCAGGCGATGACCGCGTACTCGAAGATTTCCCGCGCGAAGTCCGACACGTTGGACGCCGCCACCGGAAGGTCGGGCAACACGTGCACGATCTGGATTGCGGGGAACGACGCCAGGATGACGATCGGCAGCGCGAGATACAGCTCGCGATCACGCGCGAGCGCGCCGATCAATGCGCTCGACAAGACGAGGAGCCCGAGCGCAAAGATCTCGCCGTGCAGGCCGAGCAGCGAAAAGCGCGCCTCGTGAGCGGCACGCAGCCAATCGGCATCGATGTCGATCGCCGCCGAGACGACCGCGACGAGAACGAGCTGCGCGGCGGTGATGCGGAAGGCCGCGCGGTCGACGCGCATGAAGAGCGCGAGCCGGAGGCCGGCGGCGAGATTGCGCCCGAGCGCGCCTATTGCATCGCGCATTTCGGCGCCCTACGCCGCGCCGGCGTTGCCTGCGTGCCGGGCGACGTACGCGGCGACCTGCGCAGGATCGGCGGGCAGGCGCTCGAAGCGCTGCGGCCGGGACTCGATATCGGCGAAGGCGGCAGGACGCGGCGGCTCGGTGCCGAGCGCCTCGCGGATGGTTGCGGCGAACTTGGCCGGAAGCGCGGTCTCGAGACAGATCAGCGGCACGCGCGCGTCGCGACGCTCGCGCCCGACCTTGACGCCGTCGGCCGTATGCGGGTCCACGACCACGCCGTAGCGACGGTGCACGTCGCGGATCGTCGCGATGCGGTCGGCGTGCGTGCTGGTGCCGGACAGGAATCCCGACGCCGCGACGCGCAGCCACCATTCGGTGTTCGTCAGGGAGAGTTCCCCGTTCCTTTCGAGTAGCGTCCACAGGGAACGCAGCGCTTCCGGGTCGCGCCCGACGAGGTCGAACACGTACCGTTCGAAATTGGACGCCTTCGAGATGTCCATCGAGGGCGACGACGTGGCATGCGTCTCGGCGGCACGCCGCGGACGATAGCGGCCGGTGGCGAAGAACTCGTTCAACACGTCGTTCTCGTTGGTCGCGACGATGAGGTGCGCGATGGGCAGGCCCATCTCGCGCGCGACATGACCGGCGAGCACGTTGCCGAAGTTGCCCGAGGGCACGGCGAAGCTCACCTGCTCGGACTCGTCGAGCGTGGCGGCGAGATAGCCCTTGAAGTAATAGACCACCTGCGCGGCGATGCGTGCCCAGTTGATCGAGTTCACGGCGCCGAGCGCGTGGCGACGCTTGAACGACGCGTCCCCGGCGAGCGCCTTCACGATGTCCTGGCATTCGTCGAACGTGCCGTCGATGGCCAGGTTATGGATGTTGGGATCGTCGAGCGCGTACATCTGCGCCTGCTGGAACGCGCTCATGCGTCCCCAAGGCGAGAGCATGAACACACCGATGTTCCGCTTGCCGCGCATCGCGTACTCGGCCGAACTCCCGGTGTCACCCGATGTCGCACCGAGGATGTTGAGGCGGCGAGTGCCGTCGCGCAGCACGTACTCGAACATGTTGCCGAGGAGCTGCAGCGCGACGTCCTTGAACGCCAGCGTCGGCCCGTTCGACAGCCGCAGCAGGTGCAGGCCCGGCTCGAGCGTCAAGAGCGGTGTGATCTCGTCGCTTCCGAACGCCTCGGCGGTGTAGGTACGCGCGAGGATCGCCCGCAGGTCCGGACCTGGTATGTCGCCCACGAAGCGGGTGAGGATCGCATAGGCGACATCGACGTAGGATCGGCCGCGCAATTGCCGGATATCGTCGTGCGCCAGTCGCGGGTAGGCGCTCGGTACGGCGAGACCCCCGTCGGGTGCGAGCCCTTCGAGGAGGATCGCGCGAAACGGCTGCGGAGCATCGCGCCATGCGCCGCGCGTGCTGACGTAGTTCACGCGACCCGTCCGGCGATCCGCGCAGGCGGTGACCAGCGCACGCGCATCCTAGGCGAGGTCTTCGAGGCGGATGCGCACCACCGTTCCACGGACCGTGGGCAGCGCCTCGATGCGCGCGATCGCCTCGACGACCCGATGCTCGATCGACTTGTGCGTGAGCAGGATGATGTCGGTCTGATCCTCGCCCTCCGTCGGCTCCTTCTGGATCATCGCGTCGATCGAGATGTCGCGGTCGGCGAGGATGCGCGTGATGTCGGCGAGCACGCCGGGCCGGTCGAGCACGCGCATGCGCAGGTAATAGCTGGTCTCGACCTCACCGATCGGCAGGAACGGCAGGTCGGTGAGCTGATCGGGCTGAAACGCGAGGTGCGGCACGCGATGCTCCGGGTCTGCGGTGTGCATGCGCGTGACGTCCACCAGGTCGGCGATGACCGCGCTCGCAGTCGGCTCCGCGCCGGCGCCCGCGCCGTAATACATCGTCGAGCCGACCGCGTCGCCCTTCACGAGCACCGCGTTCATCGCGCCCTCGACGTTCGCGATGAGCCGCCTGGCCGGGATCAGCGTCGGGTGCACGCGAAGCTCGATGCCGCGTTTCGCGCGCCGGGTGATCCCGAGCAGCTTGATCCGGTAGCCGAGCTCCTCGGCGTAGCGAAGGTCCTCGCGCGTGAGCCTGGTGATGCCCTCGGCGTACGCCTTCTCGAACTGCATCGGCACGCCGAACGCGATCGCCGACATGATCGCGAGCTTGTGCGCGGCGTCGATGCCTTCGACGTCCAACGTCGGGTCGGCCTCCGCATAGCCGCGCGCCTGCGCCTCCTTGAGCACAACTTCGAACGACGCACCGGTCTCGCGCATCGTCGACAGGATGAAGTTCGAGGTGCCGTTGATGATGCCGGCGATCCATTCGATGCGGTTCGCGGTGAGGCCCTCGCGCAGCGCCTTGATGATCGGAATGCCGCCCGCGACCGCACCTTCGAACGCGACCATGACGCCCTTCGCATGGGCGGCGGCGAAGATCTCGTTGCCGTATTGCGCAAGCAGCGCCTTGTTCGCGGTGACGACGTGCTTGCCGTGCGCGATCGCGTCGAGGATCAGCGAGCGCGCAGGCTCGATGCCGCCGATCAGCTCGCACACGATGTCGACGCCGGGGTGGCGGACGACGACGCCCGGGTCGTCGGTGAATTGCACCCCGGTGATGCCGCGCGCGCCCTCGCGTGCCCGTTCGAGGTTGCGCGTGCCGATCCACGTGATGCGGATCGGGCGGCCCGCGCGGCGCGTGATCTCGTGCTCGTTGCGGCACAGGACATCCCAGGTCCCGCGCCCGACGGTGCCGAAGCCGATGAGGCCGACGTGGAGGGGTTTCAGCACGCGCTCATTCACGCGGGACGAACCCCTTTTGCCTTCCATCGAAGGAGTCTGTCCGGGCGATTGCCGTGCACAGCCGTTCGTTTGACCTGCGCGGAGCGCAGTTCAGCAGTCGCCGAGTGGCACTAAAGCAGGCCATCTTCCCTGAACATCTGCTTGATCCCACGTATCGCCTGGCGGGTACGGGCCTCGTTCTCGATCATCGCGAAGCGCACGTGGTCGTCGCCGTACTCGCCGAAGCCGATGCCCGGCGAAACGGAAACGCGCGCCTTGGTCAGCAGCCGCTTCGAGAATTCGAGCGAGCCCAGGT
>JBLMWW010000064.1:0-4968 GCA_050257435.1 Rudaea sp.
GTGACGCTCGGCGTTTTCTCATCGATGCCGGGCCGGAAACGCAGCGCCACCGTTCACCGCCGAACCATCCGTTACCATCCGATCCCGGCCGCACGCACGGCTTCATGCCCATGACGAACGAATCGCAGCGGCCCACGCCGCCCCCCTCCCCCGACGTGCTCAAGGTCCTGTTGCTGGAAGACATTCACGCCAGCGCGACCGACCTCTTCGCCGCGCCGGGATTCGCGATCGAGCGCCTCAAGACCGCCCTGCCGGAAGCCGAATTGCAGCGGCGCATCGCCGGCGTGCACGTGCTCGGCATCCGCAGCAAGACGCACGTCTCCGCGGCGTCGCTCGGCGCCGCCCACGACCTGCTGACGGTCGGCTGCTTCTGCATCGGCACGAACCAGGTCGACCTCGCCGCCGCTAACCATGCCGGCATTCCCGTCTTCAATGCACCGTTCAGCAATACGCGCAGCGTCGCGGAGATGATCGTCGCCGAGATCGTCATGCTGGCGCGCCATCTCGGCGACCGCTCGCGCGAGGTGCACGCCGGCATCTGGCGCAAGGTGGCGGCGAGCTCCTACGAGGTGCGCGGCAAGACGGTGGGCATCGTCGGATACGGGCACATCGGCCGCCAGGTCGGCGTGCTGTGCGAAATGCTCGGCATGCGCGTCGTCTTCTACGACCACGCAACCAAGCTGCCGATGGGCAACAACCGCGCCTGTGCGACGTTGGACGAGCTGCTCGCGGAGTCGGACTTCGTCACGCTGCACGTTCCGGCCACGCCGCAGACGCACGAGATGATCGGCGCCGACGAGATCGCGCGCATGCGTCGGGGCGCGTATCTGCTGAACGCGAGCCGCGGCACGGTCGTGCACATTCCCGCGCTCGCGGCTGCGCTGCGTTCCGGACATCTCGCCGGCGCCGCGGTCGACGTGTACCCGCGCGAGCCCGAGTCGAACAGCGACGGCTTCGCATCCGAGCTGCAGAACCTGCCCAATGTCGTCCTGACGCCGCATATCGGCGGCTCGACGCGCGAGGCGCAGGCGGCGATCGGCCGTGAAGTGGCCACGGCGCTCGTCAAGTTCGTCAACGGCGGCACGACGACAGGGGCCGTGAACTTCCCGCAGGTGGAGCTGGCGCAGGCGCCCGGTACGCACCGCATCCTCAACGTGCACCGCAACGTTCCCGGCGTCATGCGCGACGTCAACCGCATCGTCTCGGAATACGACGCGAACATCCATAGCCAGATATTGTCCACGGACGCCGACATCGGCTACCTCGTGATGGACCTCGACCAGGACGTCTCGCGCGACGTCTGCGACGCGATCGGCAGGCTCCCCACGAACATCCGCACCCGCGTCCTCTATTGAAGGCGCTTCGCTATCATTGGCGGATGCCCGCCCCCGCGCCCGCACCGCCACTGCTCGACACCGAGACGATCGAGTTCATCCAGCACCGCGTGTCGATCTACGTCGCCGGCCGCAGTGCCGACAACGTCCCCACGTCGGCGCGCGGCTGGGGCTGCAAGGTGAGCGGCGACGGCCGTGCGATCACGATCTTCGTGCCGCGTGCGCAAGCGACGGCGCTGCTGCGCGACGTCGAGGAGAACCAGCGCGTGGCCGCCGTGTTCAGCCGGCCGACCAGCCACCGCACGGTCCAGTTCAAGGGCCGCGACGCACGCGTCGCGCCGCTCGCACCGGACGACGCGCAGACGATCGCCGCCTACGTCGGCTCGTTCCTGGTCGAGGTGCAGAAGATCGGGCACTCGGCGCCGTTCGTCCATGCGATGTTCGCAGCGCGCCCCGACGAGATGGCGGCGATCGTGTTCACGCCGACCGACGGCTTCGCGCAGACGCCCGGGCCGGGCGCCGGCGCGCCGTTACGCGCGCGTTGACCCCGATTCGACGCCGTCCATGCTCTCGCTCGCGACGCTGCGTGACGTCATGGAGGGCGCGATCCCGGCGACGATCGCGACCTGCGCCCCCGACGGCACGCCCAACGTGAGCTTCGTTTCGCAGGTGCATTACGTCGACGAGGAGCACGTCGCGCTGTCGTTCCAGTTCTTCAGCAAGACACGCGAGAACGTCCTCGCCAATCCACGCGCGAGCGTCCTCGCGATCCATCCGGAGACCGCCGCGATCTACCGCTTCGAGCTCGCCTACCTGCGTACCGAGACCGATGGCGCGCTGTTCGAGAGCATGAAGGCGAAGCTCGCCGGCATCGCGTCGCACACCGGGATGGCGGGGGTGTTCCGCCTGCTCGGCGCCGACGTCTACGAGGTGCTCGAGGTCGAGCGCGTTCCCGGCCGTGATGTCGCACCCGCCCCACGGCCGAACCTGCTGCCCGCGCTTCGTCGCGTGTCCGATCGCCTCGTGCGATGCACCGACCTCGGCGCTCTGCTGGACGCGTTCCTGTCTTCGCTCGAAGCGGAGCTGCGCATCCATCACGCCATCGTGCTCCTGACCGATGCGGACGGGCAGCGCCTCTATACGGTTGCGACCCGCGGCTACGTGCACTCGGGCGTCGGCTCCGAAATCGCGTTCGGCGAGGGCGTCATCGGCGCCGCGGCGCAGGCGCGCACGCCGATCCGCCTCACGCACGCGGCCGCAGAGTACTCGTACGGCCGCACGGTGCGCGAGCGCGCGCAGGCCGGAGGGATGGCGGACGCGCTGACCGACGAGATCCCGTTCCCGGGCCTCGCGCGAAGCGGCAGCCAGCTCGCCGTGCCGATTCTCGCCGGCATGCAGCTCATCGGCGTGCTGTACGTCGAGAGTCCCGAGGAGCGCCGCTTTCGCTACGAGGACGAAGACGTCCTGGTCGCCATCGCCGGTCACCTCGGGCTGGCGATCCGGCTATTGCAGCAGAGCGCAGAGCGCGACGACGAGCCGCCGTCGACCTCGTCGCAGGCACCCCCGCCGGCGGGCGCCGCGGTCACGATCCGGCATTACCCCGCGCAGGACAGCGTGTTCGTCGACGACGACTACCTCATCAAGGGTGTGGCGGGCGCCATCCTCTGGAGGCTCCTGGGCGCCTACGTCCACGAGCACCGGACCGAGTTCACGAACCGCGAGCTGCGCCTCGATCCCGCGATCCGGCTGCCGGAGCTCTCCGAAAATCTCGAGGCACGACTCATTCTGCTGCAGCGCCGCCTCGCCGAGCGCTGCTCCTTTCTGCGGCTGGAGAAGACCGGCAGGGGTCGTCTGCGACTGGTCGTCTCGCGGCCCCTGCGTCTCGTCGAAGCCGCTGCCTGACCACGTTGATTCAGGCCAGCGCGGCTTCGAGCTTGCCGCGATCCTTTGCGCGCAGTTCGGAAAGGATGCCCTGCAACATGCCCGCGAACGCGGGTGCCGGCATCTTGCCGCGCGCGTTCGCGAGAAGCTGTGCGCGTTCCGCGGGTGCGCTCGCGGATGCCATCCAGCGCGCGAAGATCGCGTTCTGCTCGGGCGGCACCGCCGCGACGAGGCGCTCGGTGAGCGCGACGAGCTCATCGTCCGAGTAGGTCGCCCACAGCACGGCATTGTTCTCGGTTTCCTCGGCATGCATGTGCACGAGATCCTTCGCCACGTACAGGCCGAGCGCGCGATACAGATCGAGCGCCGCGGCGGCGCGCGCGGCGCCTGTTTGCTTCGCGACGGCATCGCAGCCGGCGACGAGCCGCGCCAGCGCCCCCCGGTGCGTCCGGTGATCCTCCTCGACGTGGCGCGTCGAGCCGGGGGCGCGCGCTTCCATCGCGGCATGGACGAAGCGTTCCTCGTGGTGCGCATGGCTCTCGGCGAGACGCGCGAGGTCGCGAATGCGCGCGACGACCTCCGCGGTGTCCTCGTCGTCGAACGGGTCCATCCGGCCCGCGCGCAAGAGTGCGTCGGTGATGAGTGCGCGAATGCCCTTATGGATCATCAGGTACGGGTCGTAGCGGCCGCGGCGAGACGCCGGTTGCGGCGCCTCGACGTGAGGATCGGCAGCCTGGGCGCGGCCGGCCTGGGCCGAAAACGAATGCGTGGCGGTCATGCGAGCTCCTTGAAGGGTAGCGTTCGGCGGGCGATCGGCGTCACTCCCTCGCGTCCCGCGTCGGGGCACAGTGGGAAAGGGCGCGCGATTCGGCATGCCCGCAGTATTGCCCGCCGCAGCGGCGTGCATTGCTAAGTCTTTGCTACCCGATTGCTAAAGGTTCCTTAAAATCGAAGGCACGCGCAAAAGGCGCGTGCATGCCACCCGCGCTAACCTGCCCCAACGGCGCAGGAGGCATGGCGAGCGGTCGCCTCCGAGCCCGCCGATCGACGGCCCGCCTCGAGAGACGATTCCCACTGGATTGCATGCCATGCATTTGGGCGATCACGACATCCTGCTCGTCACCGACGTGCAGAACGACTTCCTACCCGGGGGGCGCCTGGCCGTTCCTGGTGGCGACGCGATCGTGCCGGTCGTGAATGCGCTCGCGCCGCGCTTCGCACACGTCGTGCTCACGCAGGACTGGCACCCGCGCGGGCACCTGTCGTTCGCTTCGAGCCATTCCGGCCGGGCGCCGTTCGAGACGATCGAATTGCCGTATGGGACGCAGGTGCTGTGGCCGGACCATTGCGTGCAGGGCTCGCCGGGCGCCGACCTTTGTCCGGCGCTCGTCGTCCCGCACGCAGAGCTCGTATTGCGCAAGGGTTATCGCCGCGAGATCGACAGCTACTCGACGTTCTGCGAAGCCGACGGCACGACGCGTACGGGCCTCGCCGGCTATTTGCGGGAGCGCGGCTTCGCGCGCATCTTCCTCGCGGGTCTCGCGACCGATTTCTGCGTCGCGTACTCGGCGGTCGACGCGCGCGAGGCCGGCTTCGAGGCATTCCTGGTCGACGATGCGTGTCGCGCCATCGACACCGGCGGCTCGCTCGCCGCCGCGTGGATGCGTATGCGGGCGTGCGGCGTCGTGCGCGTGCCGTCGGCGGAAGTCGGCCGATAGCGCTCCGGTGAGCACCGTCCGCGACATCGAGGGTC
>JBLMWW010000065.1:0-3180 GCA_050257435.1 Rudaea sp.
GCGGGAGGCAAAGTCCGCGCCAAGCCGGATTCCCGGCCGCTCGTCGGAATTCGCCTGAACTGTTCGGCGGCTCCGCGGGTCTGCCGATCTGAACCCATCGACGACATCGGCCCATGTTGCGAGCCCACGAAGTCCCCGCCGCCACCGTGCGCCCCGTCCCGCTCGGCGAGCAGGACGTATACCTCTTCCGTGAAGGGACGCACGCCCATCTGGACGCGGTCATGGGGTGCCACCTCGAGGCGGACGGCGCGACGTTTCGCCTGTGGGCGCCGAACGCCGACCGGGTGTCGGTGATCGGCGAATGGAATGGCTGGGACGCCGACGCCGACCCGCTCCTCGCGCGCCACGACGCCACCGGCATCTGGGAAGCGCGCGTCGATGGCGTCGCACTCGGCCAGGCGTACAAGTACCGCATCGTCACGAAAGGCGGCGCGGTGCTCGACAAGTCGGACCCCTTCGCGTTCTGCATGGAGGCTCCACCCGCGACCGCGTCGCGCGCCTGGACGCTGGAATACGAATGGGGCGACGCGGGCTGGATGGCGTCGCGCCGCGCGCGCAACGCGCTCGACGCGCCGATCGCGATCTACGAGGTGCACCTCGGGTCGTGGCGGCGCGACGGCGGCCGGCTGCCGACGTACCGCGAGATCGCGCATCCGCTCGCCGATCACGTCGCCGAGCGCGGCTTCACGCACGTCGAGTTCATGCCGCTCACCGAGCATCCGTTCTACGGCTCGTGGGGCTACCAGACGACGGGCTACTTCGCACCGAGCGCACGGTACGGGACGCCGCAGGACCTGATGTACCTGATCGACGTGCTGCACCAGCGCGGGATCGGCGTCATCCTCGATTGGGTCCCCTCGCACTTTCCGAACGACGCGCACGGCCTCGCGTCTTTCGACGGCACCGAGCTCTACGAGCACGCCGACCCACGCCAGGGATTCCATCCCGAATGGAACAGCCTGATCTTCAACTACGATCGCCACGAGGTGCGCGCGTTCCTGCTGTCGAGCGCGCTGTTCTGGCTCGGGCAGTACCATGCGGACGGCTTGCGCGTCGACGCGGTCGCGTCGATGCTCTACCTCGACTACGGCCGCAAGGACGGCGAGTGGGTGCCGAACGTCCACGGCGGAAACGAGAACCTCGGCGCGATCCAATTCCTGCGCCATCTCAACGAGACGGTGTACCGCGAGCACCCGGACGTGCAGACCATCGCCGAGGAATCGACGTCGTGGCCGATGGTGTCGCGCCCGGTCTACATGGGCGGGCTCGGCTTCGGCATGAAGTGGAACATGGGCTGGATGCACGACACGCTCGACTACATGGAGAACCCGCCCATCTATCGCAAGTATCACCACGACCGCCTGACGTTCTCGATCTGGTACGCCTTCGCCGAGAACTTCGTGCTGCCCCTGTCGCACGACGAGGTCGTGTACGGCAAGCGCTCGCTGATCGGGAAGATGCCCGGCGACGACTGGCAGCGGTTCGCGAACCTGCGCCTCATGTACGGCTACATGTGGTCGCATCCGGGCAAGAAGCTGCTGTTCATGGGCGGCGAATTCGCGCAGTGGCGCGAGTGGGCGCACGAGGAGGCGCTCGACTGGTCGCTCCTCGACCGCCCTCCGCACGCGGCCGTGCAGCGTTTCGTCACGGATCTCAACGCGCTCTACCGCGCCGAGCCGGCGTTGCACGCGGTGGATTTCGCGGCGGCGGGCTTCGAATGGATCGACGCGCGCGACTCGGACGCATCCGTCATCACCTACCTGCGGCGCGGCGGGTCCGGCGCACCAATCCTCGTCGCGTGCAATTTCACGCCGGTGCCGCGGCACAATTACGTGCTCGGCGTGCCGGAGCCGGGCTTCTGGCGCGAGCGCCTGAACAGCGACGCGACCGTATACGGGGGGAGCGGCATGGGCAATCTCGGGGGCGTCGAGGCCGCGCCCGCGCCCGCGCACGGACGCTTCCAGTCGCTCACCTTGACGCTGCCGCCGCTTGCCGTCGTCTTTCTGCAGCCGGATCGACACTGACCGCGATGGCGGAGGAGCGCGCGCCCGAGGATGCACCCGCGATGCCGAGCGAGGGCCGCGCACGCGCGGTCATCGAGGCGATCTCGCCGCAGGTCGACCACGGGCGCTTCGCCGTCAAGCGCCTCGCCGGCGATCGTGTCGACGTCGGCGCCGATTGCTTTACCGACGGCCACGACGTGGTCGCCGCCGTCGTCCGCTACCGGCACGAAAACGAGGCCGCCTGGCACGAGGCGCCCATGCGCCCGCTCGGCAACGACCGTTACCGCGGCAGCTTCACGGTCGCCGATCTCGGCCGCTATCGCTATACCGTCTGCGCATGGGTCGATCCGTTCCTGTCGTGGCGGCACGATTTCGCGCGCCGCGTCGACGCGGACGACATCCTCGTCGCGGCGCGCGTCGGTGCCCGGCTGCTGAAGGAGGCGAGCGCGCGCGCCGAAGGCGACGATCGCGGGCGCCTCGCCGACGCCGCGCGCCACCTGGCCGAAGCGACCGACGTCGAGACGCTGCGCAGCGTCGGGCTGGACGAGGCGCTCGGGGAAGTCGCGCAACGGCATCCCGATCGGGCGCTTTCGACGACGTATCCGGTCGAGTTTCCGCTCGTCGTCGATCGGCAGCGCGCGGGATTCTCGAGCTGGTACGAGCTCTTCCCCCGCTCGACGTCGGACCACCCCGGCACGCACGGCACGTTTCGCGACTGCGAGGCGCGGCTGCCCTACGTCGCGCAGATGGGGTTCGACATCCTCTACCTGCCGCCCATCCATCCGATCGGCCGCGTGCGCCGCAAGGGACCGAACAACACGCTCGCCGCGGGACCCGAGGACGTGGGCAGCCCGTGGGCGATCGGCGCCGCAGAGGGCGGCCACATGTCGGTGCATCCCGCGCTTGGGACGCTCGAGGATTTCCGGCGGCTGCGCGAGGCCGCCGCGCGGCACGCGCTCGAGCTCGCGGTCGACATCGCGTTCCAGTGCGCCCCCGATCATCCCTACGTCGCCGCGCACCCCGAGTGGTTCCGCCACCGCCCGGACGGCAGCGTGCAGTACGCGGAGAATCCGCCGAAGAGATACGAGGACATCTATCCGTTCGACTTCGAGTCGCGTGCGTGGCCGGCGCTGTGGAGCGAGCTCTACGACGTGCTCGCGTTCTGGATCGGGCAGGG
>JBLMWW010000066.1:0-15887 GCA_050257435.1 Rudaea sp.
GCATTTGCAGGATGTTGCGGTCCAGCTGGTCCAGTTCCTCTGGCTTGCTGTCAACTTCCATCCGCAGGCGCGACGCGGCCTCGTCCACCAGGTCGATCGCCTTGTCCGGCAGCTGCCGGTCGGTGATGTAGCGGTGCGACAGGGTCGCGGCAGCGACGATCGCCGGGTCGGTGATCTCGACGCCGTGGTGAACCTCGTAGCGGCCCTTCAGCCCGCGCAGGATCGCGATCGTGTCCTCGACGGACGGCTCGTCGACCAGCACCTTCTGGAAGCGCCGCTCGAGCGCGGCATCCTTCTCGATGTACTTGCGGTATTCGTCGAGCGTCGTCGCGCCGACGCAATGCAGCTCGCCGCGCGCCAGCGCAGGCTTCAACATGTTGCCGGCATCGATCGCGCCCTCGGCCTTGCCCGCGCCGACCATCGTGTGCAGCTCGTCGATGAAGACGATCGTGCGGCCGGCATCCGCGGCGATGTCCTTCAGCACCGCCTTCAGCCGCTCCTCGAATTCACCGCGATATTTCGCGCCCGCGAGCAGCGCGGCCATGTCGAGCGAGAGCACGCGCTTGTTCTTGAGCGTCTCGGGCACTTCGCCGTTGACGATCCGTTGCGCGAGACCCTCGACGATCGCCGTCTTGCCCACTCCCGGCTCGCCGATCAGCACCGGGTTGTTCTTCGTACGCCGCTGCAAAATCTGGATCGTGCGGCGGATCTCGTCGTCGCGGCCGATCACGGGGTCGAGCTTGCCGTCGCGCGCGCGCTCGGTGAGGTCGATCGTGTATTTCGCGAGCGCCTGGCGCTGGCCCTCGGCTTCCTGCGAATCGACGTTGGCGCCGCCGCGCACGGCGTCGATCGCCGCCTCGAGGGACTTGCGCGTGAGTCCCTGTTCCTTCAGCAGCCGGCCGGTCGGTCCCTTGTCGTCGGTCAGCGCGAGCAGGAAGAGCTCGCTCGCGATGAACTGGTCGCCGCGCTTGGTCGCCTCCTTGTCGGTCAGGTTCAGCAGGTTGTTGAGATCGCGCGAGATCGTGATCTCGCCGCCGGTGCCCGAGACCTTGGGGAGATTGTTGATCTCCGTGCGCAGCGCGGTCTGGACGCGCGGCACGTTGACGCCGGCGCGGGCGAGAAGCGACGCCGTGCCGCCGTCCTCCTGGGCGAGCAGCGCGGCCAGGAGGTGTTGCGGCTCGATGAAGCCGTTGTCGTGCCCGAGCGCGAGGCTCTGGGCATCCGCGAGCGCCTGCTGGAACTTGGTGGTGAGCTTGTCGAAGCGCATTGGATCGAGGGATGGCGACGTTGGACGAATGACGAAGAAATGAGGCGGTTCGAGGCCGTTTCAAGCGTCGAGCCGGGCGGAAACCGATTATTTTCCACTTCCGGGACCACTGCCGGGACGCGCCGGCCGCCCCGAGGACCGTGCGCACGGGGTGCTAACATCGAAGGCGAAAGAAGTGGCGGAAACCTTCATGTCCGATACCGAGCCCGGGCGCACGCCGGGTTCCTCTCCCGAAGCCACGGACGCCTCGCCCCCGCCGGCCACGTTCCGGCAGGTCCTCGGGGCCGTCTTCTGGAGCTTCTTCGGCGTGCGCAAGGGCAAGGCGATGCAGCGCGACGCGGTGACGATCCGGCCGCATCAGGTCATCCTCGTCGGCATCGCCATCGCGGCGCTCCTGGTCTTCGGCCTGATCCTCCTGGTGCGCACGATCACCCGCGGCATGTAGCCGCGGTATGGTGTCGCCATGCCGGCGGGTCGCGCGCGAGGCTGGAACGGCGCCCGCGCCGAAGCGTGGGAAAATTCGCGCGTGGCCAACGCCAGCTCCCGCGATATGCCGTCGCCCGGTGCGCCGACCGAGATGATGGACACGCGCGAAGTCGCAGCGTACCTGCGGCTCAAGGAGCGGCGCATCTACGACCTCGTGCGACAGGGCGCCATTCCGCACCTCCGGGCGACCGGCAAGCTGCTGTTTCCGCGCGCGCAGATCGACGCGTGGCTCACGTCCAAGGGCGGTGCACCGCAGGCGGGCGTCGCCGCACGAGCGCCGATCATCGCCGGCAGTCACGACCCGTTGCTGGAGTGGGCGGCGCGCGAATCGCGCTGCGGACTGGCGATTCTCGCCGGCGGCAGCCGCGCCGGCGTCGAGGCGCTCGCACGCGGCGAGGCGACGGTGGCCGCCGCCCACTGGCTGGACGAAGCGAGCGGCGAATACAACGTGCCGCTCGTCCGCTCGCTACTGGCGGGCGCGGAGGTCGTCGTGCTGGAGTGGGCGCGGCGTACGCAGGGGCTGTTGCTGCGCGAAGGCAATCCGCACCGGATTCGCAAGGTCGCCGACCTCGCGCGGCGGCGCGTGCGCGTCGCGCGCCGCCAGCCGGAGGCCGGGAGCCAGCGACTCTTCCTGCATCTCCTCGCGCAGGCCGGCGTTCGGCCGGAGTCCCTCGACTGGCTGCCGCGCGCGGCGCACGCCGAAACGGAGCTCGCCGCGGTGATTCGCGAAGGCCACGCCGATGTCGGCCTCGGCATCGAGGCGGCCGCGCGCGCGAACGGACTCGCGTTCATTCCGCTCGCCACGGAGCGGCTCGATCTGATCGCGTTTCGCCGCGACGTGTTCGAGCCGCCGCTGCAGATGCTCCTCGCCTGGACGCGAACCCCGGAGTTCGCGGCGCAGGCGACCGCCCTCGGCGGGTATAACGTCGCGAACACCGGGCGGGTCGTCTTCAACGCCTAGGTAGGGGCGAGGGACGAGGGGCGAGGGGCCAACTCGCTTAGTTAAACGGCTCTGACTAGTGGCGCGCAACGCTTGGGTCCCCGGACGATCCATCGCGAGGCCTCAACCGATCAGCACTCTCCGACATTCCCTCGTCCCCCGTCCCTCGCCCCTCGCCCCTCGCCCCTGCTGCCGCAATATTGCACTCGCCAACTCGCGTGTGAGTGTGCCAACATTGCGCCCGCGACGGACCGGACGGCCGGCCGTGCCTCCCGGAGGCACCGATGGACTTCATCTTCATGCTGACCCGCCACGACCGCACGGTCGAGGACGCCGAGGAGATCGTCGATGCCGTCAGCGATCTGGGCGTCCGCCACATCGGCTTCAAGGACATCGGCGTGCCGCGCCGGACGCTCGAGCGCATCCTCGAGCGCATCCGCGCCCGGCAGGGCGTCTGCTACCTCGAAGTGGTGAGTACAACACCACAGGCCGTGACCGCGTCGCTCGCGACCGGCGCGGAGCTCGGAATCGATTGCATTCTCGGCGGCACCGATCTCGATGCCGCGCACCGCGTCCTGGGCTCCTTGCGCCGGTACTTCCCGTTCCCCGGTCGCCCGGTGGGACATCCCACTCGGCTCCAGGGCACGCCGGAACAGGTGGAAAGCGATGCGCGCATCGCGCGTGAGCGCGGCTGCGCCGGGATCGACCTGCTCGCCTACCGCGCGACCGACGCCGACCCGCTCGCCCTCGTGCGCGCCGCCCGCCGCGGCATCGGCGACGGGCGGCTGATCGTGGCGGGAAGCGTGCATTCGGCGGAGCAGATCCACGCGCTCGCCGCCGCCGGCGCCGACGCCTTCACCATCGGCTCCGCGGTCTTCGACGGCACGTTCTCCCCCACCAAGGGGTCGCTGCGCTCGCAAATCCACGACATCCTGAACGCTTGCGCGAGCGCGCCGGTGATGGCCTGATGCGCCGCGCCAGACGGCCGCAAGGGGCGCATCGAAGCGCCGTCGTCGCGCGCGCGGCTTGCTCGTGAGCCCGCAAAACCGCGGCCCCGCCGATCCTCTCGCCTTACTCGCGAGCGGCGAGTGGATCGATCCGGACCACGGTACGCCGTGCCGGTTCGAGATGCCGGCGATCACGATCGACGACAGCCTCCGCGGGTGCGAGGCCGACCTCGTTGCGGCGCTCGACCTCGGGCGGCGCCTCGCCGTCGTGAGCGACGCGATGACGCACGTCGTGCTGGGCGCGCGCATCGAACGCGCGCTCGCGCCCCTGGCGCGGGTCGACGGCATCGTGTTGCCCGGCCCTGCGCACGCCGACATGCCTACCGTCGAGGCCATTCGCGCGCGCTGCGACGGCGCCGACGCGCTGATCGCGGTCGGCTCGGGAACGATCAACGACCTCGCAAAATTCGTCGCTGCGCGCGAGCGCAAGCCCTACGCGGTTTTCGCCACCGCGCCCTCGATGAACGGCTACACCTCGGCGAACGCCGCCATCACCGTGAACGGCCACAAGAAGACGCTGCCGGCGACGCTCGCGCGCGGCGTATTCGTCGACCTTTCCGTGTGCGCGGCCGCGCCGCCCCGCCTGATCCGCGCGGGCCTCGGCGACTCCCTGTGCCGCTCGACGGCGCAGGTGGACTGGCTGCTCTCGCATCACCTGCTCGGTACCGATTACCGGGCCGCCCCCTTCGCGCTTCTCGAAGGCGACGAGGCCGCGCTGCTCGACCAGCCCGAGGCATTGCTCGCGGGTGATCTCACGGCGATGCGCGCGCTCGCGCGCACGCTGCTGCTGTCGGGCATCGGCATGACGCTGTGCGGCGGAAGTTACCCGGCGAGCCAGGGCGAGCATCTGATCAGCCACTGTCTCGACATGCGCGCTCCGGATGGCATTCCGACGGCGCTGCACGGCGAGCAGGTGGCGGTGGCGACGCTGACGATGGCGCGGCTCCAGCACGTGCTGCTCGACGCACCGGCGCCGCGGCTTCGTCCGACCCGTGTCGACGAGACCGCGCTCAAGCGGCATTTCGGCGACGACGTCGGCGCGGCGTGCTGGCGCGATTTCTCCCCCAAGCGCCTCGACGAGGCGCGCGCGGCCACATTGACCGAACGGCTGGCCGCGCAGTGGGAAACCTTGCGCGAGCGCGCCCGCCCCGCGCAAGTCCCGGTCGAGCGCCTCGCGGCGGTGCTCCGGCGCGCCGGCGCGCCGGTGAGTTGCGAGGACATCGGCGTCGGGCCCGAGGCATGGGCGGCGGCCGTGCGCCACGCACGGTTCCTGCGCGACCGGTTCACGTTCCTCGATCTCGCCGACGACGCGGGATTGCTCGAGCGTCGGTTTCTGCGGTGACGCGCCGACATGAGCCGGTGCGCGCCGCTATCATGGCGCCCCAGAGCGCAGCCATGCCCACGCACCGCCCCGGCGTTCGCACGCGCCTTTCCCAACGGCAGCGGCACGCGCAAATCCTCGCGCTGCTCCGCCGCAGCGGCGTCGTGCGCATCGCAACGCTCGCCACGACCTTCGGCGTCACGACCGAAACCGCGCGGCGGGACTTAGACGAGCTCGCAGCGAGCGGCGCGTTGCAGCGGACCTACGGCGGCGGCGCGAGCCGGTCGCTGATCGACGAGCCGGGCATCGGCCTGCGCGGGCTGGTGCACGCGTCGAGCCGCACGCGGATCGCCGAAGCGGCCGCAGCGCTCGTCGACGCAGGCGACGCCCTGATGATCGACGCGGGCTCCACGACGAGCCTCTTCGCCGCCGCCCTCGCGTCGCGCAACCTGCGCGTCACGGTCGTCACGAACTGTTTGCAGGTCGCGACCGCGCTCGGCGCCGCCGATCGCTGTCGCGTCATCGTGTGTCCCGGCGAGTACGTGGCGCGCGAAGCCGGCGTGTTCGGGGCCGAGGCGGTCGCGTTCCTCGCGCGCTTTCGCGCGAACAAGGCGTTCATCGGGGCGGGCGGCGTGACGGCGGACGGCTTGACCGACGCCGATTCGGCAGGCTGCGCCATCAAGCGCACCATGCTCGAGCGGGCCGAGCGAGCGATGCTCCTCGTGGACAGCTCCAAGTTCGGGGTGATCCAGTTCGAGCGGTTCGCGCCGCTTGCCGCGCTCGACGATCTCGTCACCGAGGCCGCGCCACCGCGCAAGCTCGGCGCCGCCTTGCGAAACGCCGGCGTCGCCCTCCGGCTCTCGGACTGACATGTGGTGATCCCAACGCGCTGGAGCCGCCGCCCGCAGCGTGGCGCATGCTGCGAAGTCCAACATTTGGCATTGTGATCCCCATTTATGCGTGCTATCGTGCCCCGCCAGGACGGCGGCTCGCCCGCCGCCCGGGCGACATCCGCGCGCCATCCGTCCGCGGGGAAGCGGCTACTCGAGGAGCAGTCATGACGATCGGAAACGCGGCACTGAGACTGGCCTGTGCGGTTTGCCTGCTGCTCGCGTGCGCCTTTGCGCGCGCGGGAGAGATCACCGTGTATACGGCGCTCGAGGAGGACGACGTGCGCGTCTACCTCGACGAGTTCGCCAAGGCCAAGCCGGACATCAAGGTGAACGTGCTGCGGCTCTCCACCGGCGACCTCATCGCCCGGATCCTGGCCGAGAAGGCCAATCCCAGGCACGACGTCATCTGGGGCACGGCGCTCACGCAGGTCGTCGACCCCCGTGTGCTCGAGATGGCCGAGCCGTATCGTCCGGCCGGCATCGACGCGGTGAAGTCGCAGTTCAAGGATCCGCAGAACCGTTGGTTCGCCACGACCGGCTATTTCGCCGGCTTCTGCGTCAATACCGAGGTCCTCAAGAAGAAGAACCTGCCGATGCCCACGAGCTGGCAGGATCTGCTGAATCCGGTGTACAAGGGGCAGATCGTCATGCCGAATGCCGCGAGCTCCGGCACCGGCTACCTGCAGATCGTGAGCCTGCTGCAAATGAAGGGCGCGGAGAAAGGCTGGCAGTTCCTGCAGGACCTCGACAAGAACGTGGCGCAGTACATCAAGTCCGGCTCCAAGCCGTGCAAGATGGCCGCCGCGGGCGAATATGCGATCGGACTGTCGTTCGCGTTCGCGGGCGTCAAGCAGATCATGGAGGGCTACCCGATCAAGCTCGTGATCCCCTCGGAAGGCGCCGGCTACGAAATCGAGGTCAGCGCACTGATGAAAAACTCGAAGAACAAGGCGGACGCGAAGCAGTTCCTCGACTGGCTGCTCACGCTCGACGCGGCGAAGCTCTACGGCCAGCGCGCCGAGATGTACTCGGTGCCCGGCGCCAAGCCGACCGAAGCGGTGCTGAAGGCGGGGCTCCCGCCCGATGTGTCGACGATCCTCTACAAGATGGACTTCGACGCGTCGGCGAAGAACAAGGACCGCATCCTTGCCGAGTGGAAGCAGAAGATCGAGCGCTGACCCGCAGAGCCGGCGCGCGCCCCGGCGCGTGCCGGCGCCCCGACCTCGCGGCGCGGCGGTCCGGCCGCGCCGATCGACCCGAGCCGGGGCGAAGGACTGATCCGTGTACCTGACGCTGCGCGACATCTCGAAGTCGTTCGACGGCGTCAAGGCGCTCGACGCGGTCAGCCTCGACGTCGACGAAGGCGAGTTCGTCTGCTTCCTCGGGCCGTCCGGCTGCGGCAAGACGACGCTGTTGCGCATCATCGCCGGGCTCGAGGTACCCGACACGGCGGACATCCGCATCGCGGGTCGCAATCTCGCGGACATCCCCGCGCGCCAGCGCAACTTCGGGATCGTGTTCCAGAGCTACTCGCTGTTCCCCAACATGTCGGTCGCGCGCAACATCGCGTACGGGCTCGAATGCCGCAAGTGGCCGCGCGCCGACATCGCGTCGCGCGTCGACGCGATGCTGGCGCTCGTCAACCTCGCCGATCATGCGCGCAAGCAGCCGTATCAGCTGTCCGGCGGCCAGCAGCAACGCGTCGCGCTGGCGCGCGCCCTCGCGCCGAAACCCGCGGTTCTCCTCCTCGACGAGCCGCTTTCGGCGCTCGACGCGAAGGTGCGCGAGGACCTGCGCGCGGAGATCAAGGAGCTGCAAACGCGCCTGCGGATCACGACCATCATGGTGACGCACGACCAGCACGAGGCGATGGAGGTCGCCGACCGGATCGTCGTGATGAACCGCGGCCGGATCGAGCAGGTCGGCCGGCCGGTGGATCTCTACGAGCGCCCGGCGAACCGCTTCGTCGCCGGCTTCGTCGGCCGGATGAACGTGCTGCGCGACGCTCGCGGCGACCGCGTCGTCGGCGTCCGGCCGGAACGCATCGAGCTCGTCAACGGAACGGGGACGCGCGCGGATTGCCGGACCGGGCGCGTCGAACGCTGCGTCTTCCTCGGTGGCATCACGCGGGTGACGCTCGCCCTCGACGGTGACCGCCTGACGCTCGACCTGCAGGGCCGGCACGACCTTGCGCCGAGCAGCGAGATCTCGATCCGGATTCCGGAAGGCGCGTTGATGCACCTCGACGACGCCTCCGCGTGACGCCGGCCGCTTCGCCAGGCGCGGCGACGCCACGTCGGTTCGACACCGATCGGCTCGCCATATGGGCGCTCGCCACGGCCGTGGTGGTGCCGCTTCTGCTCTTCGTCGTCCTGCCCCTGGTCGCGATATTGCGCCTGTCGTTCGTGACGCCGGGGGGTTTCGGGCTCGCGAATTACGCGCGCACGTTCGCGAGCCCGAAATTCACCACCATCGTGGCGAACAGCTTCACCGTGTCGGTCACCGCGACGCTCGTCACCGTCGTGCTCGCGTACGGCTTCGCGTATGCGCAGCGACGCACGGCGATGCCGCTCAAGCGCACATGGAGCGCGATCGCGCTCCTGCCCCTCTATGCCCCCTCGCTGGTGCAGGCGCTCGGCATCCTGTTCCTGCTCGGACGCAACGGCATCGTCAACCGCACGTTCGACCTGGGGATCGACATCTACGGGTTCTGGGGCATCGTCATCGCGGACGTCCTCTACAGCTTCCCGCACGCCTACCTGATCCTCTCCGCCGCGCTCGCCGTCGGCGATGCGCGGCTCTACGAGTCGGCGCATATGCTCGGGGCGGGCCCGTTGCGCATCTTCCGGACCGTCACGCTTCCCTCGACGCGCTACGGCATCATCTCGGCGATCTTCGTCGTGTTCACGATCGTCATCACCGACTTCGGCAACCCGGTGGTGATCGGCGGCGACTACAGCGTGCTCGCCACCGAGATCTACAACCAGGTGTCCGGTCAAAGCCACATGGACCTCGGCGCCGTCATCGGCGTCGTGCTCCTCATCCCCGCGGCCGTCGCGGTCGTCGTCGAGAGGCTGCTCGCCGGGGTCCAGCATGCGGCGATCACCGATCGCGCGAACCCGCTGCGCGTCACCGCGTCTGCGCGACGCGACCGCCTCGCGCTCGCTTACTGCGCGCTGATCTGCATCCCGATTGCGGCCGTGATCGCGATCGTGTTCATCGCGAGCTTCGTCACGCTGTGGCCCTACAACATGCACCTGTCGCTGCGGCACTATCGCTTCGAGGTGCAGAACGGCGTCGCGCCGCTATGGTCGAGCGTGGTCGTGTCGCTGATGGCGGCGGCGATCGGTGTCGTGGTGACCGTCGCCGCGGCCTGCGTGGCGCGGTGGCTGCGGCCCATCGTCGCGCAGGCGCTCTATTTCCTGTCCGTGGTTCCCGCCGCGGTTCCGGGAATGGTGCTTGGGCTCGGCTACCTGCTCGCCTTCAACGATCCGGCGAATCCGCTGGAGTGGCTGTACGGGACGCTGCTGATCCTCGCGCTCTGCAACGTGTACCACTACCACGCGCAGGGCTTCCTGATCGCGACGACGAGCGTCGGCCAGGTCGGCCGCGTATTCGACGAGACATCCACCTGTCTCGGCGCCGGCACCCTGCGCACGCTGCGCTCCGTGATCCTGCCGATCATCGCGCCCGCGATCGCCAGCATCGCCGTCTTCTTTTTCGTACGCAGCATGGTGACGCTGTCGGCGGTCATCTTCCTGGTGACCCCGGCCACGCAACTCGCCGCGGTGTCCGTGCTGCTGCTCGACGACTCGGGCAATCAGAACCAGGCCGCCGCGTTCTCGGTGTGCATCATGCTGATCGTCGCGCTCGTGCTCGCGCTTTTCCACGCGCTGATGCGCGTTGCGACACGCCGCCGGAGGGCCGGCGCCGCCGCGTTCGCGGCCGGCGTCGCCCCGGCGACGTGAGGCTCCCGGGACGCCGGGAGCGAGTCAAGGCTAGTACCGCTGCTCGTCGCGTATCTGGTAGCGCACGTCGTCGGCCAGCCGGTCGAGGTCCTGCTCGAGCTCCTGGCTCTCGCGCCAACCCAGGCGCCCGTCCGCGCGGAACGCGCGTTCCCGGGCCTCGATGTCGCTCATCTCGCGGTACAGCCGCCGCGCTTCCCAGTCGGTGATGCGCCCACGGTCGATGCCGCGCGCGATCCGATGGCGGATCCGCGCTTCGCGCGCATTGATTTCGGCGATGCGATCGTCGGAACGCTCGTAGTACTGTGCCGGCACGAATCCGTCGCGCGCGAAATGCGCGCGCTCGTGCGTGGCAACCGGACTCGCGAGTGCGGTTCCCGACGCGAGTACTCCTGCGGTCGTCAGTGCCATCACCATTGCTTTCATAACGGATCTCCTTGGTCTTGCCCGGCGTCGATGCACGGGACGTCAACTGAACGCTCGTCACGGACCTGCTGTTGACGAAGCCGCTTCCGTGTTTGTAACCAGGTATAGGAGACCGGTTCCGGTCCGGCCGTCGAACGGCGCGACATCGATTGGATTTCTTGCACGCCGTCAGGGCGCTTGTCGGCCGCGCTCCGACGTCGCCGATCGGCCACACGTCGTGCGCGCGCCGCGCGCGACGTAGACTTGCGTGGACGCCGGTTGGGATCGGCGCCGAACACGGAGGTCGACCATGCACGCCATTCGCATCGATCGCAGCAAGGCCCTCGCCGACGAGCCGCATACCGGACACAATCGCTACCACCCCGACATCGCGCCGATTCTCGAGGTCGATGAGGGCGAAGAAGTCGTCCTCGAGACCCGCGACGCAATCGACGGGCAGATCCGCCCCGACTCGACGGTGGCGGCGTTCGCCACGTTGAACGCGGGCGCCATTCACCCGCTCACGGGTCCGGTTTTCGTCAAGGGGGCGAAGCCCGGCGACGTGCTCGAGATCGAGTTCGTCGACATCGCGCCGCAGCCTACGGCGTTCAGCTGCATCCTGCCGGGCTTCGGCTTCCTGCGCGACGTGATGACGGAGCCGTTCCTCGTGCACTGGAAGATCGCCGACGGTTACGCGACGTCGCCGCAGATTCCCGGCGTGCATATCCCCGGTGCGCCGTTCATGGGTGTGTCCGCGGTGGCGCCCTCTGCCGAGAAGCTGCGCGAATGGGCGGCGCGCGAGCAACGCTTGCTCGAGCGCGGCGGCATGGTATTGCCTCCGGATCCCGCGGGTGCGGTCCCGGGCGGCGCCTGTGGTCTCGCGGGATTGCGCACGCTGCCGCCGCGCGAGAACGGGGGCAACTTCGACGTCAAGCAGATGAGCAAGGGCGCGCGGCTCTTCCTCCCCGTGTTCACGGAAGGCGCGCTCTTTTCGACCGGCGACGCGCATTTCGCGCAGGGGGACGGCGAAGTGTGCGTGACCGCCGTCGAGATGGGCGCGACTGTGACGGTGCGCTTCAGGCGCCACGCGGGCCTCGCGCGCGAGCGCCGCTTCCAGGCGCCGGTCTTCACGCGCGACGATTACTTCATCGAGCCGCGTTTCGCTGCGCCGCAGCGCTTTCTCGGCGTGATGGGCATGCCGCTGCGCGCCGACGGCGAGAACGAAGGCGAGGACCTGACCCTGGCGTGCCGCAACGCGGTGCTCAACATGATGGAGCTGCTGCAGGAACGCGGATTCACCCGCAACCAGGCGTACGTCATCTGCAGCGTCGCCGTCGACCTGCGCGTCTCCAACGTCGTCGACGTGCCGAACTACGTGGTCTCGGCACTCCTGCCGGAGGCGATCTTCGACTGAGGCGCATCCGCTTCGTCGTCCACGGGGACGCACGCGTAGCGTCGCTGCCCGACGCGCGTCAGGCGCACCCGCGTGCCGTAGAGGCGCTCGATGTTCTCCGCGGTGAGCGCGCGCTCGACGGCGTCGAGGACGAGCGGCCGACCGCATGCGAGCAGCAGCGCCCGGTCCGCATGCGCGAGCGCCTGGTCGGGCTCGTGGGTCGAGAAGAGGATCGTCATGCCGCGCGCGCGCAGGCGGTCGAGCTCGCGGAGAACGCGCACGCGATTGCCGAAGTCGAGGCTTGCCGTCGGCTCGTCGAGCACCAGGATCGGCGCTTCCTGCGCGAGCGCGCGCGCGATCATCACGAGCTGCCGCTCACCGCCGGAGATTTCGGTCACTGGGCGCTGGCCGAGCGCCTCGATGCCGAGCGTCGCGAGCGCCGCACGCGCCGCGGCGCGATCGCGCTGCCGCGGCTCGCCGAAGGCGCGAACGTGCGCGGCGCGTCCCATCAGCACCGCGTCCTCTGCCGTGAAGCCGTACGACGGCGCGCTCTGCTGCGGCACGTACGCGATGCGCGCGGCGCGCGCGGATGCGCGAAGCGCGAAGACGGAGACGCCGTCGATCTCGACGTCTCCGCCGAGCGGCGCCAGGAGCCCGAGCAGCGTGCGCAACAGCGTCGTCTTGCCCGTGCCGTTGCCGCCGAGAATCGCGAGCGATTCACCCGGCGCCAGCGTGAAGCTCACTTCTGCGCCGACGCGGCGCGACGGGAACCCGAACGCGAGCTCGCGCGCGGCGAGCATCACGCGGTCCGGCGCGCGAGCAGCACGAGGAAGGCCGGCGTGCCGATGAACGCGGTGAGGATGCCCGGCGGCACTTCGACTGCGGTCGCCGTACGCGCGAGCGTGTCGATGGCGAGCAGGAAGATCGCGCCGAGCAACGCCGACAGCGGCAGCAGGCGCGCGAAGTGCGGCCCGGCGACGAGGCGCGCCATGTGGGGAACGACGAGGCCGACCCAGCCGACGATGCCGCACACCGCCACGCTCGCGGCCGTCGCGACGGTCGCCGCAGCGATCACGACGGCGCGCAGGCGCGCGACATCGACCCCGATCGCCTGCGCCTCGTCGTCCGGAAGCGTCAGCAGGTTGACGCGCCATGCGAGCGCAGCCAGCAGCGCGATGCAGGCGACGATCGCGGGCGCGACGAGCGCCACCTGCCGCCAGGTGGCCGCGGCGAGGCTGCCCATCAGCCAGAACGTGATCGCCGGAAGCTCGTTGTAGGGGTCGGCGAGAAACTTGACGAGGGAGATCGCCGCACCGCCGAGACTGGCGACGACGACGCCGATCAGCACGAGCGTCAGCATGCGATCGTGGGCGGCGATGCGTGCCGCGAGCGTGATGACGAGCGCCACCGTGACGAGGCCGCCGCCGAACGCGGCGATCGCGACGAGGCTCGCGCCCGCTCCGGCGAGGATCGCGAGCACGGCTGCAAGCGCCGCCCCCGACGACACGCCCAGCGTATCGGGCGCGACGAGCGGATTACGAAAGAGATGCTGGAACGCGGCGCCCGCGGCACCCAAGGCGGCACCGACCACGCACGCGAGCACGATGCGCGGCAGGCGGATCTGCCACAGCACCTCGTCGCTCGTGCGCGACGCGCCGCGCCCTCCGACCGCTCTGCGAAGGCTTGCGACGATCTCCGCCGGCGTCAGCCCGTAGCGTCCCGAGGCGATCGCGATCAGCGCGAGCGCCGCGAGCAGCGCGACGCCCGCGGCGAGCACGAGCGACGGGTGATGCAACGGCGAGGAAGCGGAGCGAAAGCGAAAACGCGCGGGCGGTGCTGTCACGGTGTGCGGAAACGCCCCGGTGGGCGCCGGCGATTCGCGCGCCGCCGGCGGCCGAAACCGCGATTATGCGCTGCGACGCGTGGCGAAGGCGTCAGGCGTCCGAACCGGCGTCGGGGAAGAAGAGTTGCTCGCCGTTGATCTTGTAACCGACGATCACCGACTGGCCGCGCGGAGATACGAGCCAGTCGATGAACTTCTGCCCCAACTCCTGCTTGACGTTCGGGTGCTTCGCGGGATTCACCAGCATCACGCCATACTGGTTGAAGAGGCGCTTGTCGCCTTCGACGACGATCGTCAGGTTGCCGCGGTTGTGGAAGTTGAGCCACGTGCCGCGATCCGACAGGATGTAGGCGTCGAGTCCCGCCGACGTGTTGAGCGCGGGTCCCATCCCGGAGCCGGTTTCCTTGTACCAGGGCCCCTTCGCGCGCGCGATGTCCACGCCCGCGTCCTTCCACAGGCGCAGTTCGGCCGCGTACGTGCCGCTCTTGTCGGCGCGCGAAACGAACGGCGCCTTCGCGGCGGCGATCTTCTCGAGCGCCACGGTGATGTCCTTGCCGCCCGCGACGTGCGCCGGATCGCTCTTCGGCCCGATCAGCACGAAGTCGTTGTACATCACGGGATAGCGCTTGACGCCGTTGCCCTCGGCGAGCCACTCGAGCTCGGCGGCCTTGTCGTGCACGAAGACGACGTCGGCGTCGCCCCGGCGCCCGATGTCGAGCGCCTGTCCCGTGCCGACCGCCACGACGCGTACCTCGATGCCCGTGTCTTTCTCGAACTCGGGCAACAAATGACCGAACAGGCCCGATTGCTCGGTCGACGTCGTCGATGCCACGACGATGAACGGCGCCTGCGCGGATGCAGCCGCGCCGAAGAGGCAGCAAGCCAGCAGGCCGACGCATCGGCCGAACATCCTTCTCGTCATAATCGCTCTCCTTCCAGGAATGCCCGGCCATACGCCGAGCGTGGTTCACGAAAGAACGTCGTGGCGTCGGTATGCTCGGCCAGGCGCCCCTCGTGAAGCAGGACGACGGTGTCGGCGAGGCGCTTGGCCTGTGCGAGCTGGTGCGTCGTCATCACGATCGTCGTGCCGCGCGCATGAATGTCGTGGACGATCGCCTCGACGGCGCGCGCAGAGGGTGGATCGAGGCTCGCCGTGGGCTCGTCGAGGAACAGCACCTCGGGTTGCAGCGCCCACGCGCGGGCAAGCGCGAGGCGTTGTTGCTCGCCGCCCGATAGCACGCGCGCGGGACGATCGGCGAGCGGCTCGAGGCCGACGCTCGCAAGGGCCTCGTCGGTGCGACGCCGGGCTTCGCGGCCGCGGATGCCGGCGAGCGCCAACGCATGGCGGACGTTGCCCGCCGCAGAACGGCGCAACAGAACCGGCCGCTGAAACACCATTGCCTCGCCGCGCGGGCGGGCCGTGGCCTCGCCCCAGCGCACCCGCCCGCGCGAAGGCTCGATCAAGCCGTGCAAAACGCGCAGCAACGTGCTCTTGCCGGCGCCGTTCGCGCCCAGGATGAACGTGCGCGCGCGGGGCGCGATGCTGACGCCGATGTCCTGGAGAACGAATCGGCCGCGACGAACGACGTCGACCCCGGCCGCGACGATCGGCAGGCCCACCGGAACCGGAATCTCGACGTCACCCAAAGCGCGCCCTCGCCCACTGCCGGGTCGCGTGCGCGCCGACGTTGAGCGCGATCACGAGCGACAGCAATACGAGCCCGAGTCCGAGCGCGAGCGGCAGGTCCCCCTTGCTGGTTTCCAGCGCGATCGCCGTCGTCATCACGCGCGTCACGCCGTCGATGTTGCCGCCCACGATGATCACCGCGCCGACTTCCGAGGCCGCGCGGCCGAAGCCCGCGAGCAGCACGGTGAGCAGCGACCAGCGCGCATCCCACAGCAGCGTGAGCGTCGACTGCCACCACGTCGAATGCAGGCTCTGCAACTGTTCGCGGTACTCCGTCCACGCATCCTCGACGATCTGGCGCGTCAACGCGGCGACGATGGGAAAAATCAGCACGGTCTGGGCGATCACCATCGCGGGCGGCGTGAAGAGCAGGCCGAATTCACCGAGCGGTCCGGCGCGCGACAGCAGCAGATAGACGAGCAGACCCACGACGACCGGCGGAAGGCCCATCGCGGCGTCGAGCGCCACGATGAGCGGCTCACGCCCCGGAAAGCGCGCGATGGCGAGTGCCGCGCCGAAGGGCAGCCCGATGATCGCGGAACACGCGGTCGAGCTCAGGCTTACGGCGAGCGACAGGCGCACGATTTCCGTGAGGCGCGGGTCGAGATGCGCCACCATCGCGAGCGCGACGGCAAAGCTCTGGGAGATCGTGTCCATCGAGACTGCATATTGTGCCGCAG
>JBLMWW010000067.1:0-19210 GCA_050257435.1 Rudaea sp.
GCGCCCCGGCGGATGCTCGCGTCCCTCGATCTCGCCGGCGTACGCGAGCCACAGCCGCGCCTGACCGAGCAGGTCGAGCGCGACGTTCGTCGACGCGATGTCTTCCTCGAGCACCGGGCCCTTCCCGACCCATTCGCCGAGGCGCTGCGCGAGGACGAGGCCGTTGTCGGCGAGCCGGAGGACGTAGTCGAGGAGGGGCGAGGGTCGAGGATCGAGGGGCGAGGAACCGAGGGACGAGGAACGAGGGGCGAGGGACGAGGGCGCGGCAGCGCGGTTCGCAAGATCTCCGCGAAGGCCGGCCGCCGCTTCCGCGTAATCACCTGAAATCGGATCGTCCGCCATATCGTTAACGCGTCCTTCGCCCCAGCGCCCGTCGACCTTCGCGCCGATGCTGCGGACCGGCGATGCCGCCCCCTCGCCCCTCGCCTCTCCCCCTCGTCCCTCGATACCCGTCAGATGTGCTTCACCTCGTCTGGCATCGGAAAAAACGTCGGATGCCGGTACACCTTGTCGTTGGACGGCTCGAAGAGCGCGGCGCGCTCGTCGGGCGACGAGGCATGGATGTCGGCGGAGCGGGCCACCCAGATCGAGACGCCCTCGTTGCGGCGCGTGTAGACGTCGCGGGCGTTGCGGATCGCCATCCCGGCGTCCGGCGCGTGCAGGCTTCCCACGTGCTTGTGGGCAAGCCCGTGCTGCGAGCGAATGAAGACCTCCCACAGCGGCCACTCGGTATTCATCTCCCGGGCCTCCGGCAGTCGACGCATTGCATGCGTGGACGGCCGTTCACGCGGCCTCCCGCTCGCGTGCGGCGCGCTTCTCGGCATGCGCGAGCGCCGCTTCGCGTACCCACGCGCCGTCCTCCCACGCGCGCACGCGCGTGCGCATCCGGTCGCGGTTGCAGGGTCCGTGACCCTTCAGCACCTCGTGGAACTCGTTCCAGTCGATCTCGCCGAAATCGTAATGGCCGCGCTCGTCGTTCCACGCGAGCCCATCGTCCGGAATGCGCAAGCCCAGGTAATCCGCCTGCGGCACCGTCTGGTCGACGAACCGCTGGCGCAGCTCGTCGTTCGAGAGCAGCTTGATCTTCCAGCGTGCCGACTGCGCGCTATGCACGCTCGCGGCGTCGGGCGGCCCGAACATCATGAGCGACGGCCACCACCAGCGGTCGAGAGCGTCCTGCGCCATCGCCTTCTGCTCGGCGGTGCCGCGACAAAGCGCCATCATGATGTCGAAGCCCTGCCGCTGGTGGAAGGACTCTTCCTTGCACACGCGAATCATCGCGCGCGCATAGGGGCCGAAGCTGCACCGGCAAAGCGGAATCTGGTTCATGATCGCCGCGCCATCGACGAGCCAGCCGATCGCGCCGATGTCCGCCCAGGTGAGCGTCGGATAGTTGAAGATCGACGAATACTTCACCCTCCCCGCGTGCAGGTCCGCGATCATCTGGTCCCGGGACACGCCGAGCGTTTCGGCTGCGCAATAGAGGTACAGGCCATGCCCGCCCTCGTCCTGCACCTTGGCCATCAGGATCGCCTTGCGCGCAAGCGATGGCGCGCGCGTGATCCAGTTGCCCTCCGGCAGCATCCCGACGATCTCCGAATGCGCGTGCTGCTGGATCTGGCGAATGAGCGTCCGCCGATACGCCTCCGGCATCCAGTCCTTGGGCTCGACCTTGATGTCGGCGTCGATCCGCTCCTGAAAGGCGCGTTCCTCGGGCGTCATGTCGGTGACGTCCTGGACCCGCTTCACCCCGGTGTCGACCATCTGCGCGTACATGGCGGCCTCGCATGGCGCCCGCACCATCGCGGACGCGTTCCAATGATACCGCCCGGGGCGCTCGGTGACCGTCGGCGCCGCCCGACGGGGGAGGCCGGGCGTGTAACTTCGTACGGCAGGAATTACGCGGCACGTGGCCCGCGAGTGCCCGTCGCAACGCCGCTTCATTCACAGCGGAGGACCGCTTCGGTTGGCACGCGGACTGCTCCGCTTGCCGGTACGTCCAAACCTCGACAGGTATCGCCATGGCGCAATCGAAGCGAGCTTCCTCCCGCACGGTCCGCAAGCCACCGCCCCAGGAGACGTCGATCGATCGGATGATCGAGGACACGTTTCCCGCGAGCGACGCGACGCAGCTTCCCGGCCGCGCGGCGGACGCGTCGCCGAAGGTCGACAAGGCGGCGCAGGAGCCGGAATCGTCCGCTCCGCGGACCATCGGCAATCAGGGCGTCGCCCCGGCGACGCGCATGCTCGAGGACACGGTGCGCCTCGGTGCTTCCGGGTCCGTCACGCTGCGCTTCGACGCGCAGTTGCGCCGGCTGTACCTGGATTTCAGCGACGAAGGGATGGCGCTCGACGCCGTGGCGCTCGACCGCCTGATCGAGGCGCTGTCCACCAAGCGCGCCTTGCTGGTGGAGTGAGCGTTAACCCGGATATTTCACCGGACCGGCCTTCCTTCGATGACCTTCCTCATTGGATCAATGCCTTCGCCTTGTCGATCGTCGGTACAGTCTGGATTTCTGGCCTGCGCGGTTTTTGGCGGCCGCTTTGCACCTGGCTCGGGCTTGATCGCCTCGCCAATAGCGCCTGCTACTTGCTTCGTCGGCCGCACCCGATCCAGGCGCAAATCGCCCTGCGAAATTCCCGCGCCCCGGTGAAATATCCGGGTCAGCGACCGACCATCGCCAGCACGTCGGCGCGCAGGAAGCGCTCGACGACGAGCATGAACGCGATCGACGGGACGAGCAGCAGGAGCGCCGTGATGGACGCGATCTGGTAGTTGCCGCCCATGCTCGCGTTGAACATGAGGAGGGGCAGCGTCGTCACATCCGGCACGCCGACGAAATACGTGCCGGTGAATTCGTCGAGCGACTCGAGGAACACGAAGATCGCGCTCGCCATGAGCCCGGGCGCCGCGAGCGGCAGCGTCACCGTGCGAAAGCACGTCCACGCCGATGCACCCATGTTCCGCGCCGCCTCCTCGAGCGACGCGTCGATCGACGCGAACGCCGCCGAGGCGATCCACACGGCGAGCACGAGCCCGTGCGAAGCGTGCACGAGAACGACCCCGGTGATCGTTCCGGCGAGGCCGATCCGGTAGAACACCTGCGCGATGTTCACGTAGACCGGCAGGTTCGGCACGGCCTGCGGGAGCAGGAACGCGAGCAGGATCAACCCGCGCCACGGCAGTCTCAGGCGGCCGAGCGCGTAGCCCGCCGGAATCGCCACCGCGAGGCTGAATGCCACGGTGAGGAACGCGATCCATACGCTCGTTCCGAGGGACGCGATCGCGTTGCCGCGCGGCGCGAACACGCGGTGCCAGAACGTGAAGCCGTACTCGGAGGGCAGCTTGTGCGGGAAGTACCACCGCTCGGCGAACGCCCAGAGCACGAGGTTCAAGAGCGGGCCGAAGATGACGAAGGCGAGGAGCGCGAGCAAAAGCGCGCGCAAGACGCTCGGCGCGATCCGCGTCCGCAGCGTCGCGTATGCATTCATGCCGGAACGTCCGCGCGGCGCACGGCATGGCGCAGGTAGAACGCCGCGCCGACGGACGCGAGCAGCAGCGACAACAGGCACAGCGCGTTGGCGACGGCGTAGTCGGCGAACGTGTTGATCCGGTACGCGACGTCCACCGTCATCATCGTCGGCGAGTTCGGGTTGATCATCAATGGGACCGACAGCACCGACAGCATCGTGACGAACGACAGCACCAGGCCGACGAGCAGCGTCCCGCGCACCTGCGGCAGGACGATGTCGAAGAGGACACGCAGCCGCGGCGCGCCGAGGTTGCGCGCGGCCTCGACGTGCTCGCGCTCGAGCGACGCCATGGCGCCCGCGAGCAGCAGCGTCACGAAGGGCGCCTGCTTCCACACGAAGGCGACGACGATGCCGCGCCAGTCGAGGAGCGACTGCGCCGCGATCGGCTCGATCAGCCCGCTGCCGATCAGCACGTGATTGAGCATCCCGTTCTTCGCGAGGAAGGTGCGCATCACCTGCCCCGACACGACGAACGGGATGAAAAGCGGCCAGCGGTACAGCCAGCGCAGCACGGCAACCGCACGCGGGTGCTCGCCGAGGGTCAGGTAGCCGGCAATGGCGATCGCGACAATGGCGATCAGGAGCGTCGACAGCGCGACGATTGCGACCGTGAAGACGAGGTCGCGGCCGTAAAGGTCGAGCGCCTTCGCGAAGTGCGCGAGCGTGACGCCGCCGTCGGCAGAGCGGAACGCGCCGATCGCCGACAACCCGAGCGGTGCGACGAAGAACAGGCCGACGACGGCGAGCGCCGGCGCCACCAGCGCGAGCGCCGCGAAGCGGCGGCGCCCGCGGGACGCCGGCGCGGCGGGTGCCGCCTCGGCGAGGGTCGCCACCGGCGTCCCGCGCCTTCAGCCGACGAGCGCAGCCACGCCTGCTCCCTACTTGAGCACGACGCGCTCGTACCCTTCGACGATGTCGGTGAAGTACTCCGACAACGGGAAGGGACGGCCCTTCTTGGCAAGGTCCGCGGGCGAGATGTCCGTGAAGAGCTTGTTCCACGCCGCGGGCGTCATCTTCGATTGGACGTACTGCGGGTCGATCCCCGGATACCAGTTGAACTGCTTGACGATGCCGTCGGCCTGCACCTCGGGGCTCTCCGCGAAGTCGATGAACTTCTTCGCGAGATCGGGGTGCGCCGCCTTCGCGGGGATCACGTAGTACATCGGCTGCCCCGGCAGCCCGGGCGCGGGCAGCTCGAGCTTCACCTTCGGGTTCATCTTGCCGTCCGCCATCCACGTGTAGAACATGTCGACCCACACGGGACCCATCGCGATCTCGCCGCGGTTCAGCATGTCGAGCGTGCCGGCGTTACCCGGCGTCATCACCACGTACTGGTTGAATTCCTTGAGGCTCGCGAGCGACTTTTCGATCGTCGCCTTCATCGCCGGGTCGTACGGGCCCTTCTCGAACTTGTCCGCCATGCCGGTGTCGGCCTCGACCCAGCCCATGACGAAGCCGACGCCCGACATCCCGCCCTTGACGCCGTTGTAGCCGAACTGCTTCGGGTTCTTCTTCACCCACTCCTCGAGCTCCTTGAAGCTCTTCGGCGGCGCCTTTACGAGGTCCGGGTTGTAGGCGAAGGCGATCTGACTGTGGAACATCGGCAGCACGTAGCCGTCGACGTTCGCGCCGAGCGCGTTCTTCGCGGTGTCGCGCGAGACGAGCTTGCCGGCCGCGACCTGGTTGCGATACGGCATCAGGAGCTTGTCCTTCACCATCGTCGCGGCGCCGCGCTGGTGCACGACCGCAACGTCGACGTCCCACGTGCTTTCGCCCGCCTTCCGCTGCGCCTCCAGCTTCTCGAAGATCTTCTGCGAGCCGGCGTCGCCCGGCCCGGTGCCGACCGCGCGCACCTTCACGCCGGGATTCTGTTGCTCGAACTTCGGGCCGAGATAGTTGTTCACGTAGTCGACCATGTTCTGGTCGCCGGCGGAGACCACGTTCAGCGTCGTTTCGGCCGCTGCGGGCGCGGCGGCGGCAAAGGCCAGTGCAACGATGGACAAAAGACTGCGAACCTTCATGGCTCTCTCCCGAGTCGTGTAATCGCTGATCACCTCGATCGACCCGCGCGCCCGATCAGCCCGGCGTCGCGGAAGCACGTGGAAACAGCAGCAATGCATCGTGTGGCACGACGACGGCGACGCTCGCGCCCTCGTCGATGCGCTGCGGCGCGTGGGCCCAGACGTGGGCGCCGGCGGTGCGCACGCGATAGCGATACCCCTGGCCCACGTAGAGCGCCTGCACGACCTCGCCATCCAGGCGCAAATCGCCGTCGCGCGAGGCGCTGCCGGGTGCGTCGATGCGTGCCGTCTCGCTGCGGAAATGCGCCGTGACCGGCTCACCCCCGGCGCGGGCCGCACGCAACCGACCGTCGGCGCCGCGCGCCAGCTCGATCGCGTTGTCCGCGCCCATGAACCCGGCGACGAACGCCGACGCGGGGCGATGGAAGATCTCCTCCGGCGCGCCGTATTGCACGACCCGACCGGCGTCGAGCACCGCGATGCGATCGGCGAGCGTCAACGCCTCCTCGCGGTCGTGGGTGACGTACACGGCGGTGATGCCGATGCGCTTCTGCAACGCGCGCAGCTCGTGCCGCAGCTCGATTCTCACCTTGTAGTCGAGGTTCGACATCGGCTCGTCGAGCAGCAGAAGCTGCGGATCGACGGCGAGCGCGCGCCCGAGCGCGACGCGCTGCCGCTGGCCGCCGGAGAGTTGCGTCACGGGCCGGCCGGCAAACCCCTGCATCTGCAGCAGTGCGAGCAGCTCGTCGACGCGGCGCGCGATCGCATCCTTCGCGACGCCCCGCATGCGCAACCCGTAGCCGATGTTCCCCGCGACGCTCATGTGGGGCCATAGCGCATACGACTGGAACATCATCGCGGTGCCGCGCTTCTCGGGCGGCAGCGGCGTGATGTCGCGGCCCGCGACGCGAATGCGCCCTGCCTGCGGCGCGACGAATCCCGCGATCGAGCGCAGCAGCGTCGTCTTGCCGCAGCCCGAGCTGCCGAGCAGCGCGACGAGCTCGCCGCGCGCGACGTCGAGCGTCACGTCCGAGAGCACGCGTGCGCCGCCGTAGGCGACGGACACGTTCTCGATCGCGAGGTAGGGTTCGGGGTTCAGGGTCCGGGAATCAGGAGCGAGGGGCGCAAATCCCAGCGCCGAGGAGCGAGGAGTCGTGGTCGGGCGCCGCAGGGGCGTCATTGTGCCGCGACCCGCGCCGGATGGCGATGCTGCAACGCAGCAGCGCCCGGCCGGTATCGGAGATGCAATCATTGGCACCACCCGGCGCGCCGATCATTGGCACCTCCGACACCCTCCGCAACGCGCGCGGCGCACCTGCCAGGGCTCCTCCTCGTCGTCGTCCTCGTCGTCCCAATCGTCGCCCTCGTCCTCGTCGGGCGGCTCGCCGATCGGCGACTCGTCATCGTCATCGTCGTCGTCGCCGGGACCGGCGCCGCGCGCACGGTCCCGGATAGCGTCGTAAAGAGACGCCTGCCGCAGGGTCATTGCGGCGGGATGCGCAGCTTCTGCCCGGGATAGATCTTGTCGGGGGACGTAAGCATCGGCTTGTTGGCCTCGAAGATCTTCGTGTACTTGTTCGCATCGCCGTAGTACTGCTTCGAGATCTTCGACAGCGTATCCCCCGACACGACCGTGTACCACTGCGCCTCGGGGGCACTCTGGTCGACGGTCATCATGTCTTTCACCGCGGCGACGCCGGCCACGTTGCCGCAGCAGAGCACGATCTTCTCGCGCGTCGCCTGGTCGGGGGCCACGCCGTACACGGTGGCCGTCGACGAAGCGCCGTCGTACGTCACGGTCATCCCCGTCGCCGAGAGATGCTGCGATTTGACGTACTCGAGAATCGCATCGGCGGCGGCCGCATTGGCCGCCTGCACCTTCGCCGCGTTCGACGGCTCGGTCGCAGCCTCCTTCGCTGCCGCCTGCGCCTTCCCGCGGCCGAAGAGCTTCTCGCCCGCTTCCTTCACGAAATCGATCATGCCCATCGCGTTCTCCTTTCACGATTCATTTCGCGCGCACGCGGTCCAACGCACGCGAGGTCCGGGTGTTGCTCTGTGCAGCATACACCGGCGATGCGGGCGCCTGCGACGCCGCAGGCGACGACAATGCTTTGTAAATTTTGCATGGAGAGCGAACGATGAAGAAGCAGATGGAAGCGCGCCAGGAGCCGCGCGGCGAGCCGAAACCGCCGTTTCCGAAACAACATCAATCCGGGACGGGACTCGAGTCGAAGCTCGAGCCGCGCCCGCGCTTCGAAGCCGGCGCCTACCGACCGGCGGGCAAGCTTTCGGGCAAGGTCGCGCTCATCACCGGGGCGGACTCCGGCATCGGGCGCGCGGTCGCGCTGATCTACGCGCGCGAAGGCGCGCACGTCGCGATCACCTACCTGGCGCGGGAGGAGTCCGACGCCGAGGAGACCCGCAAGGCGATCGAAGGCGCCGGCGCGAAGTGCCTCGCGATCCCGGGGGACCTCACCGATCCGGCGTTCTGCGTCGACGTGGTCGAGCGCACGGTACGCGAATTCGGAAAGCTCGACATCCTGGTGTCGAACGCCGCGCATCAGAATCGCAAGAAGACGCTGCAGGACGTGACCGACGAGGAATTCGATCGGACGTTCAAGACGAACGTGTACGCGTATTTCCGGCTGGCGCGCGCGGCACTTGCGCACATGAAGCCGGGCGCCTCGATCATTGCGACGAGCTCGGAGACGGGCATCTTCGGCTCGAAGGAGCTTCCGGACTATTCGGCGACGAAGGGGGCGATCAACGCCTTCACCAAGGCGCTCGCGCAGAACGTGCTGGAGAAGGGCATACGCGTCAACGCCGTCGCGCCCGGGCCCGTATGGACGCCGCTCAATCCGTCCGACGCGGGACTGTCGGCCGAGGATGTCGCGAAGTTCGGCAGCCACAATCCGATGGGGCGCCCGGCGCAACCTGAGGAACTCGCGCCGGCCTACGTCTTCCTCGCGTCGAACGCGGACTCTTCGTACATCACCGGCACCGTGCTCCAGGTCATGGGCGGCGAGACGACGGGCGGGTAGGCGCCAAAGAGGGGGAGTATTTGGCGGCGCGCGATTGCTGCCGCGAAGGCGAAGTCACACTCGGCGGCGCTCGCCGCCCGTCGCCGTCAGTGCAGCTTCACGTGCGGCTCGGTGCGGCGCGTGATCAGCCGTGCGGCGGTCTCGAGCGCCGTCTTCCAGAAGCCGTGCAACGCGAGCTCGTGCATCTTGTAGAGCGACAGGTACATCATCCGCGCGAACCATCCCTCGAGCCAGATGTTGCCGCCGGTGAGGCTCCCCATGAGATTGCCGACCGTCGAGAACTTGCCGAGCGAGACGAGCGAGCCGAAATCGCGATAGTGCCACGGGCGCAGCGGCTTGCCCGCCAGGCGCCGGCGGATCTGATGGACCATGTGCGAGGCCTGCTGGTGCGCGGCCTGCGCGCGCGGCGGGACCGTTGCGCCTTCCTTGCCGAGCCACGGGCATGCCGCGCAGTCGCCGATCGCGAACACGTCGTCGTCGCGCGTCGTTTGCAACGTCGGCCGCACGACGAGTTGGTTGATGCGGTTCGTCTCGAGCCCGTCGAGATCGTGCAGGAAGTCCGGCGCCTTGACGCCGGCCGCCCAGACGACGAGCTCCGCCGGGATCACCTCGCCGCTCGCGAGTCGCACGCCATCCGGCAGCACTTCCGCGACGCGCGCCGACGTTCGGACGTTGATGCGCATGCCGGCGAGGAGCTTCTGAGCCGCGTCCGCGATGCGCCGCGGCAGCGCGGGGAGCACGCGGTCGGCCGCCTCGATCACCGTGACGCGCACGTCCTTGTCGGGATCGATCCGATCGAGGCCGTACGAGACGAGCGCGCGCGTCGCGTTGTGCAGCTCGGCGGCGAGCTCGACGCCCGTGGCGCCCGCGCCAATGATCGCGACCTGCAGCTGCTCGCGGCGCAGCGGCGTCGTTTGCGTTTGCGCGCGGATGCAGGCGTTGACGAGCCGGCGATGGAAGCGCTCGGCCTGCGCCGGATCGTCGAGCGCGATCGCGTGCAAGGCGGCGCCCGGCGTGCCGAAATCGTTCGTGCGGCTGCCGACCGCGATGACGAGCGTGTCGTATTCGAGCTCCCACGCGTGCGTCACCGTGTCGCCGTCCTCGTCGACGAAGGGCGCGACGCGTACGCGCTTGCGCGCGCGGTCGAGGCCGTCCATCCGGCCGATGCGGTAGCGGAAGCGGTGCCAGTGCGATTGCGCGAGATAGTCGAGCTCGTAGACGTCGAGATCCATGCTGCCGGCGGCGATCTGGTGCAGATGCGGCTTCCAGAGATGCGTCCGGGCGGATTCGATCAGCGTGACCTCCGCCTTGCCACGGCGTGCCAGCCGATCGCCGAGCGAAGTCGCGAGCTCGAGGCCGCCCGCCCCGCCGCCGACGATGACGATGCGGTGCGTCAAACGAACGACAGTCGTCCGCGCGCGGCGCCGGCCTCGGCCGCCGCGACGGCCGCCATGTTGAGGATGCGGCGTACCGTCGCGGAACTGGTGAGGATGTGAACGGGCTTCGCGGCGCCAAGGAGGATCCCGCCGACGGTGATGCCCTCGCCGGCCGTGACGCGCAGCGCGTTGTAGGCGATGTTAGCGGCGTCGAGGTTCGGCATGATCAGCACGTTCGCCTCGGAGCCCAGGTCGGAGCCCGGGAACTCGCGGTCGCGGATCGTCTTCGACAGCGCGGCGTCGGCGTGCATCTCGCCATCGACGACGAGGTCCGGCATGGCGCGATGAATGAGCGCGATCGCCGCGCGCATCTTGCGCGCCGACGGGGCGTCCGAGCTGCCGAAGCTCGAATGCGAGACGAGCGCGACGCAGGGCACGAGCCCGAAGCGCCGCACCTGCTCGGCGGCGAGCACCGTCATTTCGGCGATCTCCTCCGCCTTCGGGTCGAGGTTGACGTGGGTATCGCAGATGAAGAGCTGGCGGCGCGGGAGTATCAGCATTTGCATGGCGGCGAGCGTGCAGACGCCTTCACGCAGGCCGATGACCTCGCGCACGAAGCGCAGGTGCTCGGGGTAGTTGCCCAGCGTCCCGCAGAGCATCGCGTCGACGTCGCCGCGCCGCACCAGCATCGCCGCGACGAGCGTGGGACGCGTCCGCATGTCCTCGAACGCCTGGGCGCGGGTCACGCCCTTGCGCCGGGTGAGCATGTAATAGTCCTGCGCGTAGTCCCGGTAGCGCGGATCGTCGAGGATGTTGACGCCCTCGCAATCGCGGCCGAGCACGAGCCGCAGTCCGAGCTTGCGGATCCGCGATTCGATCACGTCGATGCGGCCCACGAGCACGGGCCGCACGAGGCCCTCATCGACGCTCGCCTGCGCGGCGCGCAGCACGCGCTCGTCCTCGCCCTCGGCGAACGCGACGCGCTTTGGCGCGTGGCGGGCCGCGGCGAACACCGGGGCCATCGGCGTTCCCGACTGGTAGACGAACTGCGTCAGGCGCTCGCGGTAGGCGTCGAAGTCACCGATCGGGCGCGTCGCGACCCCGCTCTCCATCGCGGCCTTCGCCACGGCCGGCGCAATGTTCACGATGAGCCGGGGATCGAACGCGCGCGGAATGAGGTAATCGGTGCCGAACGCCGGCGTCGCCTCCCCGTACGCTTCCGCCACGATCTCCGACGGCTCCGCCCGCGCGATCGCGGCCAGCGCGCGGGTCGCGGCGAGCTTCATCGGCTCGTTGATGGTGCTCGCCCCGCAGTCGAGCGCACCGCGGAAGATGAAAGGAAAGCAGAGCGAGTTGTTGACCTGGTTCGGGTAGTCCGAGCGTCCCGTGCCGATCAGGCAATCGGGCCGCGCGGCCTTGGCGACCTCCGGCCGGATCTCCGGCTCGGGATTGGCCATCGCGAGGATGATGGGCTTGTCGGCCATCCGTGCGACCATCTCGCCGGTCAGCACGCCGGCGGTCGACAGTCCCAGGAACACGTCCGCGCCGCCGATGACGTCGCCGAGCGTGCGGGCCTGCGTCTCCTGCGCGTAGCGCGCCTTTTCCGGATCGATGGAGCCGGTGCGGCCCCTGGCGACGACACCCTTGCTGTCGACGACGAACACGTTGCGGCGATCGAGGCCGAGGCTCACCTGCAGGTCGAGGCATGCGATGGCCGCGGCGCCGGCGCCGGAGCACACGAGCTTCACGCGTCCGATGTCCTTGCCGACGATCGCGAGCGCATTGAGAAGCGCCGCCGCGGCGACGATCGCCGTGCCGTGCTGGTCGTCGTGAAACACCGGGATCTTCATCCGCTCGCGCAGCTTGCGCTCGATGTAGAAGCATTCGGGCGCCTTGATGTCCTCGAGATTGATGCCACCGAAGGTCGGCTCGAGCCCGGCCACGACGTCGACCACACGGTCGGGGTCGGTCTCGCCGACCTCGATGTCGAACACGTCGATCCCGGCGAACTTCTTGAACAGGCAGGCCTTGCCTTCCATCACCGGCTTGCCGGCGAGCGCGCCTATGTTGCCCAGCCCGAGGACGGCGGTGCCGTTCGTGACGACCGCGACGAGATTCGCGCGCGCCGTGTAGCGCGCCGCGTCGGCCGGGTTGCGCTGTATCGCGGTGCATGCGTAAGCCACGCCCGGGGAATAGGCGAGCGACAGATCGCGCTGGTTCGCGAGCGGTTTCGTCGGCGCGATCGAGATCTTCCCCGGTCGCGGAAGCTCGTGATATTCGAGCGCGGCGACGCTCAGCTGCTCTTCACTCATGGTTCCCTCCTTGCAAGTCCGCTCGGCACCAGTCATGGCGCCTTCCGGCACGTGCCTCGCGCGTCATGCGTTGCGTGGCGGCGGCAGGTCGGTGCAGACGCCCTCGAATGCCTCGGCGGCCATGCCGATCGATTCCGAAAGCGTCGGGTGCGGATGAATCGTGCGGCCGATGTCGACCGCGTCGCATCCCATCTCGATCGCAAGACCAATCTCGCTGATCAGATCGCCCGCGTGCGTGCCGACGATGCCGCCGCCGATGATTCGGTGCGTTTCAGCGTCGAAGAGGAGCTTCGTCTGGCCTTCCTCCCGCGCGTTGGCGATCGCGCGCCCGGAAGCGGTCCAGGGAAACACCGCCTTGCGATACGCGACGCTGCGTGCGCGGCACTCGTCCTCCGTGACGCCCGTCCACGCCACTTCGGGGTCCGTATACGCGACCGACGGAATCTGGCGCGCGTCGAAGAACGATTTCATGCCGGACGCGGCCTCGGCCGCGACGTGACCCTCGTGCACCGCCTTGTGCGCGAGCATCGGCGCGCCCGCGATATCGCCGATCGCGAAGACATGATCGACGTTGGTGCGCATCTGCCGGTCCACGCGGATGAAGCCGCGCTCGTCGACCGCGACCCCCGCCTGCGCAGCGTCGATCGCCTTGCCGTTCGGTCGTCGTCCGACCGCGACCAGCACGAGGTCGTAGACCTTCGGCCCGGACGGTGCCTTCTCCCCTTCGAAGGCTACCTCGATCCCCGCGCCGGCCGCCTTCGCCGAAACGGTCTTCGTCTTCAGCATGACGTTGTCGAAGCGGCCGGCGTTCTTCCGCTCCCACACGCGCACGAGATCGCGGTCGGCACCCGCCATGACGCCGTCGAGCATTTCGACGATGTCGATGCGGCTGCCGAGCGAAGCGTACACGCTGGCCATCTCGAGCCCGATGATGCCGCCGCCGACGACGAGCATGCGCTTCGGTATCAGCGGCAGCTCGAGCGCACCCGTCGCATCGACGATGCGCGGATCGTCGGGCATGAACGGCAGCGCGATCGCCTGGCTGCCCGCCGCGATGATCGCCTTCTCGAAGCGGATCGTCCTGCTCTCGCCCGTGGTCGCGCGGCCCTTGCCCGACGTGAGATCGACGTGCAGACGGTGCGCGTCGACGAAGCGTCCGATGCCGTGCACCACCTCCACCTTGCGCGCGCGCGCCATCGCCGCGATGCCGGCGGTGAGCTTTCGCACGACGCGCTTCCTGAAGTCGCGCAGCTTGTCGAGATCGATCTGCGGCGAGCCGTACGCGACGCCGTGCGCCGCCATCGTCTTCACCTCGTCCATCACCGCGGCCACGTGCAGCAGCGCCTTCGACGGGATGCAGCCGACGTTGAGGCATACGCCGCCGAGGTCGTGATAGCGCTCGACCAGCACGGTCTTCATGCCGAGGTCGGCCGCGCGAAACGCTGCCGAGTAACCCCCCGGCCCCGCGCCGAGCACGAGCATCTCGCATTCGACGTCGCCGCCGCCGGCCGCCGTGTCGCGCCGTTGTGCGGACGGCGTCGGCGCTGCGGCGGCCGTTGGCGCACGGGTCGGAGCGGCCAGCGGGAGCGACGAAGCGCCCGCGGCGGGCGCGCTCGCGTCGGTGGCCGCGGGCGCTGCGCGCGCCGGCTCGGCGGGGGGCTTGGCCGCGCCGGTTTCGAGCTTAAGCAGCGGCGAGCCTTCCGAGACCTTGTCGCCGATCTTCACCGAGAGCGAGGCGACCGTTCCTGCCGCCGGTGCGGGAACGTCCATCGTCGCCTTGTCGGACTCGAGCGTGACGAGCGGATCCTCGGGCTCGACCGTGTCGCCCGGCTTGACCAGCACGTCGATCACCGGCACGTCCTTGAAGTCGCCGATGTCGGGAACCTTCACTTCGACGATCGCCATCAGTCCTTCCTCTTGTCGTTCGCGTCGACGCGCCGCCGTCGCGCACGCGGGGCAGTGCATCCACCTTGCGTCAAAGGCGCCGCTAATCGCGCTCCGGATGAAGGATCGGCCGCGGATGCGTCAACACCTCGGGCTGCAGCAGCTCGTCGAGGCGCTCCTTCGACAGGAGCTTGTGCTCGAGCACGAGGTCGTAGACGCGCCGCCCGGTCGCGAGTGCCTCCTGTGCGATCTGCGTCGCGTTCGCGTACCCGATGTACGGGTTGAGCGCGGTGACCACGCCAATCGAGTTCTCGACGAGGTCGCGCAACCGCTCGCGATTCGCGGTGATCCCTTTCACGCACCGCTCGGCGAGCGTCAGGCAGCCGTTGCGCAGGTGCGTGATGCTCTTGAACAGGCTGTGGGCGATGATCGGCTCGAACGCGTTGAGCTGCAATTGCCCGGCCTCGGCGGCGAAGCTCACCGTGATGTCATTGCCGATCACCTCGAACGCGATCTGGTTCACGACCTCCGGGATCACCGGGTTCACCTTCCCCGGCATGATGCTCGAGCCCGCCTGCACCGCGGGGAGGTCGATCTCGTTCAGTCCCGCGCGCGGTCCGCTCGACAGCAGCCGCAGGTCGTTGCACGTTTTCGACAGCTTCACGGCGACGCGCTTCAGCACGCCCGAAAGCTGCGCGAACGCGCCGCAGTCCTGCGTCGCCTCGATCAGGTTCGGCGCCGTGATGAGCGGAATGCCCGTCAGCGCCGAGAGCCGCCGGCACACGAGCTCCGCATAGCCGGGCGGCGCGTTGATGCCGGTGCCGATCGCCGTCGCGCCGAGATTGATCTCGCGAATCAGCGTCGCCGCCTCCTTGAGCCGCTCCTCGTCCTCGCCGAGCATCACCGCATACGTCGAGAACTCCTGCCCGAGCGTCATCGGCACCGCATCCTGCAATTGCGTGCGGCCCATCTTCAGCACGTCGCGAAACTCCTCGGCCTTCGCCTCGAAGGCGTGCCGCAGCGTCGCCATTGCATCCACGAGCCGGAAGATCCCGAAGTACGTCGCGACCTTGAGCGAGCTCGGATACACGTCGTTCGTGCTCTGGCTCATGTTGACGTGCTCGTTGGGGTGCAGGTGCCGGTACTGGCCCTTGCGGTGCCCCATGTGCTCGAGACCGAGGTTGGCGATCACCTCGTTCGCATTCATGTTGGTCGACGTGCCGGCGCCGCCCTGGATCACATCGACCACGAACTGGTCGTGCAACCGGCCCGCGCGTATCTCCTCGCAGGCCTTGACGATCGCGTCGGCCCTTTCCGCGTCGAGCAGGCCGAGTTCCTGGTTCGCGAGCGCGGCCGCCTCCTTGATGCATGCGAGCGCGCGGATCAGGTCAGGATAGATCGAGATCGGGTTGCCGGTGATCGGGAAATTCTCCACCGCCCGCAGGGTGTGGATGCCGTAGTAGGCGTCGGCGGGGACGGCGCGATCGCCGAGGAGGTCGTGCTCGACGCGGGTCGCAGGTGCAGTCATGAGCGTGTGGGTCGCCATGGGCGGGCCCGTGGCGGCGCGGTGCCGGAATCGGAAATGTACGCGATTCGCCGCGGGCCCGCCGCCTGTCACGTTGCAAGCGCCGCGTCTTCTGCCGAAGGCGGATCGGGGCACAATGATCGTCCCGCTATCCCTCGACAGGAGATTTCCCATGATCGCTCCAACGCTCGTTCGTGCGCTGTCGCGCCTTGCGACGCAGCGACTCGCCACCGAGACGTTCCCCGGCGCGTTCTCGCTCTCGAGCCCCGATTTCGAGCCTGGCGGAACGCTGCGGCCCGAGCAGGCGTTCGACGGCTTCGGCTGCACGGGACAGAACGTTTCGCCGGCGTTGCGCTGGACCGGCGCGCCGCCCGACACGAAGAGCTTCGCCCTGCTGCTGCACGATCCCGACGCACCCACGGGAGGCGCCGGGTGGTGGCACTGGGTCGTGTACGACATCCCGGCCGGAACGACGGAGCTCGCGAAGGGCGCGGGCAAGTCGGACGGCTCGGCGTTGCCGAGCGGCGCCGCCAGCGTTGCCACCGACTACGGCCTCCCGGGCTACGGCGGCCCGTGCCCGCCCGAAGGCGACAAGCCGCATCGCTACGTCTTCACGCTCTACGCGCTCGACGTCGCGAAGCTCGACGTGCCGAAGGGGGCGACCGCGTCGCTCGCAGGCTTCATGATCAACGCGCACGCGATCGGCAAGGCCTCGGTCACCGGCATGTTCGGCCGGCCGAAACGCTGAGGCGAGGCGCGGCGAAGCCCCCAAGGCGTAGCGGCCGCGCGCCGCTATTCCGGCACGAGCCGCACGCGCGTGATCTCGGACGGCGCGCCGAGCCGCTTCGGCGGACCCCAGTAGCCGGTGCCGCGGCTCGTGTACACCCACAGCCGGCCAAGTCGCGCGAGGCCGGCGGTGAACGGCTGCTGGAACCGCACGAGCAGCGTCCACGGCAGGAACTGCCCGCCGTGCGTGTGGCCCGAGAGCTGCAGGTCGAAGCCCGCCAGCGCCGCGGCGAACGCCGAGCGCGGCTGATGCGCGAGCAGCACCCGAACGCCCGCGTCGTCGGGCGCGTTGGCGATCGCTGCCGCCGGGTCGCTGCGATGCGCGGGGTCGAAGCGGTGCGCCGAAGGGTCGGTGACCCCAGCGACGACGAGCCGCGCGCCATCGTGCGCCAGCACGACGTGCTCGTTCAGCAGCACGCGCACGCCCAGCCGGCGCAGTTCGCCGATCCACGCGTGCGCGCCCGAGTAGTACTCGTGGTTGCCGGTGACGAAGTACGCGCCGTGCCGGGCGCGCAGCCGCGCGAGCGGCGCCGTGTGCAACGCGAGCTGGGCGACGCTCCCGTCGACGAGATCGCCGGTGATCGCGACGAGGTCGGCGTCGAGGCGGTTCACCGCGTCGACGACCGCCGCCACGTGATCGCCACCGATCGTCGGCCCGACGTGCACGTCGGTGATCTGCGCGATGGTGAACCCGTGCAGCGCCGCCGGCAACGCCGGGATCGGCACGTCGACGGTGCGCACGCGGGCGACGCGCCGCGCGTTGTGAAAACCGAGGATCGTGAGCAGCGCCGTCGCGACCGGCACGGCGAGCGCGCTCCACCGCGCGAGCGCGCGGAGCGGGACCTCGCCCGGCAGCAGCGCGTCGGCGACGAGCGCGACGAGCAGCACCAAGTCGCGCGCGAACGTCAGCACGAGCAGCGTCGAAAAGGCGCCGAGCGCGACCAGGCCCGCCCACATCAGCGCCTTGGCGTGTCCGGCGGGCCGGGCGCGCCGCCTGCGGAAGCCGAAGGGAATGAGCCCCGCCGACAGCAGCAGGACGGTCGCGCCAAGCGCGACGCCGGCGCTCCCGAAAGGCAAGTCCGGCAGGAGGCGCGCGCCCACGTAGAGGTGCAGAAGCAGCAGCATGACGGGCAGGCGGGACATCGCGGGATTAGACTATGCCAAGGCTTGCGATACTGGGACCGCGAAGATGAAGGGCGATTCCCGCCCGGACCGGCGACCCGCGAAGCGCGCATGAAGCGTACGACGAACGCGAACTTTCCACGACGCGGCGCATTGCGCGCCGTCGCGGTCGCCGGCGCTGCCCTCGCCGGGGCGACACTCGGCATGCCGCTGCGCGCCGAAAATGCGCCTCGCTGCGTGCTGACGCCGGCCCAGACGGAGGGTCCGTATTTCGTCGACGAGCGTCTCGAGCGTACCGACCTGCGGCACGATCCGGCGAACGGATCGGTCAAGCCGGGCGCCCTTCTCACGCTCACCTTGCGCGTCCTCGCGCTCGACGGCGCCGCGTGCGCGCCGCTCGCCGGCGCGATCGTCGACCTCTGGCACTGCGACGCGGCGGGCGTCTACTCGGACGTCGACGACCCGCCGGTCGCTACGCGCGGAGCCGGGTTCCTGCGCGGCTACCAGGTCAGCGGCGCGGACGGGCGCGTGCGTTTCACGACCATCTATCCCGGCGCGTACCCGGGCCGTGCCGTGCACATCCATTTCAAGGTGCGCACCCGCACGTCGGAATTCACGTCGCAGCTCTACTTCGACGACGCACTCACCGACCGCGTGCACGCGCAACCGCCCTACCCCGGCGGCAGGCGCACCCGCAATGCGCAAGATGGCCTGTATCGCGCAGGCGGAACGATGCTCCTGCTCGACGTCGTGCAAGCCGCACAGGGCTACGCGGCAACGTACGACGTGGGCGTGAAGCGGACGTGACCCGTTACGCGGCGCCCGCGAGCTCTCGCAGCAGCGCGGCGGCGGGAATCGGGCGGCAACCGGTCGCGTTCTGCCCCGACCACAGCGGCGAAAAATCGCCCGAGCCCCGGCGCTCGGCCGCGGCGCGCAGCGGTGCGATCGCCGCGGCCGCCAGCGGGAACGCCGGTGCGCGTGCATCGATCGGCCCGACCTCGCGCACGATCCGGTTGACGATGCCACGCGCCGGCCGGCCGGTGAAGACGTTGGTGACCGCCGTGTGGCGTGCGCCGTCGCTCGCGAGCGCTTCGCGATGAAGGCGGCTCGTCGTCGCCTCCGGCGTGAGCAAGAACGCCGTGCCGACCTGCACGCCCGCCGCGCCCAAGGCGAGCATCGCCTTCACTCCGTTGGCGTCGGCGATGCCGCCGGCCGCGATCACCGGCACGCGCACCGCGCGCAGCACCTGCGCAACGAGAGACAGCGTGCCGACCTGCTCGGTCGGGTCGTCGGAGAGGAAGCTGCCGCGATGCCCGCCCGCCTCGAGGCCCTGGGCGATGATCGCGTCGACGCCCCGCGCTTCGAGCCAGCGCGCTTCGTCGACGGTCGTCGCCGACGCCAGGATCTTCGCGCCGATCGCGCGCACGCGCGCAAGGAGGTCGGGCGCCGGCAGGCCGAAATGAAAGCTCACGACCGGCGGGCGCAGCGCCTCGAGCACCTCGGCGGCCGCGGCGTCGAACGGAGCGCGCCCCGGACCGGGCTCGATCGTCCGCGGGTCGATGCCGAACTCGGCGTAATACGGCGCGAGCACCCCGCGCCATGCCGCCTC
>JBLMWW010000068.1:0-22134 GCA_050257435.1 Rudaea sp.
TGGCGGATGGGGTGGGATTCGAACCCACGGATCGCTTGCGCGATCGCCGGATTTCAAGTCCGGTGCATTCAACCGCTCTGCCACCCATCCTTGCCGCAGACCCCGTCGGTTACGAAATATATTCGAGTTACGTGGATGTAAGGGTTGTCCGTTTTATGAGCCGTTTTCTCATCTAGCACTTTTGCTTCAATGATCTTGTGTTTGCAGGTGAGCACCATTTGTCGTGCGACAGTTGAGCGAGCTTCGGGCTGCCGACCGCCTCACTCTCGGCCCTGATCATCGCTGCGGTCCGTTTGCACACCGCTTCCGGCGCCGCTACCCTTGGCATCGGGATGCGCCTTTGCTTATCCGATTCGAACGCCGCCAAACGTTCCAGCCGGAGGATGCGTGCTCCTTTCAATTGCCCAGCAAGTCCAAGACTTCACCTTCATGGCATTGGGACGAGCACTATCTTTGATTGTCAGGACTTCGGAGGAAATGACCCGGCGCCCTGCTGCTACGCGCACTGCCTGGCTCTGTGCGCTCGCATTAGGTGTCAGCAGCTGCGCCGGACCGCTCGTGCTCGAGCGACAGGTCATCGGCTACGATGACGTTGCCAAGAGCCTGGACGAAAAGCTCCTCCTCCTCAACATCGCACGCGTCGACAATCTGGAAGCGGTCCATTTCACCTCCACTTCCAGCATTGCGGCGACCTTCAATTGGACGACGTCGCTCGCCAGCGGCCAGCTCAATACGGCGCCAAACACGGATTTCTTCAATATAGCGATCGGAGCCAGCGCGTCGGAGAACCCGACATTCAGCATCATCCCGATCTCCGGACAGCAGTTCACCGAGCGCCTCGCAACGCCGTTCGACGGCAAGGTCTTCGAGTCCTTGGTGTTCCAAGGCGGGCGTATCAGCCAGGTCATGCGGACGATGGCGTCCGGGATCGAGGTCCAGACCCCAGCCGGCAGCTTCATTCGCTTCATCGAAAACGACCCGCAGCGTCCGGCCGAGTACGAGGAATTCCGACGGATCGCGGACCATCTGCAGTGGCTGAACGATCATCGAAAGCTCTTTGTCAGGTCGCTCGTTTTCAGAGAGACCTTGATTCGGGACTTCAAGGGGGTGCCGAGCGCGGGAGATATCAACAACGGGTTCACCCTCGGACTGAACTGGCGCCAGAAGACCGATGGCAGCTACGAGTTGACGCGGCTGGACGCCGGGCGGAACGTGGTGACGAATTTCGATCCGATGGCGTTGAGCGACCAGCAGCGCTTCGAGTTCAACGAACGCATCAGCCGGAACCCGCGCGGCTTCGTCTATCTGGAAGTCCGGCCGGATGGACCAGGGGGCGATTTCCCGATCCGTGGTGCGATCAAGATGCGGAGCATGCTGCAGATTCTCAGGTTCCTCGCCCATGGAATCCATGTCGCGCCAGAGTTCGACGTCGCCCCGGATCCACGCACCGGCGAGGTGGCGGCGAATCCGGCGGCGACACTGAAGATCAACGTGACAGATAGCGCACCCGACTCCAGCGTTCCATTCATCTACTTCAGGGGAAGGTATTACTCGGTCAACGATTCCGATTGGGACCGCACCTCGTTCTTCCTGCTCAACATCCTCTTCCAGAGCACCGTCGGCAAGGTGGAAAGCGTCGCGATACCGGTCACGATCGCAAAATAGCGAAGGTGTCGAAACGATGCGTCAGCGGCCTGCTCATCGAATCAAAACGGGCAGTGCCTTCGCGCCAACGGCGTATGGAGCGAGAGTCGGAGCCTTCCTCTTCGACCAGCACCTGCGCACATCCGACCACGCTTCCGTTTCGGCGGAATCATGGGAGGTTGCTGTGCGTCGCGCTTGCGTTGCTCCCACGCTCGCAGATCCTCCCGAGAGCGATCGAGCGCCGACCCGCACAACCGCGTCGAACCGCTGCTCTCGTGACGCGCCACGCTGTGCTTCGCCAGTGTCCCCTCTGCATCCGGGACTTGCAGGCACGAACTCGCCTCATCTGCGTATGAGCGCCGGGTACTCGTCGTGCGCGCTCGGAACCCACCGGGCGACTCCGAGCCCTCGTACGCCGGCAGAGCACGCGCTGGTGCACGAGCGATACGTGAAACGCGTGATGCGAGTGGCGATGGTCGCGGGGGGCCTGGTCGCGGCAACGTGCACCGCGCAGATGGGGCCGATGCCCGGCATGCACGGAGCGATGATGGGCGGCTCGCCCGTACGCCGCACATTCGTCATGCGCTACGGCGTCGACCCGAAGTACGCGCGGATGACGAACCCGCTGCCCCCGACGCGAGCGAACGCGGACGCGGGAAGACGGCTCTATTCGCTCAATTGCGTCGCCTGCCACGGCGAGAGGGGGTACGGGGACGGACCTGCGGCCGGGAGTCTCAACCCTCCCGCCGCCAAGCTGGTGGGAATCGGCGGGATGCCAATGGTCGGGGACGGCTACCTGTTCTGGACGATCGCTGACGGCGGACGCCCTTTGGGAACGGCGATGCCCGCCTACAAAGGCATTCTCGGGCGGAGCGACATCTGGAAGATCGTTCTCTTCCTGCGCACGCTCTAGGCTTCTTCGGCCACGGCGCGCTGCCCGATCGACGTTTCCGGGTCGGGCGCTCCCGCCCACGCGTCTGCACGAGGCAACTCCTCTTTGTCCATGAACGACTTGGCCCACCCCTCTTTCCCAGTCGCCTTCGCCCTGCCGAGGCGATTATCGGCGTTCCCCGGGGGCCCTTGATTCGGAAGCGCACCGGAGGCATCTTCACCGTCACCCGGACGCCGTCTCGATCTACGGGGAACCCTTATCGGACGGCGTGGCGTTTCTGTTAGGCTAGACGTCGTTGCTCGCTTCGGGCCGACGGCCCTTTTTCGGAGGTTTCATGGAACCCAGGTTGCAGCCGGTTTTCACGCGCGAGACGAGTCCCCAGGCCGGGGGCGTCCTTGTCGAGCGCCAGAACCGCGTTCTCCGCAATACCTACTGGCTGCTCGCGTTGTCGATGCTGCCGACGATCGCCGGCGCGTGGGTCGGCATGCAGCTCAACTTCCTCGGCTTCTTCACTGCGTCGCCGATCATGGCGCCGCTTCTGATGTTCGGCGTGATGATCGGTGCGCTGTTCGGCGTCACCGCCTTGCGCAACAGCGCGTGGGGCGTGCCGGCGCTCTTCGGCTTCACGTTCATCGCCGGCCTGATGCTCGCGCCGATCCTTTCGATCGCGCTGGGCTTCCGCAACGGCGGCCAGCTCGTGGGACTCGCAGGCGGCATGACGGCCGCGATCTTCTTCGGCATGGCGGGGCTCGCCACGGTGACGAAGCGCGACTTCTCCTTCCTCGGCAAGTTCCTGTTCGTCGGCCTGATCCTGCTGATCGTCGCGTCGCTCGCGAACCTGTTCTTCCAGGTGCCGGCGGTGTCGCTCACGATCTCGGCGGTTGCCGTGCTGATCTTCTCGCTGTACCTGCTCCACGACGTGAGCAACATCGTGCGCGGCGGGGAGACGAACTACATCACGGCCACGCTGAACCTGTTCCTCGACGTCTACAACATCTTCATCAGCCTGCTCAATCTGCTCCTCGCGTTCGCCGGGCAGCGCGACTGAACGGCGTTCTTCCAGCGGTCTGCGGGGCGAGGACATCTCGCCCCGTTTTTCTTCTCGTCGCCGGGAATCGCGTTCAGCCTTGGGCGTCGCTCGCCCGGACTCGCGCGGCTATCGGGCGAAGACCGCGATCGACTCGACGTGCGCGGTATGCGCAAACATGTTGAGGACACCCGCCGAGGCGAGCCGATAACCCCGCTCGTGCACGAGCACCGCGGCGTCGCGCGCGAGGGTCGCCGGGTTGCAGGAGACGTAGACGATCCTCGAAAGCCCGCCCTGGTCGTCGCGGTGCGGCAGCGTCTTCGCGAGCTCCACGGCGCCTTCCCGCGGCGGATCGACGAGCGCACGGTCGAGACGCCCCAGTTCCCCGATCCAGGCCGCGTCGACGGTGAAGAGATTCGCCGCGACGAAGCGCGTTTGCGGGGCAAGGCCGTTGCGCGAAGCGTTCTCCCGCGCTCGCGCGATCAGCGCCTGGTTGCCCTCGATGCCGACGACGCTCGCTCCCCGCCGGGCGATGGGCAGCGTGAAATTGCCGAGCCCGCAGAAGAAATCGCCGATCCGCTCGCCGGGCTGTGGATCGAGCAAGGCGATCGCGCGGCGCACGAGCACGCGGTTGATCGCCGTGTTGACCTGGGTGAAATCGGTGGGCGCGAATGGGATCGCCACGTCGAAGTCGGGCAACGTGTACGCGAGCGTCGCGCCCGGCGGATGGAACGGCACGACGGTTTCCGGGCCGCCCGGCTGCAGCCAGAACTCGACGCCGTGCGCGTCCGCGAAGGCGACGAGCTTCGCCTCGTCGGTCGGAGTCAGCGGCTCGAGGATGCGCAGCACCAGCGCGTACACCGTCGCACCGGTCCCTCCGGTCGATAGCGGCGCAAGGCGCTCGCCGACGGCGAGCTCGATCTGCGGCAGGCGCGTGCGTATCGACAGCGACTCGACGAGCGCGCGCAGGACGGGAAGCAGCGCCGAAATCTTCGGCGGCAGCACGTGGCACTCGCGCATGTCGGCGACGTAGCTCGACTTGCGCTCGTGGAAGCCGATCAGGATGCCGCCCTTCTTGGGGACGTCGCGCACCGAAAGCCGTGCGCGATGCCGGTAGCCCCACGCCGGGCCGGCGACGGGCGCGAGAAGCGTGTCGGGACGCACCCGTCCGATGCGTGCCAGCGCATCCTCGAGCGCGCGTTGCTTGGCGGCGACCTGCAGCGCGACGTCGGCGTGCTGCAGCGTGCAGCCGCCACACACGCCGAAGTGCGGGCAGCGCGGGGCCACGCGCGCCGCGTTCGGCCGCTGCACGTCGATGACGCGCGCGATGTCGTAGCTCGGCTTGCGGCGCAGGATCTCCGCCGACACGCGCTCGCCGGGCAACGCGCCTTCGACGAACGCGACCTTGCCCTCGGCGTGCGCGACGCCGCGGCCTTCCTGATCCAGCGATTCGATCGTGTATTCCGGCATGAGGAAGGCGCGGATTCTACGCGCCGCGGCGCGGCCCGCATCGTAGAATGCGCGCCATGCAGATCCTCGCGTTCGACACGGCCACCGCGTGGCTCTCCGTCGCGCTGTTCGACGGTCGCGCAGCGATCGCGTTGCGCGAGCGGGCGGGGAGCGCCGCGTCCGAACGTATCCTGCCGCTCGTCGCCGAGGTGCTCGCGCGCGGCGGCACGTCGCTGGCGCGCCTCGACGGCATCGCGTACGGCGCGGGCCCCGGCGCATTCACGGGCATCCGCATCGCGTGCGGCGTCGCGCAGGGACTCGCATTCGGCAGCGGCCTGCCGGTGTTCGGCGTGCCGACACTCGGCGCGATCGCGCAGTCCGCATGGCAAGTGCACGGCTTCACCGACGTCGTCGCCTGCCTCGACGCACGCATGCGCGAAGTGTACGTGGCGGCCTATCGGCGTCGCGACCACGACTGGGATACGGTGCGTGAGCCGGTCGTTTGCAGGCCCGACGAGGTGTCCACGCCCTCCGCGGGCGCCTGGCAAGGCGCGGGCGACGGTTTCGCCGCCTATCCCGCGCTGGCGGAGCAGCTTGGGCTCGCGGCGTGCGATCCCTCGCTCATTCCCGACGCCGAATCGGTCGCGCGCTTTGCCTGGCCACGGGTCCTCGCGGGGGAGGGCTTGCCCGCCGAGAAGGCGCAACCGTTGTACGTGCGCCACCGCGTCGCGCTGACGAGCGCGGAGCGCGCCGCCGGCGAGCGACTCTGATCGAACATGGCGTCGCTTCCCAAGCCTCCCGTCCCCGCGCCCGTGCAATGGCGTCCGCTCGCGGCGCACGATCTGCCCGTCGTCGCCGCGCTCGAGGCGCGCATTCATGCCGCGCCATGGAGCGAGCGCAATTTCCGCGACGCGCTCGCGGCGGGCTATTCGGCTCGCGTCGGCGTGCGCGCGGGCCGCATCGTCGCGTACGGCGTGTTGATGCTCGGCCCCGGCGAGGCGCAGCTCCTGAATCTCTCCGTCGTTCCCGAGGCGCGCCGCCACGGCCTCGGCCGTGCGCTCCTGCGGCAGTTCATCGACGACGCACGCCGCCTCGGCGCCGAGCAGCTCTTCCTCGAAGTCCGCGTCGGCAACCACGCCGCGATCGCACTCTACGAAAGCGAGGCGTTCATGGCCGTCGCGCGCCGCGTCGAGTATTACCCGGCGGGCAAGCGCGGCGGGATTCGCGAAGACGCGCTCGTCATGCGGCGCGATTTGCGCCCGCTGACGCTCGCGTCGTCTGCTTAGCGGCCGATGGCATCGCGCGCAACGATCCTGGAGGAACTCGGCATCGCGCCGGTGTGGCGCGAAAGGTGCGCGCCGTTTGGCGGCCTCGCGCCGCAGGCAACGCCGGAATCGGCCGACGAGGGCACCGCGAACGCCCCGGCGCAAAACGATGCGCCCGCCGATGCGCGCCGCGCGCGCATCGCGTCGCTCGCGTTCGAAGCGCTCGCGCCCGACATCGCGGCCTGCCGCGCGTGCGGGTTGTGCACGACGCGAAGGCGCACCGTGCCGGGCGTGGGCGCGGTCGCTGCCCAATGGATGCTCGTCGGGGAGGCGCCGGGCGCCGAGGAGGACGCGCAGGGCGAGCCCTTCGTCGGCGCGGCCGGGCAGTTGCTCGACAACATGCTCGCCGCGCTGCGCCTGTCGCGCGAGCGGGACGTCTTCATCGCGAACGTCCTCAAATGCCGACCGCCCAACAACCGCGCGCCCGCACCGCTCGAGGTCGACGCCTGCCGGCCCTACCTCGATCGGCAGGTCGCGCTCGTCGCGCCGCGGCTCATCGTCGCGCTGGGCCGAAGCGCCGCCTGCACGCTGCTCGACATCGACGCACCGGTCGCGAGCCTGCGTAACCGCGTGCACCGCTACGGCGACACGCCGCTCGTCGTCACGTACCATCCCGCTTACCTGCTGCGCAATCCGGCCGACAAGGCGAAAGCCTGGGAGGATCTGCTGTTCGCCCGCCGGACGCTGCGCGAGCTCACGACGCGCTGACCGGGCCGATTGACGCGCGCTTGCGCTGGGGGGCGGCAGGCTCCATATTGCGCCCCGCAGGACGTTCACCCATTCGCAGACCGGAGGAGGAGCATGTTGCGCAAACTGGGGATCGCATTGGCCGCCGTGCTGACGCTCGCGCTCGGAGGATGCGGCTACAACGAGTTGCAGCGTCAGGACGAGGCGATCAAAGGCGCCTGGTCCGAGGTCCTCAATCAGTACCAGCGGCGCGCCGATCTGGTGCCGAACCTGGTCGACACGGTGAAGGGCTACGCGCAACAGGAGCGGCAGGTGCTCACCGAAGTCACCAACGCGCGCGCGACGGTGGGGTCGATCAAGGCGACGCCCGAGCTCATCAACGACCCCGAGGCGTTCCAGAAATTCATCCAGGCGCAAAACCAGCTGCAGGGCGCGCTGTCGCGGCTCCTTGCGGTCTCGGAGAACTACCCTCAGCTCAAGTCGGATGCGCTCTTCCGCGACCTGCAATCGCAGCTCGAGGGCACCGAGAACCGCATCGCGGTCGCGCGCAATCGCTACATCAAGAGCGTGCAGGAGTACAACACGACGGTGCGCCAGTTCCCCACCAACCTCACGGCGATGATCTTCAAGATGCCGGTACGGCCAAACTTCGCCGTCGCCGATGAAGGGGCGGTGAGCGTGCCCCCGAAGGTGGATTTCGGGAAGCCACCGCCGACCGCGCCCGCGCCTTTGCCCAAGGCGGCGCCCGCGCCCTCGACGCCCCCCGCGCCGCCCGCGCCGGCCCCGGCACCGAAGTCCTGACGCGCGCGCGGAACGCGGTCGCCGCGCAGCGGCGGCCGCCTCTCGCATAGCCGGCGATGTCATCGAGCGTCCCGCTCCGCATGCGCAGCGCGTTCGTCGCGCTGCTCGCGCTCGCCCTGCTTGCGCTTGCCATTGGCGCGCATGCGCAACCCTCGACGTGGGGAACGGCATCCGACGGGCTCGCGCCGATCCCGAAGCTCACCGCGCGCGTCACCGACGAAACCGGCACGCTCTCGGCCGCCGAGCGCCAGGCGCTCGAAGCCAAGCTCGCCGACTGGGAGCAGCGCACGGGCAACCAGCTCGTCGTGCTCCTCGTGCCGTCGACCCGGCCCGAGCCCATCGAGGCGTATTCGATCCGCGTCGCCGAAGCATGGAAGATCGGCCGCAAGGGGCAGGACAACGGCGCGCTCTTCCTCGTCGCGAAGAACGACCGCAAGGTGCGCATCGAGGTCGGCTACGGCCTCGAGGGCGTGCTAACCGACGTCACCTCGCATCGGATCATCACCGAGGACGTGGCGCCGCTTTTCCAGCAGAACCGTTTTGCGGAGGGCATCAATGCCGGCGTCGACCGCATCATCGCGGTCGTCGGCAAGGGTGAGCCGTTGCCAGCCGCGCGTGGCGCGGCTCCGCGGGGCGGGCAGGGATTCGATTTCGGCACGTTGCTCATCCTGCTCTTCATCGGCGTGCCAATCATCGGCGGCATCCTGTCGCGTACGTTCGGCCGCTTCCTCGGCTCGACGATCGGGAGCGGCGTCGTCGGCGTCGGTGCATGGATCCTCGCGGGATCGATTGCCATCGGCATCGGCGCAGCGCTGATCGCGTTCTTCATCATGCTGGTCTTCGGTGCCGGTGGCGGCATCGGGCGCCGCGGCGGGACGTGGATTCCCACGGGCGGCTGGGGGGGTGGCGGGCTGGGCGGCGGCTTCGGTGGCGGGGGCGGAGGCTTCTCGGGCGGCGGCGGCAGCTTCGGCGGCGGCGGCGCCTCCGGGAGCTGGTAACGATGACGCGCACGAACCGGCTGCTGCGTCACGTCGTCGCCGACCATCTCTCGGTGCGGCGCGTGTTTTCCCACGACGCGCTCGCGCGCATCGAGCAGTCGATCGCAAACGGCGAGAAGACGCATCGCGGCCAGGTCTGCTTCGCGGTCGAGGGCGCGCTGCCGCCGTTGCGCGTGCTGCGCAAGCTGACGCCACGCGAGCGTGCCCTCGAAGTGTTCGGACTGCTTCGCGTCTGGGACACCGAGGAGAACGCCGGCGTGCTCGTCTACCTGCTGCTCGCCGATCGCGACGTCGAGATCGTCGCCGACCGCGGCATCGACCGTCGTGTCGGCGATGCCGCGTGGCAGGCGATCTGCGCGCGGATGGAGTCGGCGTTCGCGGCGGGGCACTTCGCCGACGGCGTCGTGCAGGGAATTGGGGAGATTTCGGCGCTGCTCGCGCGCCACTTTCCCCGTGATGGCGCGACGTCCAACGAGCTGCCGGACGAGCCCGTCGTGCTCTAGCCGAGCCCCATGAGCGGGCCCGAGGCCCCGGCTAGTGCATCGGCTTGTCGATGCCGATCAGGTGCAGGGAATCGTATTGGCGCTGGTTGGCGCGGTGGCGCACCATGACGAGCAGCATCGTCGCCGTCACCGACATGCCGAAGAGGAGGATGGCGGCCGTGACGGAAAGGCCGGCGCGCACCATGAGGGCGTAGAGACCGACCATGACGAGGATGCCGATGTTCTCGTTGAAGTTCTGCACCGCAATCGAGTGACCCGCGCCCATCAGGACATGGCCGCGGTGCTGGAGCAGCGCGTTCATCGGCACGACGAAGAATCCCGCGCACGCGCCGATGGCGACCATCAGCACCATCGCGAGCGGCACGTTGTGCACGAAGATCATCGCCATGACGACGACCCCCATCGCCGCGCCGATTGGCAGCGTGCCGACCGAGCCGCGCAGCGAGACGAAACGCGCGGCGAGGACCGCGCCGAGCGCGATGCCCACCGCGACCACGCCCTGCAGCATCGACGCCTGCGACAGGTTGAGCGACAGCGCGTGCGCGGCCCAGTCGATGACGATGAACTGCAGCGTGGCCCCCGCTCCCCAGAACAGCGTGGTCGTGGCGAGCGAGATCTGGCCGAGGCGGTCGCGCCAGAGCAAGGACACGCAGTGCGAGAACTCGCGGACGAGGTAGATCGGGTTCTTGCTCGGCACGCGGTGGTCGACGCCGGTGTCCGGAATGAACCAGTTGATGATCGCCGCAACGACGTAAATGGCCATGATCACGGTGATCGCGGCTTCCGGCGGCGTGTTGATCGGCGTCTCGATGATCGGGAAGTCGAAGCCGAGCAGCGCGGTGGACACGCGCGGCGTGATCAGCGCGCCGCCGAGGAGCACGCCGAGGATGATCGAGCCGACCGTCGCGCCTTCGATCCACCCGTTGGCGATCACCAGTTGCTGCGGCGGCAAGAGCTCGGTGAGGATCCCGTACTTCGCCGGCGAGTACGCGGCAGCGCCGATCCCGATCAGCGCGTACGAGAGCAGCGGATGCACGTCGAGCAGCATCAATGCGCAGCCGACGAACTTGATCGCATTGGTGATCAGCATGACGCGCCCCTTCGGCATCGAGTCGGCAAACGCGCCGAGCAGCGGGGCGAGGACCACGTACGACACGACGAAGCTCTGCTTGAGCGCCGGCGTCATCCAGGCGGGTTCGTGCAGGTCGCGCAGCAGCGCGATCGCGGCGATCAGGATCGCATTGTCGGCGAGCGACGAGAAGAACTGCGCCGCGATGATCGTGTAGAAGCCGGCTTTCATGCAGGAATTCGGGCCAACCGCGGCCCTTCGGTGCCCTGACGTTCGCTGTCGATTGTTATAATGCGAACCCGCGCGGCCGGCGCTTTATACCATGATTGCAGACGCTCTCCCAACGCCGCGCGAGCGCCTCGCCGCGTAGTTCCCGCGCCCTCCCTCGCGCAATGCCCCGACCGCTCGTCGCGCACCTCGACCTTCGCGCGCTCGCCGCCAACGTGGCGCATGTGCGGGCGTTCGCGCCGGGCGCCGAGGTGCTCGCCGTGGTGAAGGCGAATGCGTACGGCCACGGCCTCGCACGCGTCCTCCCCGCGCTTGCCGGCGCGGACGGCCTCGGGCTGATCGAGCTCGACGCCGCGGTCGCGCTGCGCGACGCCGGCTACGCGCGCCCGATCCTGCTCCTGGAAGGCTTCTTCGATGCAGGCGAGCTCAAAGCGGTGGCGGAGCACGCGCTCGCGACGGTGGTGCACCGCGACGACCAGGTGCGCATGCTCGAGACCGCGAAACTTCCGCGACCGCTCGACGTATACCTCAAGGTCAACGGCGGCATGAATCGGCTCGGCGTCGCGCCCGGCGAGGCGCGGGGACTCGCCGAACGCCTCGCCCGCGCGCCGGCAGTGCGGTCGCTTCGTCTCATGACGCATTTCGCGCGCGCCGACGAAGCCGACGGTCTGGCCGAGCCGCTTGCGCGGTTTCGCGCCGCGTGCGAGGGGCTTGCCTACCCGCGTTCGTGCGCCAACTCCGCCGGGGTCGTGCGCTATGGCGAGATCGGCGGCGAGGGCGTGCGGCCGGGCATCATGCTCTACGGCGCCACGCCGTTCGCCGATCGCAGTGCGCAAAGCCTGGGGCTCGTCCCGGTGATGACGCTACGCTCGCGGCTCATCGGCATCCAATCGATCGCGCCCGGCGAGCGCGTCGGCTACGGCGGCACGTTCGAGGCGATGCGCCCGACGCGCATCGGCGTCGTCGCGTGCGGGTACGCGGACGGGTATCCGAGGCATGCGCCCAACGGAACGCCCATGCTCGTTTGCGGCCAACGCGTGCCGATGGCGGGCCGCGTGTCGATGGACATGGCGACCGTGGACCTGACCTCGGTGCCGCAGGCGCGAATCGGCAGCGAAGTCGTGCTGTGGGGCGAAGGCTTGCCGGTCGACGAAGTCGCGAACGCGGCCGGCACCGTCGGATACGAGTTGTTGTGCGCGGTGGCGCCGCGCGTTCCGTTCGTCGTCGACGCTGCGGCAACGGCGCCGTGAGCAGGCGCAGTCGCCGCCTGCGGGAGGATCGATCGTGTACGTCGTCGTGACCGGCGCGGCCGGATTCATCGGCTCGAACCTCGTCAAGGGCCTCAACGCGCGCGGCGAGACGGACATCATCGCCGTCGACAACCTCGCCGAGGGCGACAAGTTCCGCAACCTCGCCGACTGCGACATCGCCGACTACCTCGACCAGGACGAGTTCCTCGCGCGCGTCGTGAACGGCGATCTCGACGACGACATCGCCGCGATCTTCCACGAAGGCGCATGTTCCGACACCACCGCGACCGACGGGCGCTACGTGCTGCGCAACAACTACCGCTATTCGGTCGCGCTGCTCGAGCATTGCCAGGACAACGACATCCCGTTCCTGTACGCGTCGAGCGCAGCGGTGTACGGCGCGGGGCCGGCGTTCCGCGAGGAGCGCGCCTGCGAGGCGCCGCTCAATGTCTACGGCTATTCGAAGGCGCTCTTCGACCAGTACGTGCGGCGCCTTCTCCCCGAGCGCACGGCACAGGTGGTCGGTTTCCGCTATTTCAACGTCTATGGGCCGCGCGAGGCGCACAAGGGGCGCATGGCGTCGGTCGCGCATCACTTCTTCCACCAGTATCGCCGCGACGCCCGCGTGCGGCTCTTCGAGGGCTCGGGCGGATATGCGGCGGGCGAGCAGCGCCGCGACTTCGTGCACGTCGACGACGTGGTGGCGGCGAACCTGCACTTCTACGACCGCGGCGCCCGCTCCGGCATCTTCAATCTCGGCACGGGGCAGGCGGCGACCTTCAACGCCGTCGCGCAGGCGACGATCAACGCATGCCGCCATGCCGCGGGCGACGCACCGCGCACGCTCGACGAGCTCGTGCGCGAGGGCGCGATCGCGTATGTGCCGATGCCGGAGGCGCTTCGAGGCAAGTACCAGAGCTTCACCGAGGCCGACCTCACGCGCCTGCGCGCCGCCGGTTACGGCGCGCCGCTGCTGCCCGTCGAGGACGGCATCCCGCGCTACGTCGAAAGTCTGATTTCGGCAGCCTGAAAGCGTTCGTAAGCTCTCCTTCGCTTGCGGCACACGGCGCGAGGTCGCGCCGGCGCTGCAAACGATCCCACCGTCACCGCGAAGGAGCGTCACATGATTCGTACGTTGCTGGCCGTCGTCGTAACGCTCGCGGCATCGCTTGCGCATGCCGCCCTCAACCTCAACACCGCCACCAAGGAGGAGCTCGTCGCGTTGTCCGGCATCGGCCCGGCCAAGGCGCAGGCGATCCTCGACTATCGCAACCAGCATGGCGCCTTCAAATCCGTGGACGAGTTGAAGGACGTCAAGGGTATCGGCGCGCGGCGCCTCGAAAAGCTCAAGTCCGAGCTCACCGTCGGGCAGCCGGCCGCCAGGTCGGCGCGCCAGGACGCCAAGGCGGCGCATCAGGACGCCAAGGCGGCGGCGCATCAGGACGCCAAACCGGCGCCCGTCAAGGAGGCCGCCGCGGCGCGGAAGTAACGGACGCGAGGCAGCGTTCGTGCACGGCGCGCGGCAGGCGTCCCGCCTCGCTCGCAAGGCGGCGCCGAAGCCCGATCGCTGCTTCGCCCCGCATGGCGCTCAGGTCGAGGCGCATTCCTGCGATACACCGTCAACGACGAGTCCGACGAGGCCGTTACGGAGGAAGCTCGCAGTTCGGCCGGCGCCGCCGGCCGGTGCGGCGGGGTGCCGCCCGCCCTCGACGGAGAACGACATGAAACGACTCCTGCTCGCGATTCTGATGCTCGTTGGGTCGAGCCTCGCGCTCGCCGCCGTCAACATCAACACCGCCACGAAGGAAGAGCTCGACGCGCTGCCGGGCATCGGGCCGGTCAAGGCGCAGGCCATCATCGATTACCGCAATGCCAACGGACCCTTCCGCTCGACCGAGGACATCATGAAGGTGAGGGGCATCAAGGAGGGCGAGTTCGCGAAGATCCGCGACGAGATTGCAGTGTCGGGGCGCACCAGCGTCCCGGCGGCCGTTTCGCGCGAGGCGGCGAAGTCGACCGCTGCATCGTCGCCCGCACGAAGCCGTGCGGCCGCACCGGCACAGCCTGCGCCGGCCCCCGCTGCCCCGCCGATGGCCGCCGCGCCGGCGGCGCCTGCCACGGCCGCTGCAGGAAAGGCCGCCGGCGCCGCGTCGCCTGCCAAGATGACCAAGGCCGAGGAGCGCGCGACCGCCGCCAAGGCGAAGGAGGAGACGGCCGCGAAAGCGGAGCAGGAGAAGGCGGCCAGGGCCGCCAAGGCCAAGGAAGAGAAGGCCGCCAAGGCCAAGGAACGCGAGGAGAAGGCCGCCAAGGACAGGGAAGCGAGGCTCGCGAAGGCCGCGGCGAAGAAGTCGACGGCCAAGGACACGGCGAAGGACGCGTCGGCGGTCAAGGACGAGAAGGCGACGAAGAAGTAGCGTATCGACGCCCGCGCGCAGGCGCGTTCGCGCAAATGATGCGGGCGCGCTCGCGCCTCGCTCGCGTGCGGGCGCCGCTCCGCCGAGCGAGCGGCGCGGCTCGGTTCACCGCGACTTGCTCCGCTACAATCGGCGCATGGACTACCCGTCGCTGTCGGACGTCGTCGGCAACACCCCGCTCGTGAGGCTTGCCCGGCTGCCGGGCAATACCTCGAACGTCATCCTCGCCAAGCTCGAGGGAACCAACCCCGCGGGGTCGGTCAAGGACCGTCCGGCGCTGTCGATGGTCGTCGAGGCGGAGAAGCGCGGGACCATCAAGCCCGGCGACACGCTGATCGAGGCGACCTCGGGCAACACGGGCATCGCGCTCGCGATGGTCGCCGCGATGCGCGGCTATCGGATGGTGCTGGTGATGCCCGAAAACCAGACGGCCGAGCGCGTGCAGACGATGCGCGCGTACGGCGCCGAGCTCGTGCTCACGCCGAAGGCGGGCGGAATGGAAGCCGCGCGCGACATCGCCGCGCGCATGCGCGACGAGGGCAAGGGCACGATCCTCGACCAGTTCGCCAATCCCGACAATCCGCTCGCCCATTACCACGGCACCGGGCCGGAGATCTGGCGCGACACCGAGGGGCGCATCACGCATTTCGTCTCCGCGATGGGCACGACCGGGACGATCATGGGCGTATCGCGCTTCCTCAAGGAAAAGAAGCCTTCGATCGAGATCATCGGCGCGCAACCCGCCGAGGGGGCGTCGATCCCCGGCATCCGGAAATGGCCGCCGGAATACCTGCCGAAGATCTTCGATTCGCGGCGCGTCGACCGCACCGAGAGCGTGACGCAGGCCGATGCCGAGGACCTCGCGCGCCGCCTGGCGCGCGAGGAGGGCATCTTCTGCGGCATCAGCTCGGGGGGTGCCTGCGCGGTGGCGCTGCGCGTCTCGCATGCCGTCGAGAACGCCACGATCGTGTTCATCGTCTGCGATCGCGGCGATCGTTACTTCTCCACCGGCGTCTTTCCGGCGTGATGCCGGGTCGCTGCCCTTAGTCAGCGCTGCATCCCGCACGCGCGGCGCCGCGCCGTGGCAACCATGACCCCTTTGCTCGCGTTCGACATCGAGACGGTCACCGATGTCGCCGGCATCCGGCGGGTGCACGAAATCGGGCCCGACGTCGACGACGAAGGTGTGGTCGCGTGGTACCAGCAGCGGCGCCGCGCCGCGACCGGCAACGACTTCGCGCCGGCGTACCTGCAGCGCATCGTCGCCATCGCGTGCGCCATGCGCGACGCGGGCGGCCTGCGCGTGTGGTCGGTCGGCGATCCCGCGGATCCCGAGGCCGAGCTCATTCGGCGCTTCTTCGACGGCATCGAGAAATACACGCCGCAGCTCGTGTCCTGGAACGGCGGCGGCTTCGACCTGCCGGTACTGAACCATCGCGCGTTGATCCACGGCATCGCCGCGGGCCGCTACTGGGACTGGGGCGACGACGATCGCGAGTTCAAGTTCAACAATTACCTGAACCGCTTCCACACGCGCCACCTCGACCTGATGGACGTGCTCGCGCAATATCAGCCGCGCTCGACCGCCGGTCTCGACGCGATGGCACGGCTTTGCGGCTTTCCCGGCAAGCTCGGCATGGACGGCGGCGAGGTCGGCGCGGCGATCGCCGCGGGCCGCCTGCACGAGGTGCGTTGCTACTGCGAGTGCGACGTGCTGAACACGTATCTCCTGTACCAGCGTTTCCGTCTGTTGCGCGGCGAAGTCGACGCCGGCGAATACGCGCGCGAAATCGCGCTCGTTCGCGAGCGCATCGGCGCCTCCGACGCGCCGCACTGGCGCGCCTTCATGGCGAAATGGGACGGCGCAGCCGTCAGAGCGTGATCGTGCCGCGGCCGAGACCGACGACGCGACCCGAAACCCGGATCGTGCGGTCGACGCCGACCGCGAGTCCGAGGCGGCACGGGCGGCCGACCGCTTCCCCCTGATCGACGCGAAGGCGCTGCGGCAGCGGCGCGGCCGTCGCAAGCAGCCAGCCGCCGAGGTTCGCGCATGCGGAGCCCGTGCCCGGATCCTCCACGACCGAGCCGTATTTCGAGAAGAAGAAGCGCGCGAGCACCCGGTCGCCCTCTCGGGCGAAAACGTAGGCCAGCGCGCGCTCGCCGTTGCTGCCGTGCACCAGCAGCTGCGCGGCCGACGGTTTGGCCCTGCGCACGGCATCGAGGCGCGCGAGCGGTATGACGAGCTGGTCGCTCCCCGTGTCGACCCACAGTGGCTCGCCGTCGAGATCGTCCACGCCGAGGCCGAGCATCGACGCGAGCTCCGCCCGCGACGCCGACGGCGACCGATGGCGCGGGGCGTTCGCCTGCAGCGTCCACGTGTCGCCTTCGGCATCGACCGGAATCACGCCCGCATGCATCTCGAGCGTCACGCGGTCGGCGCGAGCCGCCGGGTTGGCGGTGCCCGCGAGCGCACGCACCACGTGCGCCGTGCCGAGCGTCGGATGCCCCGCGAACGGCATCTCGAACGCCGGTGTGAAGATGCGCACCCTGGCGGTCGCGACGTCCGAGGGCAGCACGAACGTGGTTTCCGACAGGTTGAACTGCAGCGCGAGCGCCTGCATCGTGGCGGCGTCGAGCCCGCGCGCGTCCTCGAACACCGCGAGCGGATTGCCGGCAAGCGGCGCTTCCGCGAAGACATTCACGATGCGAAACGCGTAGTCGGTCATGGGTCGCTCACGCCGCGCGCGAGAAGGCAGGATCGTCGAGCAGCTGCCGCGCCAGCCGCGCGAACGCCTCGCCACGGGGATCGTCCACGCGCACGGACGCCGCGCTGCGATAGCGCGGGAAATTGCGGCCGATCGCGCGTTCGTAGGAGGGATCGTAGTGCACCTCGAGAAGCTCGGTCGCGAGCTCTCGCGTGTCGCCCGCCTCGAGCATCGCCTGCCAGCGGGCGATGACGGCGTTGCCGTGCAGCCGGGCGAGGGGCGCGAGCTGCTCGCCCAGCCGTGCGCCGTTTTGCGCGAGATGCGCGTAATCGGCCTCCAGCATCGCGACGCGCGCCGCCTGCGAGGCCTCGATCCTGACGCACGGCGAGTCGCGCATCGATTCGAGCAGCGCCTCGGGTACCTGCAGCCGGCCGATCCTCTGGCTTTCCGATTCGACGTAGACCGGCCGCGCGGGATCGAAGCGGCCGAACGCGTCGACGAGCGCGCCCTCGAATGCCTTTTGCGTCGGTTGCGGCGCGCCCGGGATCTCGCCCAGCAGCGAGCCGCGGTGACACGCGAGCCGCTCGAGGTCCAGGACCTGCGCGCCTTCGGCCGCCAGCGCCTCGATGAGCCGCGATTTTCCGGATCCCGTGAGGCCGCACACGACGCGATACCGGAACTGGCGCGGCCACTGCGCGATCAGCGCGACCACGTGCCGGCGGTACGCGCGGTACCCCCCCTCGAGCTGCGCGGCGCGGAAGCCGATCTCGGCGAGCACGTGCACGAGCGCGCGGCTGCGCTGGCCGCCGCGCCAGCAGTAGACGAGCGGCGCCCAGTCGCGCGGCTTGTCGCGCACGTGCATGTCGACGATACGGGCGATGTTGCGCGCGACGATCGCCGCGCCGGCCTTGCGCGCCTCGAACGCCGACACCTGCACGTACATCGTCCCCACCTGCGTGCGCTCCGCGTCGTCGAGCACCGGCCAGTTCACCGCTCCCGGCAGGTGGTCCGCCGCGAACTCGGCAGGCGAGCGGACGTCGATGCGGTCGGCGAACGACGCGCTCGCGTCGATCGTGACCCGGTAATCGTGTCGCGGCGGCGGACCGGGAGGCAATGGCGCAATCATCGGCGTGACAGAAGCGGCACGAGGGTGGGCCATACGTTGTCGAGGATTTTCGGCTCCGCGGCTGCGACCGGGTGGATGCGGTCCGCCTGGAACTGCGAGAGGTCCTCGCCGAAGCCCGCGAACAGGGACGGGACCACCGGCACGCGGCGTGCCTTGGCGACGTCGGTGAACAGGCTCTCGAAGCGCTGCGCGTACGTCGCGCCGTAGTTGGGCGGAACCCTGGTGCCGAGGATCAGCACCTTCGCGCGCGCGGCCTGTGCGGCCTTGACCATCGCGTCGAGATTCGCGCGCGTCGCGTCGAGGTTGCCGCCGCGCAGCGCGTCGTTGCCGCCGAGCTCGATGACCACGATCGACGGGTGATGCTCGCGCAGGAGCGCCGGCAGGCGCGCCCGGCCTCCGGCCGTGGTGTCGCCCGAGATCGACGCGTTGACGACGCGCTCGCGATACCCGTCCCGCGCAAGCCGCGCCGCGAGGAGATCGACCCAGCCTTCGCCCTTGGCGAGGCCGTAGCCGGCCGAGATCGAGTCGCCGACGACGACCAGAACCGGCGCCGCGGTCGCCGCATGCGCCGTCGCGAGCGGCAAGGTCGCGATGCACGCGAGAAGCGCGCCGCTTGCGACGCGCCGCAGCCACCGGCGGCGGGAAATGCCGGGACGCGCGCGGCGGCTCACGCCGGAGGCAATGCGGTTCATCGGCAGATTGTAGCTTTCGGTCGCACGAATCCCGGCGGGTAGAATCCAACTCCCCATGCCATCCCGCATCGTTCGCGCGCAAGGCCTCTCCAAGATCGTGCAAAGCGGCGACGCGCCCCTCACGATCCTCGAGGGCGTCACGTTCGACGTCGCCGCCGGCGAGACGGTCGCCATCGTGGGCGCGAGCGGCTCCGGCAAGACGACGCTCCTCGGCCTGCTCGCGGGTCTCGACGATCCGACGGCCGGCGAGGTCGTGCTCGACGGCGTCGCGCTGTCGACCCTCGATCAGGACGGGCGCGCGGCGCTGCGTCAGCGCCTGCTCGGATTCGTATTCCAGTCGTTCCAGCTCCTGCCCGCGCTCACTGCGCTCGAGAACGTCATGCTGCCGCTCGAGCTCGCCGGCGCCGACGATGCCGCGCCGCGGGCGGGCGAGTGGCTCGCGCGCGTCGGGCTTTCACGGCGCACGAGCCACTATCCGCGGCAGTTGTCCGGCGGCGAGCAGCAGCGCGTTGCGATCGCGCGCGCCTTCGCGGGCGAGCCGAAGATCCTGATGGCGGACGAGCCCACCGGAAATCTCGACGGCGCGACCGGCATCGAGGTCGCCGACCTGATGTTCCGCCTGAATCGCGAGCACGGCACGACGCTCCTGCTCGTGACGCACGAGGCGGATCTCGCGCGTCGCGTCGAGCGACGGCTGTCGCTCGAAGCGGGACGCCTCGTCGCCGACGAGCGTACGGATGCGTCATCACCGCGCAAGGTGACGCCGCTCCACGCCGCGGCGAAGTGACGGTGCGCGCGCACTGGCCGGATATGCGCACGCTGCGCCTTGCGTTGCGGCTCGTCGCGCGCGACTGGCGCGCCGGCGAGCTGCGCGTGCTCGTTGCCGCGATCGTGCTCGCGGTGGCGAGCGTCGGCACCGTCGCGTTCTTCGCCGATCGCGTGAAGCGCGGTCTCGAGGAGCAGGCGAACCTGTTGCTCGGGGCCGACCTGATGGTGAGCGGCGACCATCCGCTGCCGCAGGCGTACGCCGACGAGGCAAATGCGCTCGGCCTGGTGTCGTCGCCGGCGATCCGCTTCAACAGCATGGTGCAGCCGGCCGGCGTCGTGAGCGCGAACGCGGTGCTGACCGACGTCAAGGCGGTCGCGCAGGGCTATCCGCTGCGAGGCGCGATCACGCTCGTCGATCCGCGCACGGGAACGAAGTCCCCGGCGCGCGGCATACCCCCGCCCGGCGAAGCGTGGATCGATACGCGGCTCGCCGAGCGCATCGGCGCGCAGGTCGGCAGCAAGCTCGCGGTCGGCGACGCGACACTCAGCGTTACCGCGATCGTCGCGCAGGAGCCGGAGATCGCGGGTCTCACGTTCGCGCCCGGACCGAAGCTGTTGCTCAATCTGCGCGACGTGCCCGCGACGAATCTGCTGCAGCCGGGCAATCGCGCCACGTATCGGCTGTTGCTTGCCGGGGAGCGCCCGAGCGCCATCGATCGCTATCGCACGTGGATCGCCGATCGGCTGCGTCCCGGGCAGCGCGTCGAGAGCGTGCGGGAGCTGCGTCCCGAGGTGCGGCAGACGCTCGACCGTGCCGATCGCTTCCTGAGCCTCGCGGCGCTCGTCGCCGTGCTGCTCGCGGCGGTGGCCGTCGCGCTCGCCGCTTCGCGCTACCTGCGCCGGCATCTCGATGCCGCGGCGATGTTTCGCTGCCTCGGCGCGAAGGTTTCGCAGACGCTCGCGCTTTTCACGCTGCAGTTCGCGATACTTGGAATCGTGGCGACGGCGATCGGCCTCGTCGCGGCGCTGATCGGGCAGGAGCTGCTCGCGCTGCTGCTCTCGAGCGCATTCGTCGAGACGCTGCCCTGGCCGAGTTGGACGCCCGCGCTCGTGGCGGTTGCGACGGGCCTTTTGCTGCTCTTCGGATTCGCACTGCCGCCGCTCGTGGCGCTCGCCCATGTCCCGCCGTTGCGGGTGCTGCGGCGCGACCTGCCGCGCCCGCGCGCCGCAGGCGTGCTGGCGTATGCAGGCGGCATTGCGACGGTCGCGGTGCTGATTGCCTGGCAGGCGCACGAGGCGCAAGCCGCCGGCATCATGTTGGGCGGCGTCTTCGGGCTGCTGCTCGCCGCGGCGATCCTCGCGCGGCTGCTGTTGTCGCTGTTGAAACGCGTGCCGGCGCGCGGCGTTTCGTGGCGCTTCGGCCTCGCGAACCTGCGCCGGCGCGCGTTCGCCTCGAGCCTGCAGATCGGCGCGCTCGCGGTCGGCCTCGCGTCGCTGCTGCTCCTGACGGTCGTGCGCGGCGACCTCGTGCGCGATTGGCGTGCGAGCCTGCCGCCCGATGCCCCCAACCAGTTCCTCGTCAATGTGCTGCCCGACCAGGTCGACGAGACGCGCGCGTGGCTCGCGAGGCGGCTGTCCGTCGACGTGCAGTTCAAGCCGATGGTGCGCGGCCGGCTGGTGGAGGTGAACGGCGTGCCGCTCGACACGAAGCGGTACACCGAGACGCGTGCGCGGCGGCTCGCCGAGCGCGAGTTCAACCTGTCGTGGAGCGACGCGCCGCCCGTGGGCAACCGCATCGTGCAGGGCCGGTTCTGGCCGCCCGACGCGCGCGGCACGGAGGCCGGCATCTCGTTCGAGGAGGGCATCGCCAAGACGCTCGGGGTGAAGGTCGGCGATCGGCTCACGTTCGACGCGGGCGGCATGAAGGTCAGCGCGCCGGTGACGAGCCTGCGCAAGGTCGACTGGGACAGCTTCCGCGTCAACTTCTTCGCCCTCTTCGCGCCCGGCGCGCTCGACGAACTTCCCGCGACGTACATCGCCGCATTCCGTGCGCCGGAGGGCGACGCGTCGTGGGTGTCGGGCCTCGTGCAGCGCTATCCGAACGTCCTCGCCATCGACGTCGCCGCGATCCTTTCGCAGATCCAGAACATCATCGATCGCGTCGCACGCGCGGTCGAGTTCGTGTTCCTGTTCACCCTCGCTGGCGGCCTGCTGGTGCTGCAGGCCGCGATCGCGTCGACGCAGGACGAGCGCAAGTTCGATGCTGCCGTCGTGCGCACGCTCGGCGCCTCGCGTGCGCAGCTGCGGGGCGCGCAGGCCGCCGAATTCCTGCTCCTCGGACTGCTCGCGGGCGTACTCGGGGCCGCCGGCGCGACGGCGATCGGCTGGGCGCTCGCCGAGCAGGTGTTCAACATCCCGTTCTCCCCGAACCCCCTGGTCTGGATCTACGGCATCGTCGGCGGCTCGCTCGCGGTGCTCGTTGCTGGATGGATCGGGACACGCGAGACGGTGCGGGAGCCGCCGCTCGCGGTGTTGCGGCAGTTGGCGTAGCCGCGG
>JBLMWW010000069.1:0-3055 GCA_050257435.1 Rudaea sp.
GATCAGCTGCGCGAGGTGGGCCCGACGCGACGCGTCGTCGCGAATGATGCGAAGCGACGCCAGGAGCGCCGCGGCGAGGATGGGCGGCGCTGCGGTCGTGTAGACGTACGGCCGCGCCAGCTGCACGAGCGTTTCGACGACGCGCGGGTCGGCGGCGACGAAGGCGCCCGCGACGCCGGCCGCCTTGCCGAGCGTTCCCATGTAGACGATCCGCGGCGAGGCGAGTCCGAAGTGCGCGAGCGCGCCGCGGCCTTCCCCGAGCACGCCGAATCCGTGCGCGTCGTCGATGACGAGCGTCGCATCGTGCGCTTCGGCGAGCGCCAGCAGCTCGGAGAGCGGCGCGATGTCGCCATCCATGCTGAACACGGCGTCGGTGACGATGAAGCGGCGGCGCGCGGTCGATCGCGCGAGCGCCGCAGCGACGGCATCGACATCGACGTGCGGGTAGCGATGCAGCCTCGCGCGCGACAACAATGCGCCGTCGGTGAGGCACGCGTGGTTGAGTCGATCGGCGAAGACCGCGTCGCGGCGGCCGGCGAGCGCCGTCAGGATCGCCAGATTGGCGAGGTAACCGCTCGAAAGCAGCAACGCGCGCGCGCCGGCGCACGGCGCCACGAAGCGCGCGAGCTCCTCCTCGAGCGCCTCGTGCGGCGCCCGATGGCCGACGACGAGGTGCGACGCGCCGGCGCCGACGCCGAAGCGTCTCGCGGCTTCGCACGCGGCGTCGACGAGCCGCCGCTCGTTTGCGAGGCCGAGGTAATCGTTGCTCGCGAATGCCAGGTAGTCGCGCGCGCCGATGCGGATGCGCGGACCCTGTGCGGAATCGACGATCCGGCGCGTGCGCTGCAATCCGTCGGCGGCACGGCGCTCGAGCGCCGCGGCGAGCTCCGCCAGCATGCCGACGTTCCGCGACGTGCCGGTCGTGATGGCTACGCCGGGACGAGGCCCAGCTTGTCGAAGAGGGCGCGGTCGGCGTCGACGTCGGGATTGCCCGTCGTGAGCAGGCGATCGCCGTAGAAAATCGAGTTCGCGCCCGCGAAATAGCAGAGCGCCTGCGCGGCCTCGCCGAGCTCGCGGCGGCCCGCCGAGAGGCGGACCATCGCCCGCGGCATTGCGATGCGCGCGACCGCCACCGTGCGGACGAACTCGAGCGTATCGATCGCGGGTGCGCCGTGCAGCCGCGCGTGGAGCGGGGTCCCTTCCACTTGCACGAGGTGGTTGATCGGCACCGATTCGGGTTGCGGCGAGAGGCTCGCGAGCTGGGCGATCAGCCCCGCCCGGTGGCGGCGCGACTCGCCCATCCCGACGATGCCGCCGCAGCACACGCGCAGGCCCGCGTCGCGCACGCGCGCCAGCGTCTCGAGGCGATCGTCGTAATCGCGCGTCGACACGATGTCGCCGTAGAACTCGGGCGACGTGTCGAGATTGTGGTTGTAGTAATCGAGGCCGGCCGCCTTGAGCGCTTCGGCCTGGCCATCCTTCAGCATGCCGAGCGTGCAGCAGGTCTCGAGACCGAGCGTCTTCACGGCCTGTACCATCGCGAGGACCGGTGCGAGGTCGCGCTCCTTCGGGCCGCGCCAGGCGGCGCCCATGCAAAAGCGCGACGCGCCCGCGTCCTTCGCCGCGCGCGCCGCCTCGACCACTTGCGCGACGTCGAGCAGCGCCTCGTTCGAGACACCCGCGTGATGGCGCGCCGCCTGGGGGCAGTACGCGCAATCCTCCGGGCAGCCGCCGGTCTTGATCGAAAGCAGCGTCGAAAGCTGCACCGTGTTCGGCGCATGATGCTGTCGATGCACCTGATGCGCACGGAAGAGCAGGTCCGCGAACGGCAGCGCGAACAGCGCCTCGATCGCGTCGAACGCGGCGGCATCCACGCCTCGTTCGGCGGGGGCGCAGAAGGTGACGGTGGCTTCGTTCAGGGTCATGCTTTCGGACGATCGCGCGACGACGCCGCGTGGAGCGAGAATGCCGCGCGAAACGGCGGGACACTATCGCACGCTGTCAAATGGATGGAAGCGGGGAATTTGACATCGCACGCGCGATCGCTCGCGCACGCGGCACCCGCGCGCTGCAGGCGTTCGCGCGTATGTTGCGCGGCACGCTTCCGCAGGCGTGCGCGCTATGCGCCGCACCGAGCGGCGAGGCGCTGCTGTGCGATGCCTGCGCGCGTGACCTGCCGCGCATCGAGTCCGCGTGCCCGCGCTGCGCGCTGCCGTCGCCCGACGGGGGCGAATGCGGTGCGTGCCTCACCAAGCCGCCGCCGTTCGCGGCGGCGATCGCCGCGTGGCGCTACGCGTTTCCCGCCGACCGGCTGCTGCAATCGTTCAAGTACGGCGGCCGGCTGGCGCTCGCAGAGCCGCTCGCGGTGGCGCTCGAGGCGGCCGTGCGGGTGCGCGGCGCGCCGTTGCCGCAGCGCATGATCGCGATGCCGCTTTCGTCGCGGCGGCAGCGCGAGCGCGGCTTCAATCACGCGCACGAGATCGCCCGGCGCGTGGCCGCACGGCTGCACCTCCCACTCGTGCCGGGTTTCCGACGCACGCTCGACGCGCCGCCGCAAGCGGGCCTCACGTTGCGCGAGCGCTCGCGCAACGTGCGCAATGCCTTTGCGAGCCTGCCGCTCGACGGCGCGAGCGTTGCGATCGTCGACGACGTCATGACCACCGGCGCGACGCTTCGGGCCGCCGCCCTTGCCGCGCGTGCTGCCGGCGCCGCGCGCATCGAGGCATGGGTGGTGGCGCGCACGGTTCAGGAATCGGGTATCAGGTATCAGGGCCGCATGTTGCCGACGCCGCTGGCATTTCCGTGGACACTGATACCTGATTCCTGATACCTGATCCCGAAAATGTTCGCCGTTGTCCTCGTGCATCCGGAGATTCCGCCCAACACCGGCAACGTGATCCGCTTGACCGCGAACACCGCGACCGAGCTTCATCTCGTCGAGCCGCTCGGCTTCCGGATGGACGACCGAGAGTTGCGCCGGGCCGGTCTCGACTACCACGAATACGCGCGCGTGCGCGTGCACCCGGACTTCGCCGCCTGCCGCGCGGCGCTGGAC
>JBLMWW010000070.1:0-6565 GCA_050257435.1 Rudaea sp.
TGCGCGGCCGGATCGCCATCGCGATCGGCAGCGAAGGACGGGGCCTCTCGCCTGCGGCGCTCGCCGCGGTCGACGAGCGCATCGCGATCCCGATGGCGAGCGGCAGCGAATCGCTCAACGCTGCGGCTGCGGCGGCGGTGGTGCTGTTCGAGGGGGTGAGGCAGAGAAAGGGGCGAGGGGCGAGGGACGAGGGACGAGGGAGCATGTAGCCGACTCGAGCGTCATTGGCTTGATCGAACCAGCTCCCGGACGCGCCGATGGCAATTGCGACTTGCACGAATCCCGGCACAACCGGATGCTCCCTCGCCCCTCGCCCCTAAAAGATGTGCCTCTGCAACTTCGCCCGATGCAATATCGTCGTCGCAATCTCCTCGATCGACTTCGACGTCGTATCGATCATCGGGATGCCGTGCTGCTGCATCAGGTGCTCGGCCTCGCGCACTTCGTGGCGGCAGTTCTCGAGCTGCGCGTACCGGCTGCCCGGACGGCGTTCCTCGCGGATCTCGCGCAGCCGCTCGGCCTGGATCGTGAGGCCGAACAGCCGCTCGCGAAACGGCAGCACCGAGGCGGGCAGCCGGCGATCGGCGAAATCGTCGGGCGTCAGTGGAAAGTTCGCGGCGCGGACGCCGAACTGCAGCGCGAGATAGAGCGACGTGGGCGTCTTGCCGCAGCGCGACACGCCGACGAGGATGACCGCCGCCTTGTCGAGGTCGCGCGTCAGCGCGCCGTCGTCGTAGGCCTGGGTGAAATTGATCGCCTCCATGCGCGCGAAGTACTCGTGGCTGTTCGGGATCCCGTGCGAGCGGCCGGCCGCATGCGAGCTCTTCGCCCTGAGCTCGGCTTCCAGCGGCTGGATGAAGATCTGGAACATGTCGAGCGTGAGCGCGTTGGCGTCGCGCCGGATCGCCTCGCTCATCGCCTCGTCGACGACCGAGCTGATGACGATCGGCCGCCGGCCCTCGGCGTTCGCGGTCGCGTTCACCTGGCGCACGGCGTCGGCGACCTTTTCCGTCGAGTCGACGAACGGGATCGTCACGCGATCGAAATGGACGTTCTCGAACTGGGTGAGCAGGCTGTTGCCAAGCATCTCCGCCGTGATGCCCGTGCGGTCGGAAATGAAGAAGACGGTGCGCCGGTCGGGCATGGGTTACCAGGACTGCCACAGCGGCGCCACGCCCGCCGGCAACGGCGGCAGCTCGCCGAAGTCGAGCGCGCTTTCGCCGGGGCCGTGGAAATCCGTGCCGCCGGAGCCCTTGAGGCCGAACGCGCGAGCGAGTCCGGCAAACGACGCGTACTGCGCCGCGCTGTGCGAAGGAGAGACGATCTCGAGCGCGTCACCGCCCAGGTCGCGGAACTCGCCGAGGAGCGTCCGCAGCGCACCGTCCGACAGCTTGTAACGGCCCGGATGCGCGATCACCGCCTGGCCGCCGGCTGCGCGAATCCAACCCAGCGCAGACGAAAGCGACGCCCACGCATGCGGGACGTACCCGGGCTTGCCGGCGGTGAGGAAACGGCGGAATGCATCCTTCATGTCGCGCGCGTGCCCGGCATCGACGAGAAAGCGGGCGAAATGGGTGCGCGAGATCAGCCGCTCGCTCGTGACGTAGTCGAGCGCGCCCTCGAACGCGTTGGCGATACCCGCGTCGGCCAGCGACGCGCCGATGCGTCGTGCGCGCGCATCGCGGCCCTCGCGCACGGCCGTGAGCCCCTGCAGCAGGGCAGGGTGGGCGGCGTCGATGCCGAGCCCGAGCACGTGGATCGTCGTGCCCTGCCAGGTGACGGATAGTTCCGCACCCGCGACCAGCGTCACGCCGGCTTCGTGCGCCGCGTCGCGCGCCTCCGCGAGTCCCGCGACCTCGTCGTGATCCGTCAGCGCCAGCACGTCGACGCCCCGGCACGCCGCGCGCCTGACCACTTCCGCCGGTGAAAGAACTCCGTCGGAGCGTGTCGAATGGCAGTGGAGGTCGTAGCGTGTCATCGTCTCGCCGCTGGGGGCGGTCGCATTGTGCCAAAAGCCACGTTGGGGCACGACGGTGAGCATGCCCCAAATTGTTGCATTCATGCCGACAACCGCGCCGCCCGTCGGAGCGGCTTGCGCGCGGAACTTGCACGCGTGACGATATGCCAATGGTATAGTAAGAATGTCGTCCAACCCCTTGACCAACGCGGAGTTTCCGTGAAATTTCTCGATCGTGTGCTGAATCCGCGCGAGATTCGGCGCCGGCTCGGCATGAACCAGGAACAGTTCTGGACGCAGATCGGCGTGACGCAAAGCGGTGGGTCGCGCTACGAGAGCGGCCGCGAAATGCCGCGCCCGGTGAAGGAGCTGCTGCGCCTCGTGCACGTCGAGCAGATCGATCTTTCGCAGGTCAAGCGCGTCGACTTCGAGATCATCAGCTACCTCAAGGAAGCGCATCCGGATCTCTACCGGAATCTCCGCCGCGCAGCGCGCAGTCGCGCCGCCGGCCACGGCAATCAGCTGTCCGATGTCGCCATCCCAGAAGTTGGCGAAGACTTCGGGCCCGCGACGCAACCACCGCCGATGCCGAGCAGCGAAGCGCGTCACGAATAGCGCCTCCTGCGAGCTCCCGCGTCGAGCGCGGCGAATCGCCGCTGCCGACTGCGCATTCCTGATCGCGGTCAAAGAGGCCGCGCGCCCCGGTTGGTAGAATCCAAACGCGCCGGCAATCGTCGGTCGCGTCCGTTTCGACATCCACTGAAGGCGCACACGCATGTCCGAGATCGTTCGCGTCATTCCCTTCGAGCGCGTCCGCATGCGCGATCTCGCCCAGGTGGGCGGCAAGAACGCCTCCCTCGGCGAAATGATCGGCGAGCTCTCCTCCGCCGGCATTCGCGTGCCCGGCGGCTTTGCCACGACGGCCGACGCGTTTCGCGAGTTCCTGGAACACAACGACCTTCCCGCGCGCATCGAGCGCGAGCTCGCGTCGCTCGACGTGAGCGACGTGCGCGCCTTGAGCGATGCCGGTCGCACCATTCGGGGCTGGCTAGGGAGTGCCAAGCTCCCGCCGAAGCTGGTCGCCGACGTCGAGAAGCATTATCGGGCGCTCGTCGGCGACGACGACCGCGCGTCCTTTGCGGTGCGCTCGTCCGCAACCGCGGAGGATCTCCCCGACGCGTCGTTCGCGGGGCAGCAGGACACTATATTAAATATCAACGGCTTGGATAACATTCTACATGCTATTTCCGAGGTATTCGCCTCCGTCTACAACGATCGGGCGATCGCGTACCGCGCCCATCACGGCTTCGTGCACAAGGAGGTCGCGCTATCGGCCGGCATCCAGCGGATGATCCGCAGCGACAAGGGCGCGGCGGGCGTGATGTTCACGCTCGATACCGAATCCGGATTCGAGGGCGTGGTGTTCATCACCTCGGCCTACGGATTGGGTGAATCGGTGGTCCAGGGCGCCGTCAACCCCGACGAGTTCTACGTCTACAAGCCGAATCTCGCGGCGGGACGGCCGGCGATCCTGCGGAAGTCGCTCGGCAGCAAGGCGACGCGCATGGTCTTCGGCGAGACGGCGACGGTCGTCGGATCGACGTGCGTCGTCGACGTGCCCGACACGGACCGTCGGCGCTTCTCGCTCACCGATGCGCAGGCCGAGGAACTCGGGCGCCACGCCGTCGCGATCGAGCGGCACTACGGTCGCGCGATGGACATCGAATGGGCGCTCGACGGCATCGATGACCGCCTCTACATCCTGCAGGCGCGTCCGGAGACGGTGAAGTCGCGCGAGGACGCGCACGCGCTGCGCCGCTACCGGCTCAAGTCGCACGGGCGCTCGCTTGCGAGCGGCCGTGCGATCGGACAGAAGATCGGGCAGGGGCCGGTCCGACTCGTGAAGTCGGCCACGGAGATGGAGCGCGTACAGGCGGGCGACGTGCTGGTGACCGAGATGACCGACCCCGACTGGGAGCCCGTCATGAAGCGGGCGGGCGCCATCGTGACCAACCGCGGCGGACGGACATGCCACGCCGCGATCATCGCGCGCGAGCTCGGCATTCCGGCGGTCGTCGGCTGCGGCGACGCGACCCGCGTGCTCCAGGATGGCACGCCGGTCACGGTGAGCTGCGCCGAGGGCGATACGGGGAACGTCTATGAGGGCTTGCTCGAGGTGGAGACGATCGAGGTCTCCCTCGACCGCATGCCGCCGTGCCCGACCAAGATCATGATGAATGTGGGCAATCCCGAGCTCGCATTCGAGTTCCGTCAGCTGCCGAACGAGGGCGTGGGCCTCGCGCGCCTCGAGTTCATCATCGCGCGAAACGTCGGCATCCATCCGAAGGCGCTGCTCGAGTTCGACCGGCAGCCGGCAGACCTGCGAAGCGAGATCGAGCAGCGCATCGGCGGGTATGCGAGCCCCACCGAGTTCTACATCCAGAAGATCGTCGAGGGCGTGGGGACGATCGCCGCCGCGTTTTTCCCGAAGCCCGTCATCGTGCGGCTGTCCGACTTCAAGTCGAACGAGTATTCGAATCTCATCGGCGGCAACCGCTACGAGCCGCACGAGGAGAACCCGATGCTCGGCTTCCGCGGCGCCTCGCGCTACGTGGCGCCCGAGTTCTACGACTGCTTCGCGCTCGAGTGCGACGCAATGCGGCGCGTGCGCGACGTGATGGGCTTCACCAACGTCGAGGTCATGGTTCCGTTCGTGCGCACCACCGGCGAGGCGAGCAAGGTCGTCGAGCTTCTGGAGCAGAACGGCCTGCGCCGCGGGCAAAACGGCCTGCGCGTGATCATGATGTGCGAGATTCCATCGAACGCGCTGCTCGCCGACCACTTCCTCGAATACTTCGACGGCTTCTCGATTGGCTCGAACGACATGACGCAACTCACGCTCGGCGTCGATCGCGACGCCGGCGGCTCGATCGCGGCGATCTTCGACGAGCGCGACGATGCGGTGAAGGCGATGCTGAAGATGGCGATCGACGCATGCCGCAAGAACGGGCGTTATGTCGGCATTTGCGGGCAGGGTCCGTCGGATCATCCGGACCTCGCGCAGTGGCTCGTCGAGCAGGGGATCGAGAGCATTTCGCTCAATCCCGACTCCGTCGTGTCGACGTGGATGATGCTCGCGAAGCAGGACGCGAAGTGACGTAGCGCCGGCTAAAGCCACACCTCATCCATTCGGACGAGTGCGCGCGCGACGCGTTCACGGTTTCATCCGTGAATGCGCTGGCCGCCTTCCGTTCGCGTCACGCTCGTTCCGTCGATCTTCGGTGCCATCCTGCTCGGCATGCTGGGGGGCGCGACGTGCCTGGTGGTGGCGACACTGCCGCTCGACCCGTTCGCCGTTGTCCCATGCGTCATTGCGATCGCCGGCTGGACGGTCGAGCGCATTTACGTCGTCGCGCTACGCGGCGGTCCGCGCGCCGTGCGGAGCTTCGAACTGCGCGGCGACCTCACGGTCGTCGTCGTCACCGGCGATGGCACTGCTTGCGCGGGCCGGGTGCATCGCGACAGTTACGTGGGCGCGCGCTTGACCACGATCGTGTGGCGACCGTTCGGTCGATGGCGGTTGCGCACGATCGTGCTCTTGCCCGACATGCTGCCCGCCGACGGGTTTCGCCGCTTGCGCGTGCTACTGCGCTACGGGCGCAGCGACGTCGCGCACGGCGCGCCGGCAAGCCACGCCTGAGCATCGATCAGCGCGTCGCTGTCCTCCTTCCGCTGCCCCGCGATGAGATGCAGGTAGAGCGGCACCAGATCCTCGGGTGGAGGCAAGCGCATCGCGTCTTCGCCCGGATGCGTCTGTCCGCGCAGCGGCGAGCGTATCGGTCCGGGAACCACGGCGTTCACGCGCACGTTCGCGCGGTGCTCCCACTCGTCGGCGAGCTCCCGCGCAAGCGCCGCGATCGCCGCCTTCGTCACCGCATAGCCACCCCAGTAGGCCCGCGGCTCCTGGCCGCGGCTGTCCAGCGTGAACACGACGCTCGCATCCGTTGCGCGGTTGAGCAGTGGCACGACGATGCGCGTCAGGCCCATGGGGGCGGCCACATTGACGCGCAGCAGCGCGAGCCACATGTCGAACGACTGGTGCTCGAGTGGCCCCAGAGAGCCGAGCATCGCGGCGGTGTGCACCAGCGCGTCGAGCCGTCCGAGCTGCGCCTCGAGGGCGCTCTCCACGTTCGCGAAATCGCTCGCTTCGGCCCGCGCGAGGTCGAGCGGCAGGATCACCGGCTCGGGCAGCTGCTCCGCCACGATCTCGTCGTACAGCGCCTCGAGCTTGCGCACCACGCGCGCGTGCAGGACGACGGTCGCGCCTGCGCGTGCGCAGGCGAGGGCCAGCGGACGGCCGAGGCCCCCCGTCGCGCCGGTGATCAGCACGACACGGTCGTTCAGCAATGCTTGCGGGAGCTGCGCTGCGGGAGCGAGCGCGCGGGGTGGCGACGGCACGCGCCCGATCATACCCTGCTATAATTTTCCGTTCGCCGCGGGGGTATAGCTCAGCTGGGAGAGCGCTTGCATGGCATGCAAGAGGTCAGCGGTTCGATCCCGCTTACCTCCACCATCGACCTCGTCTGCAGCGGTTGGCGAGCCGGCTGC
>JBLMWW010000071.1:0-15322 GCA_050257435.1 Rudaea sp.
CCGACGAGATCACCGCCACCTTCGCCGGGCCGCCGCGCGCATGGCCGACGAAGCCGAGCGCGATGCTGTTGAAGAGCTGGATCATGCCGGCGTGCTCGAGGAAGCTGCCGAACAGGATGAAGAGGAAGATGTACGTCGCGGAGACCAGCGTCGGGATGCCGAAGATGCCTTCGGTGCCGAGGAAGAGCTGGCCGACGATCTGGTCGAAGCCGTAGCCGCGGTGCGCGATCACGCTCGGCAGGTATTGCCCCAACATGCCGTAGGCGAGAAAAGTCGCGCAGATGATCGGCAGCGCGACCCCCAGGACGCGCCGCGCGGCGTCGAACAGCAGCACGATGAACACGGTGCCGACCGCGAGATCGGCAAGGCTCGGGTCGCCGGCGCGCTGGATGAGCTCCGCCTCGAACGCCAGGTGATAAAGACCGAGCGCGAAGCCGACGAGCGCGAGCAGCAGGTCGTACCACGCGATGCGATGCCGGTCGGCCCAGCCGGCGACCGGGTGGATCAGGAATGCAAGCGCGAGCAGGAAGCCGACGTGGATCGAGCGTGTCGGCAGGCTGGAGAGGGGCGCATAGGCGGCGACGACGAGCTGGTAGACCGAGAACGCGATCGCCACGGCGGCGACGGTCATCGCGGCCCAGCCCGCGAGCACGCGCTTGACGCCGGTTTCGTCGAAAGCGGCTTCTTCGGGCTTCGCGAGGTCGCGGGTGCTCATCGCCGCCGGTGCAAGGCGTCGCGCGAGCGTCAGGCGCCCGCGCGCACTTGCGTCACTTGATGATGCCCGCTTCCCGGTAATACTTCTCGGCGCCCGGATGCATCGGCACCGGCATGGCCGTCGTCGCCTTCTTGATGTCGATCGCCTTCGCCGCCGAATGGGCGGCGACGAGCTGGTCGAGGTTCGTCCACAGCGCCTTGGTCATCCCGTAGACGACGTCGTCCGGCACGCCCTCGTGCGTGACGAGGAAGTTCTGCACGGCGGCGGTGCTGACGTCGGATGCCTGGCCGTTGTACGTATTCGCCGGGATCACGGCGTGGATGTACGCGGGATCGCCGATCTTCTTGATGACGTCCTCGGGAATCGCCACGACGACGATCGGCAGGGACGCGGAAAGGTCGCGCAGCGACGATACGCCGAGTCCCGCCGACTGGAGCGTGACGTCGAGCTGGCGATTCTTCATGAGCTCGACCGATTCGCCGAACGGCAGGTATTCGACCTTCGAGAAATCCTTGTAGTCGATGCCCGCCGCGTGCAGCACCGCGCGCGCGTTGAGCTCCGTGCCCGACTTCGGCGCGCCGACGGAGATCTTCTTGCCCTTGAGGTCGGCGAGCGTCTTGATGCCCGAGTCGGCGCGCGCGACGATCTGGATGTAGTTCGGATAGATCGCCGCGATGCCGCGGAGCTTCTTGAGCGGCGTCTTGAACCCGGCCTCCTCGTTGCCCTTCCACGCGTCGGACAGCGAATCGCCGAGCGTGAACGCGATCTCGCCGCGGCCGGCCTGCAGCAGATTGAGGTTCTCGACGGACGCCTTGGTCGCCTGGACCGACGTCTTCGCGTCGGGCATCGCCTTGCCGATCACGTTGGCGAGCGCGACCCCGAGCGGGTAATAGACACCGCTCGTGCCGCCGGTCAGGACGTTGATGAAGGTCGCCGCCCGGGCCGGCGCCGCGACGAGCGCGACCGACACGACGAGCAGGCAGCCCAGCGTGTTACGTAGCGAATGCATGGTTCCTCCTAAGAAGACGCGCCTTCTGCGACTGCGCGGACGGCGCGCCCGGTTTGCGACGTCGTCATCCGGGTGGATGCGAGCCTTGTGCGTCGCGGCGATTATAGTGCACGCCCCATGACCGCCATGGGCGTGAGAGGCGTCCGAGCGACGAATGGTTCAGAGGCAACGGCGCCCGGCCTTCGCGCGGGTGCCCGCGTGCAGGTGCCCTAGGCGACGACGTGCACGTTCGCGGCTTCGAGCGCGCGATGCAACGCCGCGACGTGATCGTGCCCCGTCGTCTCGACGACGCACACGACGCGAACCGCCGACAGATCGGGTCCCGAGAACGCGCGGTCGTGCACGATCTCCTTGATCGACGCGCCGGTTGCGGCGATCACCTCGGCGAGCCGGGCGAGCCCGCCCGGGCGGTCGGTGATCGATACGGTGAAGCGCGTGAGGCGCCCGTCGGCGACGAGGCCGATCTCGATCACGCGGTCGAGCATCGTGAGGTCGATGTTGCCGCCGCAAAGCACGAGCACGACGTCCCTGCCCTTGAGCGAGTCGAGCTTGCCGGCGAGAAACGCCGCGAGCGGCGCCGCGCCCGCGCCTTCGACGACACTCTTCTCGAGCTCGATCAGGCGCAGCACGGCGAGGGCGATCGCCGCCTCGTCGACGGTCACCACCTGGTCGACGACGCGGCGCAGGACGTCGAACGCCTGCGCACCGGCCTGCGCGACCGCGAGCCCGTCCGCGAGCGTCGACGCGAGCGCGACCGGCACCGGGTGACCGGCGGCGAGCGCGGCGGTGAGGCAGGCCGCATTAACCGGCTCCACGCCGACGACGCGGACATCGGGCTTGCGCGCCTCGACGACGGTCCCGATGCCCGCGAGCAGCCCCCCGCCACCCACGGGTGCAACGATCGCCTGCACGGTCGGCGTCTGCTCGAGGATCTCGAGCGCCATCGTGCCCTGGCCGGCGATCACGTGCACGTTGTCGAAGGGATGGACGAACACGAGGTGGTCGCGCGTGGCGATCGCCTCGGCCTCGCTGCGCGCCTCGGACAGGTCGCTGCCGTGCAGCACCACGGTCGCGCCGAGCTGGCGGCAATTCGCGACCTTGATGAGCGGCGCGAACTGGGGCATGACGACCGTCACCGGGATGCCGAGGAGACCGCCGTGGTAGGCGATGCCGAGCGCGTGGTTGCCGGCGGAGGCGGCGATGACGCCGCGACGGCGCTCGTCCGGCGCAAGCTGCAGCAGCGCGTTACGGGCACCACGCTCCTTGAAGCTGCCCGTGCGTTGCAGGTAGTCGAGCTTGCAGTAGACGTGCGCGCCGGTGAGCTGCGACAGCGGAATCGATTCGACGCACGGTGATTCGTAGATGCCGCCACGAATGCGCTCGCGCGCCGCCTCGATCGCCGCGACCGTCAGCATGGGAGCGCTCCGCTTTGCACGAGCCCCGCTAGAACGGCAGCGACACGCCCGGCTTCGCCGCGTTCAGCACGCGGCGGAACGCGTCCTGGATGCGCGCGATCGCCGCCTCGCTCTCGGCCTCGAAGCGCAGCACGATCATCGGCGTCGTGTTGGACGCGCGCGCGAGCCCGAAGCCGTCGGGGTACTCGACGCGCAGGCCGTCGATGCGGATCACGTCGGTGGCGCCCGGAAAGTCGGCCGTCGCCCGGAGCTTCTCGATGAGCGCGTGCTGCTCGCCCTCGGCGCAGGGGATGTTGAGCTCCGGCGTCGAGACGGCGTTCGGCAGCGCGTCGAGCACAGCCGCCGGATCGGGATGGCGCGCGAGGATCTCGAGCAGGCGCGCGCCGGCATAGATCCCGTCGTCGAAGCCGTACCAGCGCTCGCCGAAGAACGTGTGGCCGCTCATTTCACCGGCGAGCGCGGCGCCGACCTCCTTCATCTTCGCCTTGATGAGCGAGTGGCCGGTCTTCCACAAGAGCGGCACTCCGCCGTGCCGCTCGATCCACGGCTTCAGGTTGCGCGTCGACTTGACGTCGTAGATCACCGTCGCGCCCGGTGCGCGCGAGAGCACGTCGGCGGCGAACAGCATGAGCTGGCGGTCCGCGTAGATCACGTGGCCCGCGGGCGTCACGACGCCGAGGCGGTCGCCGTCGCCGTCGAACGCGAGCCCGAGCTCGCAATCGCCCTGTTCCAGGCGGCGTTTCAGGTCCTCGAGGTTCTTGGGTTGCGACGGATCCGGATGATGGTTCGGGAAGTTGCCGTCGACGTCGCAGAAGAGCTCGAACACCTCGCATCCCAGCCGCCGATAAAGCTCCGGCGCGAACGCGCCCGCGACGCCATTGCCGCAATCGACGGCGATCTTCATCGGGCGCGAAAGACGCACGTCGCCGGTGATGCGGTCGAAGTACGCGCGTGCGATGTCCTCGCTTCGCACCGTGCCGCTGCCGTGGGCGAGATCGCCGCGCTCGATCCGCCCGCGCAGCGCCTGGATGTCGTCGCCGGACAGCGTGGTCCCGTCGATGACCATCTTGAGGCCGTTGTAGTCGGGCGGATTGTGGCTCCCCGTCACCATGACGCTGCACTGCGTGCCGAGCTGCTGTGCGGCGAAATACGTCATGGGCGTCGCCACCATGCCGAGATCGATGACGTCGATGCCGGCAGCGTTGATGCCTGCCGACAGCGCGGCCAGCAGTTCCGGTCCCGACAACCTTCCGTCGCGCCCGACGGCGATCGTGCTGCGCCCGCGCTCGGCGGCGAGGCTGCCGAGCGCCTGCCCGACGACGCGCACGACGTCGGGCGTGAGGGTGCGGCCGACGATGCCGCGAATGTCGTACGCCTTGAAGATCTCGGGGGGAAGCATGAGGTCCTTTCCTCGGAATCACCTCCGACACGTGTCCGACACGCGCGAAGGTGAAGTGGCGCGTTGTTCGACGCTATCAGGGCGCTTCGGCGTCGATCGACGAGAAGTAGTGTAGCAACCGCGCCGGCAGCCAATCGACGTTTCCGGGAAACCGGCCGTGCGCGAAGCCGACGTGGCCGCCATGGGCCGGCTGCTCGAGCGTGACCGCGCTGCTCACCTCGTCGGCACGAGGCAGCGAGTGCGCCGGTATGAACGGGTCGTTGCGCGCATTCAGCACCAGCGTCGGCACGCCGATCTTGTCGAGCCACGGTTTCGACGACGCACGCGTCCAGTAGTCGCGGGTTCCCGCGAAACCGTGGAGCGGCGCGGTCACCGCGTCGTCGAACTCCCACATCGTGCGCGCGCGGCGGATGCGCGACGTGTCGAGGCTTCCCGGGAAGCGCGCGGCGATCGCGAGCGACTTGGGCTTGAGCGTGGCGAGGAAATGCCGCGCGTAGATCCGGTTCATCCCCCGATCGATCGCCGCACCGGCGGCAAGCAGGTCGAGCGGCGCCGAGACGGCGGCGGCTGCCGTCAGGATGAGCTTGGCGTCCTCGCCGGCGCGCCCGAGCCAGTTGAGGAGGGCGCTGCCGCCGAGCGACACGCCGACGGCGTAGATCCGCGGCGCGCCATGCCGGCGCGTGCGGATGGCATCGAGCATCGCCGCGACCTCGGTGTAATCCCCCGAGTGATAGGCGCGCGGCAGGCGGTTCGCGGCGCCGCCGCAGCCGCGAAAGTGCGGCACCACGCCCTGCCAGCCCATGCGCAGAAGGCGCGCGAAGAGCGCGCGCGCGTAGTGCGACGTCGAGCCGCCTTCGAGGCCGTGGAAGAGCACGACGAGCGGCGCTTCCTGCGCGGCGCGCGCGTCGAGCCAGTCGAAGTCCCAGAAATCGCCGTCGGGCGTCTCGACGCGCTCGCGGCGCAGGGGGACGCGCGGGCGCGGCAACCGGTACGGCCAGATCGTCTGCGCATGACCGCCGCGCAGCCACTGCGGCGAGCGATACGGTGGGGGCACGGAAGGTGCGCCTGGCGAATCGCCGCGACGCCTCGCGTGGCCGAGCCGCATCGTCGCCTGGCGCGGGAATTCAGTGCGCGCGTTGCTCGCGCGCGAGCCGCGCGCGCTTTTCGTACGCCTCGCGCGCGATCGCGACGTCCGCGAGGAAATGCGGAAGCTCCGAGACGAGCAGCGCCTGCGCGCCGTCGACGAGGGCGCGCGACGGCTCGGGATGGAAGTCGACGAGCACCATGTTCGCGCCCGAGGCGATGCCCTGCGCGGTGACGTGGAAGATGTCGAGCAGGCCATCGGGCGCGCGCGCGCGCGTACCGACCGAGTGCGACGGGTCGATCGCGACCGGCATGCGCGTCATGCGCTTGACGACGGGAACGTGCGCGAAGTCGACCAGGTTGCGATGCGGGTCGCCCATGTTCGTCTTCATGCCGCGCAGACAGAACACGACCTTGCGGTTGCCCTCCGTCGCGAGGTACTCGGCCGCGTTCAGCGACTCGTCGAGCGTGATGCCGAACCCGCGCTTGATCAGCACCGGGAATTCCTGCTGCTTGCCGACCTGCTTCAGGAGCTCGAAGTTCTGCGTGTTGCGCGTGCCGATCTGCAGCATGACGCCGGTCGGCCTGCCCGTCGCCTCGAGCGCATCGCGGATCTCGTCGACGTGCGACTCGTGCGTGACCTCCATCGAGATGACGCGGATGCCGTACTCCCCGGCGAGCTCGAAGACGTACGGCAGGCAGGACGCGCCGAAGCCCTGGAAGGCGTAGGGCGATGTCCGCGGCTTGTAGGCGCCCATCCGCGTGCAGACCTGCCCGTTGTCGCGCAGCGCCTTCATCATCGCCTCGACCGACTCGCGCGAGTCGACCGCGCAAAGCCCCGCGAACACGTTGAGGGTGTCCTGGCCGAAGCGGACGCCGTTGTACTCGAACGAGGAGGGGCGATCGTCGCCCTGCGCGTGCCGGCCGAGCACGCGATACGGCTCGGAGACGCGCACGACCTTCGCGACGCACGGCAGCACCTGCATCTGCTCGACGGTCAGCGCGGCGGTGTTGCCGATCAGGTAGATCTCGGTGAGCGTCACCTCGGTGCCGACTTCGCGGTGCACCCGGAACGTGATGTTGGACAGTCGCTCGAGCTGCCCGGTCAGCATCCGGTAGTCGACGCTGTCGGGCAGGGTGTTCGGTTCGAGGACGAGGATCATTGGAAAGACGGCCTGTGCAAATTCAATGGGTTACGCATTCTACGCCCTCCGTGCGCCGCGGCGGGGAGCGATGTTGCACCGCAAGAGGGTCCCGGCGCAACACCGCGCAATGTCGTGTCGGCGAATTCGTTGCCCGGCGCGTTAGCGTTGCCGTAGACTGGACTCAACGCCAAGCGCCCGCCTACGGGCGGCGCGTCCGCGGTCTCCTCCGGCTCTACCCATACCCGCATCCATGTCTAGGAAAGGTCACGCAATGAAGAAACTCCTCCTGCTCGCCATGCTCGGAGCGTTCGGCGCGGTCGCCACGCCCGCTTTGGCGGCGAACGTGCAACAGGAACGGATGAAGACGTGCAACGCCAAGGCCGGCGAAAAGAAGGGCGACGAGCGCAAGGCGTTCATGAAGGAGTGCCTGTCGGCCGAGAAGAAGACGTACGACAGCAAGATGGGCGCGTGCAACACCAAGTCGAAGGGCATGAAGGCAGACGAGCGCAAGAAGTTCATGTCGGAGTGCATGAAGGCCGGCTGACCGCCGATTCGCATACGACCGGGTGACCTCCTGTCCGCCCGGTCGCAACTACAAGGCCGCGGGTGGTTCATCGCGGCCTTGTTTTTTGGCTCATGGAAGCGCGCGGCCCGGCGCGAGCCGCGGCGTCGGCGTGCCGCGCGTGGCGCGCGGCGCGGGGCAGGGAGGCGCGTCAGCCGACGGCGATGCCGAGTGCGCGGCCGAGCGCGAAGGTCACGCCGCCCGCGAGCGCGCCGAGCGCGAGCATGCGTGCGCCCGAGTAGACGGCGTTTCGGCCGGTGAAGAGCGACAGCACCGCCCCCGCGGCGAAGAGTCCGCCACCGGTGAGGCCGATCGTCCACGCGAGCGCGGTCGGGCCGGCGCCGGCGAGATAGGGAACGAGCGGCACCAGCGCGCCCGAGGCAAACGCCCCAAACGAGCTCGCCGCGGCACCCACCGGGGAGCCGAGCTGGCTGGGATTCAGGCCGAGCTCCTCGCGCGCGAGCGTGTCGAGCGCGTTCTCGGGGTCGGCGACCAGGCGCTTCGCGAGGCGGTCGGCCTGCTTCACGGGCACGCCCTTGGCCGCGTAGATCAGCGCGAGCTCCTGCGCCTCGGCCTCCGGATACTGCTTGAGCTCATCGCGCTCGAGGGCGATCTGGTACTCGTAGAGCTCGCGCTGCGACCTGACCGACACGTACTCGCCCGCGGCCATCGCGAGCGCGCCGGCGGCCATCCCGGCGACGCCGGAGAGCATGATCATCTTGACGTCGCTCGTCGCGCCGGCGACGCCGAGGATCAGGCTCGCATTGGACACGAGCCCGTCGTTGACGCCGAACACGCCGGCGCGGAGGTTTCCGCTGCCGCCCAAGCCCCGATGGCGGTGCTCGAACATCGCCCCGGCCGGCGCGCCCGCGTGGCCGATATCGAGCGGTGCGATGCCGTAGACGGCCATGCCACGCACCTTCATCGCGGCGAGCACGTTCTTGAGCCGGCGGGGGCCGAGCCATTGGACGAGGTTGGCGACGAGGCGCGTGCGCGCGTCGGGCACGAACGGTCCCGGCGCCGGATAGCCGCGCGAGGTGAGTTGCGCGCGCCAGATCGCCGCCTGCGCCTCGGCCTCGCCGGCCAGGCGGCGGAAGAGCTCGGCGCGCACCGTTCCGCTCTCGGCATCCGCGCAGGCCCGGTAAAGGTAGGCGGAACGCTGTTCCTCGGCCCAGGATTCGAGCGGATTCATGCCATCACCAGCGCAACTGTCGCATCGCTTTTGCCATTGTCGCGCGCTTTGCGCTCGCCGTGTGCATCGCGTGCGCGCGCACGTCCGTTCGGTGTGACGCGTGGCATGCTCAACCCGCGGCGATCGCCTCGACGCGCGCCATGACGTCGGGCGTGAGCTTCGGCACGACGTCGAGCGCGCGGACGTTCTCCACGACTTGCGCGGGCCGGCTCGCACCCGTGATCACGGTCGACACGTGCGGATTCTTGAGGCACCAGGCGATGGACATCTGGGCGAGCGTGCAGCCGAGCTCGCGCGCGATCGGAGCGAGCGCTTGGACCTTCGCGCGTCGCGTCGGTTCGAGGATCCGCTCGGCGAGCCACTCGTAACCCTTCACCGCCGCGCGCGAATCGGGCGGCACGCCTTCGTTGTACTTCCCCGTGAGCAGTCCCGATGCGAGCGGGCTCCACGTCGTCGTGCCCAGGCCGAAATCCTCGTACAGGCGCGCGTATTCCTTCTCGACGCGCTCGCGATGGAGCAGGTTGTATTGCGGCTGCTCGGTGACCGGTTTGTGCCAATGGTTGCGTGCGGCGGCCTCGTACGCGGCGACGATCTCGCCGGGGCTCCATTCCGACGTCCCCCAATACAGCACCTTGCCGGCGACGATCATGTCGTGCATCGCCCGCACGGTTTCCTCGATCGGCGTGTCCGGATCGCTCCGGTGGCAGAAGGCGATGTCCACGTAGTCGAGGCCGAGCCGCGCGAGCGACCCGTCGATCGCCTGCATCAGGTATTTGCGGTTCAGCGTGTTCTTCTCGTTGGGGCCGTCATGCAGGCCCCAATAGAACTTCGTGGAGACGATGTAGGAGCTGCGCCGCCAGCCGAGCTTCCGCAGCGCGTCGCCCATGATCGTTTCCGCGCGGCCCTTCGCGTAAACCTCGGCGTTGTCGAAAAAATTCACGCCCGCGTCGCGCGCCGCGGCCATGCACTCGCGCGCCGGGACCTCGTTCATCTGGTTGCCGTAGGTCACCCAGGAACCGAACGACAGTTCGCTCAACTTGAGTCCGGAACGGCCCAGCCGGCGGTAGTTCATGAGGGGGATTGTCGTCGAGGCGGACGCAGGAATGGCGTCGGCGGCGCACGGATTCGCGTGTCGGAAGCGGACGTGGATTGTTGCCGAAGCCGGGCAGGCGAACGCCGCTCGGCAGGCACGACAGTCGTGCCGCGATTCTACTCCCGCCCGGCCGGCGCCGCGCGTTACTTTCGGATGCGGTCGCGCTTCTCCGCCGCTTCCTGGCAGGCGACGCAGCGGCGCGCAGCCGGGTAGGCGGCCAAGCGCGGAAACGGGATCGGACTGCCGCAGTCGCTGCATTCGCCGTACGTCCCGTCGGCACAGCGGGCGAGCGCCTGCTCGACGTTGGCGAGCTCGGCCAGGTCGCGCGAGACGAGCGTGATGTCCTGCGCGGCCATGGCGTCGGCGACCGCCCAGTCGTCGGTGTCCTCCATCCGGTTGCGCAGCCCCACGAGTCGCGGATCGTCCTGCGTCTTGAGCTTCGCCGCGACGTCCGCGCGCAGTTCCCGTTGCCGCGCGCGGAGCGCCGCCTCGAGCGATTTGCGTTGCTCGGCCGACAGGGTCGGGGTCTGCGTCATCGCGACGCATTATCGGCCAGATGCGGGGCAGGCGCACGCGCGGCGGGCGCGGTTTCGACGGCCGGTGTCCACCGCCGGAGTCCACAAGCGCCGCCGTGAACCCGGACTCGCCTTCGGCAGCGGGCCCAAGGCCGGCCGCCACGCTTTTCGCGCGGCGGCCGGCACCGCGCGGCTCAGCGCGTGCGGTGCGCCGTGTACTCCTCCTCGATGTTGTCGCGGTAGTAGCTCCACGGGGAGGACGCCGTGCTGAAGCGGCGCCACACCTCCCCCGGGACGCCGGTGTACTCGAGCGTCCCCGACGTCAGCTCCACGACGAGCTTGCGCGATCGCTCGTCGTAGCCGGCGGCGCGCAGGCTGCCGCCGCTCATCCGTTTCATCTCCATGGCAGGCTCCGGCGTCCGGCCGCGGGCATGGCGGCCGCATGGCGGATGCTACGATCGGCCGCTCCCCGGTTTCAAGCGCGCCTCGCATGTGGCTTCGCCGTTCGCTTTTTGCCCTCGTGCTGTCGCTGGGCGTCGGTGTGGCTCACGGCGCGGCCTGGCCGGACCCGGCGAAAACGCTGCGCGTCGCCTTCTCGATCGCGGAGACGAGCTTCGATCCGCCGTTCGCCTCCGACGCCGCGTCCGACGGCATCATCGCGAACGTCTTCGACACGATGCTCGATTACGACTACCTGGCGCGGCCGGTGGTGCTCGTGCCGCGCGCGCTCGAGGCGATGCCGACGGTCGAGGACGACGGCCGCATGTATGTGTGCCGCGTTCGCAAGGGCATCTACTTCACCCCCGATGCGGCGTTCAAGGGCCGCCCGCGCGAGCTCACCGCCGCCGACTTCGCCTATGCCTTCAAGCGCGTCCTCGATCCCGCGGTCAAGTCGCCGTGGCTTTGGCTCATCGAAGGCAAGCTCGAAGGCGGCGACGCGGCGCAGGCGAAGGCGCGGAGGGACGGCCGCTTCGACTACGATGCGCCGCTCGCGGGCCTCGAGGTCGTCGATCGCTACACGCTGCGCATTCGGCTCGTGCGTCCCGACCTGCGCTTCCCCTACGTGCTTGCCATGGCGGCGATGGCGGCGCAGGCGCGCGAGGTCGTCGAAGCCTACGGCGCGGATATCGGCGCGCACCCGGTCGGGACCGGGCCATTCCGACTCGGTGAATACCGGCGCAGCGCACGTATCGTGCTCGAGGCGAACGCTGCGTACCGCGAGACCTATTACACCCCGGCGGGGCCGATCCCGGCGGCGTCGCGCGCCGTGGCGAAGGCACTGCAGGGAAAGCGACTGCCGCAGGCCTCGCGCATCGAGATCAGCATCATCGAGGAGGGGCAGGCGCGGTGGCTCGCATTCCTCAATCGCGAGGTCGACTTCCTCGACATCCTGCCTGCGGACTTCACCGAGCAGGCGCTCGACGCGAACGGGCGGCTCCTGCCGTGGCTCGCCGATCGCGGGATCGTGCACGACGTGCTGCTGCGACCCAACACCTGGTGGGTCTACTTCAACATGGAGGATCCGGTCGTCGGCGGATATTCGCGCGAGAAGATCGCGTTGCGGCGCGCGATCGGGATGGCCTACGACAACGCGGAAGCGATCCGCGTGTTGCTGAAGGGCCGCGCGGTGCCCGCGTTCGGCCCGATTCCGCCCGACATCGCGGGCTACGATCCGAGCCTGCGGACCGACGCGCAGATCTACGATCCGGCGCTCGCGCGCGCGCTTCTCGATCGCTTCGGTTACGAGGATCGCGACGGCGACGGCTACCGCGAGGCACCGGACGGCAAGCCGCTCACGATCGAGCGCTGGTCGACGCCGAATTCGGCGGCGCGGCAGGGCGACGAGCTCTGGAAGAAGAACATGGACGCCATCGGCTTGCGGCTCGTCATCAAGAAGGACCGCGTTCCGGAGCTGCGCAAGATGGCGCGGCTCGGCAAGATCCCGATGCGCGGCGACGGCTGGAACGCGGACTATCCGGACGCGGAGAACTTCATGCAGCTGCTCTATGGCCCTTCGGGTCCCGAGAACAGCGCGCGCTTCAACCTGCCGGAATTCAACCGGCTCTACGAGCGCGCGCGAGCGCTGCCCGATTCGCCGGAGCGCACGCAACTGTTCGACCGGATGACGCGGCTCGTGATCGCGTATGCGCCCTGGCGGATGACGTATCACCTGCTCGAGGACAGCGTGCGTCATCCGTGGATCGGCACGTACGTGCCGCATCCGATCCGCTCGCAGTGGTGGCAGTACATCGACGTCGATTCCGCGCTGCGCGCGCGCAGCGGGGTCAGGGCCGTGATATCCGCCACCCATTGAGGCGCGCTGGAATTGCGGCTCCGACGGGAGATCGGGATCGGATCGAATCTCGCAGGCGGACGGTGAAATGGGCCGCGCGGACGACTGGGATTCGAGTCTGACCCCGATTTGCCGTGCCTCCGCCAGCGGCAACCGCGCCGTCAGTCCTTCTTCTTCGGAATCTCGTAGGGCTTGCAGGTGAAATGCACGGCCGCCTGCTCGCGGACGAGCTCCATTTCCATCCCCTTGCCGCGCAGCTCCATCAACCCGTTGATGTAGCGCACCCCGGATGCGCTCGGCACCTGGTAGAGCACCACGCGCGTGCCGTCCGGCATGAGCAGGCGCGCCTCCCCTTCGACGAAGCGGATCACGACGCGCTCGCCGGGCCGCTCGCAATCGATCGTCTGCTTGGCGGCCTCGATGTCCTCCTTCGACGGCCCGGTCTCGCAGCCGGCGAGCAGGGCGATCAGCGTGCAGGCGGTCAGCGCGCGTGGCGACATGCCTCGATTCCCTCCGTTCGATCCCGTGGGCAGGATACCACCCGCGAAAGCGTCAGCCGGCCGTCACGCCGCGCGAGGGTGGCGTCGCCGCGGCGCCGCGGAAGCGCACGCTTTCGGGATACGACAGCACTTCGATCGGCCGCCCACCGCGATTGGCTTCCTGCATCGCCTGCCACCAGGCAGGACCGAGCAGGTCGGCGTGAAATGCGACGAACGCCTGCCGCACCGCCGGGTCGGTGAGCAGGAACGTCGCGAATTCTTCCGGAAAGACGTCGTGCGGACCGACCGGATACCACACCTCGCCGGACATCTCGTCCACGCCGGGCGGCGCCCGCGGAATGTGCCGGAAACGGCATTCCGTCAGGTACTCGATCTCGTCGAAGTCGTAGAACACGATGCGGCCGTAGCGTGTCACGCCGAAGTTCTTGAACAGCAGGTCGCCGGCGAAGATGTTGACCGCCGCGAGCTCCTTCAGAGCATTGCCGTAGTCCCTGATCGCGCGCACCTTCGCGCCTTCGTCGGCGGTCGCGATAAACAGGTTGAGCGGGACGAGGCGCCGTTCGATATAGAGGTGGCGCAGAATGACGTACTCGCCGTCGTGCTCGATCTGCGAGGGGATCGCGCACTCGAGCTCGGCCATCAGCGCGTCGTCGAAGCGCGCGCGCGGAATCGCGACGTCCGAGTATTCGAGCGTGTCCGTCATGCGGCCCGCGCGGTCGTGGTGCTTGACGAGCGCGTACTTCTGCGCCACGCGCGCCGCGTCGGTGTCCTTGGACGGCGCGATCCGGTCGCGGATCGCCTTGAACACGTACGGGTACGACGGCAGCGTGAACACGCACATCACGAGGCCCTGGATGCCCGGCGCGGCGACGATGCGGTCCGTCGAATGCTTGAGATGGTGCAGGAAGTCCCGATAGAAGAGCGTCTTTCCGTGCTTCTGCAGGCCGAGCATCGTGTAGAGCTCGGCGGCCGTCTTGTCGGGCAGCATCGCGCGCAGGAACTGGACGTACGCCGAAGGCACCTCCATGTCGGCGAGGAAATACGCGCGATTGGCGGAGAACAGGAGCGCGAGCTCCACCGGATCGGTGAGGAGCGCATCGACGTAGAGCCGCTCGTCGTTGCGCCGCTTGATCGCGGCCACGAACGGATACGCATTCGCGCCGTTGACGAGTCGCCCCACGGCGTACGCCGTCTGGTTGCGGAACAGCAGGCTCGCGAGGACCTGGATCTGGCAGTTCGCGTCGGGCACGAACGGCCGCGGCAGGCGGCGCCGCATCGCGGCGAGCACGTGGATCAGGTCGGCGCGGAAATCGGCGAAGCGCAGGTCGAGGCCGAAATCGAGGACGAGGTCGATCAGCGCCGCGCGCAGCCCGTCGCGGCGCGGGTAGTACGAGCGATACGAGGGCGCGCCGTCGTCGAGGTACTCGGTGGACGCCGCCGGCCGCACGAACAGGCACCGGTTGTGAAAATAGGTGCGGTGCAGGAGCTTCGACGAGACGGTGTTGAAGAACGTCTCGGCGCATTCCGGCTGGCGATGGTCGACGAGGAGCCCGATGAAGCGTTGCTTCACCGTGGACCAGAAGGCGTCGTCGCCGGCGAAGCGAAACTCGCGCTCGATGCGCGCGACCGTTTCCGCGACGCGCCGATCGTAGAAGTCGATGCGTTCGCGCGCCACGTGGCCGATCGCGAGCCAGTTGCCCGCCTCGAAATGGCGCTTGGCCGCGCGCGCGCATTCCCGGAACAGCGCGTAGTGGCGGTCGAAGCCTTCGCGGATGACCTCCGCGATGACGTCCGCGGAGGCCTCCGCGACGGGCGCATCACCGGGCCGCGCCGCTTGCGATGCAGCCGCGTGCACGCCGCGTCCGCTACGCGTGGCGCGCTGCATCACTCGAGTGGCTTGCGCAACGCAAGGGGCCGATTATCGTGGGCCGCGCCCGCCGAAGGCCGGTCGACGGACGGTTGCGCCCCGCGCGGGGCTTCCCGTCGGCGCGTCGCCCGAAGGTCGCCGCGTCAGTCGCCCTTGGCCTTCTGGACCTGCTCGTTATAGGCCTTCACCGCTGCGTTGTACTCGTTGATCGCCGCGTTCGACGCCTTGACATGCGGCTCCGCGAGCGCCTGCTCGTCCTCGATGAACTTCTTCAGGCAGTCGACGTAGCCCACGTAATCCTTCTGCCATTGGCGCTTCTGCGTGTCGCTCGCGAGGTTCCCGGGATAATCGCCGGCCTTCGTGCACGACGGCTTGGGAACGTCGGCCGGCGCGGCGCCGGTGGCGGGCGCATTCGTCTGGGCCGATGCGCACGAGACGAGGCCCGCGAGAGCGAGCGCGGCGAATGCGGGAACGGACCGATGCATCATTTAGGCCTCCAAGGAATGGTGCGGCCGCATTCTACCCTCAGTGAGG
>JBLMWW010000072.1:0-9863 GCA_050257435.1 Rudaea sp.
TCCTCGCTGCGGTGGAGCGCGACACCCCTCATCCGATGCTCCTGATGGGCGACCTCAACGAGTGGTACCTCTGGGGACGGCCGTTACGCTGGCTGCACTCGCACTTTCGCGAGATGCCCGAAGCGCCGTGCACGTTTCCCGCGCGGCGCCCGATGTTCGCGCTCGATCGCATCTGGGTCGCGCCGGCGGGGTCGCTGCAAGCGCTGGCGCGGCACGCGAGCCCGCTTGCGCGCATCGCCTCCGACCATCTCCCGCTTACGGCCGAGGTCGTGGTGAAAGCCGCGTAACGCGCGGCGCTGTCGACAGAGGTCCCATGAACCGCTTCCCGTCTATCGTGCTGCAGCTCGCGCTGGCCGCCGTCGTCGGTTATGCGGGCGCGCGTTACGCGATCGTGCATGCGCCAGCGCCGATGCCGCCGTCGTTGCCGGCACCGGCGCCGGTGACGCCGTCGTTGCCCGCTCCCGCGCCGCCGTTGCCGGCGCCATCAGCGCCTGCGGCGGCGCCGTCGATCGGCAACGACGACGGCGCCGGGAAGGCGCTCAGCGTCAGCTTTCGCAGCGCCGTCCAGCGTGCCGCACCATCGGTGCTGACCGTGCATTCGGCGCGCACCGTCGCGCGCGGACCCCTGGGCCTCGGCGGGCGCACGCTGCTAAGCCAGGGACTCGGTTCCGGCGTGCTGATCGATCGCGACGGTTACGTCGTCACCAACAATCACGTCGTGGCCGGCGCGAACGAGCTCGCCGTCGCGTTGCCCGACGGCTCGCTGCGGCCGACGCGGTTGATCGGCGTCGATCCGGATTCCGATCTCGCGCTGCTCAAGATCGAGGCGACCGGGCTGACACCGATCACCTTTGGCGATCTCCGCAGCGTCGCCGTCGGCGACGTCGTGCTCGCCGTGGGCAATCCGCTCGGCGTCGGGCAGACGGTGACGCAAGGGATCATCAGCGCGCTCGGCCGCAAGGGCATCGGCATCAACCCGATCGAGAACTTCATCCAGACCGACGCGGCGATCAATCCGGGAAATTCTGGCGGCGCGCTCGTCGACACGTCGGGGCGCCTCATCGGCATCAACTCGGCGATCCTGTCGCGCGGCGGCGGCTCGGAGGGCATCGGCTTCGCGATTCCGATCGACCTCGCGCAGAAAGTGATCGCCAGTCTCAAGAAGACCGGGCGCGTCGCGCGGGGATGGCTCGGTGTTTCCACCGCGCCGGTGGGCCCCGGCGCATCGGGCGCGCTCGTGATCGCTGTTCAGCGCGGCGGGCCCGCGGCGCGCGCGGGCATCGAGCCGGGCGATGTCATCGTGCGCTTCGGCGAGCGCGACGTCACCGAGCCGGAGGATGTGGCCGGCGCGACCCTCGAAACGGAGCCGGGGACGCGCGTGCCGGTCGAGATCGCGCGCAACGGCAAGCGGCGCACCGTCGACGTGGCGCTCGGCACGCGGCCGCCATTGCAGCGCGAGGCCGGCCGCTGATCGGAAGCGGGGTCAGAGCAAAATCCGCCGAATGGGGTCAGAGCCGATTTCCGAAATTTGCTCCGACTCCATTCGGCGGATTGTGCTCCCACTCCGCGGTCGGGACGATCCCGAGATACGCGCGCCGCAAATCCGGATTGTCGAACACCTCGTCCGCGCTGCCTTCGGCGACGATGCGGCCTTCCTCCAGCAGGTACGCGCGGTCGGCGAGGTCGAGCGCCATCGCGATGTTCTGCTCCACGAGAAGCACGGCCGTCCCGGCGGCATGCACGTCGCGGATCGCCCGGAACATCGCCTCGACCATGAGCGGCGACAGCCCGAGCGACGGCTCGTCGAGGACCAGCAGCCGCGGCTTCGCCATCAGCGCGCGGCCGATCGCCACCATCTGCTGCTGTCCGCCCGACAACGACCCGGCCGGCGCCGCGAGCTTCTCGCGCACCGCCGGGAAGAGCGCGCACACCGCCTCGAGCGACCGCTGCCGCTCGCGGCGTGCACCGGGCACGTAGCTGCCGATCTCGAGGTTCTCGCGCACGCTCATGCGCGTGAACAGGCGCCGGCCCTCGGGCACGAGCGCGATGCCGGCCGAGCAGAAGCGATGCGGCGGCAGCGTGACGAGGTCGCGTCCCTCCATTGTCATGCGTCCGGCGCTCGCGCGATGCAGTCCCGCGATCGCGTTGATGAGCGTCGTCTTGCCGGCACCGTTCGGCCCGACGACGCATACGAGCTCGCCCGCGCCGATCGACAGCGAGACGCTCCACAGCGCGGGTGCGGCGCCGTAGCGCACGCAAAGGTCGCGCACCTCAAGCATGCGCGACGCCGAGATACGCGACGGCGACGTCGCGGCGCGCCATGACTTCGGCGGCAAGGCCCTGCGCGAGCACGCGTCCCTGGTCGAGCACGACGATGCGATCCGACAGCGCGGTGACGACGCGCATCACGTGCTCGACGAGCACGATCGTCGTGCCGCGCGCGCGAATTCTGCGGATCAGCGACACGGCGTCGTCGATCTCGGCGGGCGTGAGCCCCGAGAGCACCTCGTCGAGCAGCAGGAGGCGCGGGCCGGCGGCGAGCGCGCGCGCAAGCTCCAGGAACTTGGTCTGGTGCAGGTTGAGCTCGCCGGGAAGCGCTTCGGCCCGCGCTTCCAATCCGGTGAACGCGAGCCAGGCAGTGGCGGCCCGATCGGCGGACGCGCGATCGAGCGCGGCGCCGCCGAACATCGCGGCGAGCGCGACGTTGTCGCGGACGCGCAGATGTGCGAACGGTCGCGGCACCTGGTACGTGCGCGCGATTCCCGCGCGCGCGATGCGATGCGCGGGCAGGCCGACGAGGTCGCGGCCCGCGAAGCGCACGCTGCCGCCGTCCGCGGGGTAATGACCGCTCACGACGTTGATCAGCGTCGACTTGCCGGACCCGTTCGGTCCCAGCACGCCGAGAATTTCGCCCTCGCGCACGTCGAGGTCGACGCCGTCGAGCGCGCGCACGCCCTTGAACGACTTGCGCAGGTCCTGCACGACGAGTAGCGTCGCCACGGGCGGCGGCACGGCGCGCGTGTGGGCCGACGAATCGACGGCGACCGGCTCCGTTTCGGTGGCACGGGTCGATCGCGGCTTCGGGTCACCGCGCGAGCGCCGCCGCAGCCCGAGAATGCCGTCGGGCATGAAGAGAACGGCCGCGACGAGAATGGCTCCCGTGACCGCCTTGCCGGTCACCGCCTGATCGGCCGCCGTCGAGGCGTACAGCATGAGCGTGATCGCCGTGGCGCCGAGCGCGGGGCCGGCCCAGTGCCGCGTGCCGCCCAGCACGCTCATCAGCACGACGGTGAGCGGAACGGTGATGTTGAACGTGCCGTTCGCTGTCACGTACGACACGAACAGCGCCTGAATGCCGCCCGCGACGCCGGCGAGCGCGCACGAAACGCCGAGCGCCACGAGCTTGTAGCGGTACGTCGGCACGCCCATGACCTCCGCAACGTCCTCGTCGTCGTGAATCGCGAACAGGCCGAGCCCGAGGCGCGCCCGCGCGATCCATCGCGCGAGCGCGAGCGTGACGACCGCAAGCCCGAGCGCCATGACGTAGAACGCGCCGGAGGCGGTCGGCGCGAGCGCCGGCACCGCCACGGCGGACAGGTAGACGCCCGGGCCGCCGTCGATCGGCGTGTTGAGCACGATCGTCGCGAGCACGAACGTGACCGCGAGCGTGAGGAGCGCGAAGAGCTCGCCGCGCACGCGGCGTACGCGAAAGACGACCGCTCCGAGCCCGACGCCGAGCAGCATCGCGACGAGGGCGGCGGCGGGCAGCGTCCACAGGAACGGCACGTCGAACCGGCCGGCGAGGACCGCGGTCGTGTAGACGCCCGCGCCATAGAACGCGCCGTGACCGAAGGAGAAGTAGCCCGAGTAGCCGGAGAGGATGTTCCAGGACGTCGCGAGGACGATCCAGTGGAACACGAGGTAGAGGAACGACTCGTAGAACGCTGGCAGATGGAGGAACGGGGTCGCGGCCAGTGCCAGACCGGCGCCGGCGATCGCGGCTTGCGCGCGGTCGAGCTTCAGGATCGTTGCGGACGAAAGAGCAGCAGGGCGATCAGCAGCGTGAACGAGACGATCGGCGCCCACGAGGGGGAGGCGAACGCCATCGTCACGGCCTCGGAAACGCCGATCACGATGCCCGCGGCGAGCGGCCCCAGCGCCGATCCCAATCCGCCCAGCATGACCGCCGCGAACACGACGCCGATCCAGCCGTACATCTGCGCGGGGGTGAGCGTGAAGGAGAGCGCGATGCACACGCCGGCGATGCCCGCGAGCGCCGCCGAAGCGCCGGCGAGGAGCAGTGCATGCGCCTTCGCGTTCACGCCGAAGGCGGCCGCGACCGGCGCATCCTCGGCGAGGGCGCGCAGCGCCCGGCCGAGGTTCGTGTAGCGCATCGCGGCAAAGATGCCGAAGCTGAGCGCTAGCGCCAGCACGAGCGTCAGGAGCTCCGGCAGCGGAATGTAGAGCGTGCCAAGCCGGAACTTCTCGCCGGCGTACGCCGATTCGAGCTTGCGGAAGTCGGCGGTCCACACGCCCTGGATGCCGGCCTCGATGATGGCCGTGATTCCGAACGTGGCGAGCAGCGAGTTGAGCGGCGTCACGGAAAAGCGCACGAGCAGCCAGTGCATCGCCACGCCGAGCGCGAAGAACAGCGGGACGATCAGCGCCAGCGTCGCGAGCGGGTCCATGGCCCCGGTGCTCGCGAGCTGGTAGCAGAGGTACGCGGCCAGGAACGCGAAGCCGAAGTGGGCGAGGTTGATGACGTGAAGGAGCCCCCACGACAGGGACAGGCCGAGCCCGAGCAGGCCATAGAGGCTCCCGATGAAGACGCCCGACAGCGCCGATTGCGCGAGCAGCGTGGCGCCCGGAAGCGTCATGCGACCGCGCGCGGGCTCACGGCTCGATCCCGTCGCACCGCGCGCTCGGACCGCGGGTTTCGCGCGGCGGCCGCATGCGCTCGCCCGAGCTACTGCACCTGCAAGGTGGCGCCGGGCGCGGCGAACGCCTTCGGGTAGACGGTCACCCAGCGCCCGTTTTGCACCTGCTTCACGCGCATCAGGTCGTCGCCGTAGTTGCTGGGCCCGTCGAAGCGCAGCTTGCCCTGGATCGTGTCGATCCTGTGCGTCTTGATGTAGTTCGCGATCGCCTTGTCGTCGAGGCTGCCCGCGCCGCGCACGCCGGCCTCGAGGATCTGCCACGCGGTGTAAGACGCCGCGGCCTGCACCTCGACGTTCGTGTCGGGGATGCCGGCCTTCGCGGCCCGCTCGTGGTAGAGCGCGATGAACGCCTTCGCCCCCGGCGCGTCGGTGAACGGCGGATGCTCCTCGAACATCGTCATCGACAGCGCGTTCTTCGCGAGCGGCGACTTCGACATGGGCCCCGGGGCCGGGTACATGTAGAAATGCTCGGAAGGCGCGTAGTCGATCTTGTGCATCGCCTCGAGGAGCTGATTGCCCTCGAGGCCGAGCGCACCGACCCAGACGAAATCGGGCTTCGCGTCCTTGATGCGTGCGGCGATCGGTCCGTAGTCGAGGTTGCCGAAGTCCCATTCGAGGAACAGCACCTCCTGGAGGCCGCGCTGCTTCGCGACCTCCCGCGCGCCGAGCGACATGAAGTGCACGGACGGGAACTTGCTCGTCACGACGGCGATCGTCTTCGGCGGCTTCGGCGAGGCCGCGAGCGCGTCGAATACGGTGTTCGGCACGGTCTTCGCGGGATCCGGACCGAGGGACCACGCCGGGAACTGCATGTCGTACTTCGCCATCGACGGGATGCCGAACGTGTGATGGATGAGAACCTTGTTGTAGCGCTGCGCGACACCCATCGCCGAGAGGATCGCGCCCGTCGCATACGGCCCCATCAGGAGGTCGACCTTGTCCGCGGTGATGAGCTGCTCGTAGAGCGTGCGAGCGAGGTCGGGCTTCGACTGGTCGTCCTTGACGATCCACTCGACCTTGCGGCCGAGCAGGCCTCCGCGCTTGTTGAGCTCTTCGACGTAGATCTCGCCCACGACCTTGTGAATCAGGCTCGTCGCGGCGAGCGGACCCGTCAGCGCGAGCGTGCTGCCGATGCGAATCGGCGCCTGCGTGCCTTGCGCGTGCGCGGTCGTCGCGACGAGCAGCGCGGCGCACGCAGCGCCGAGCCAGCGAGACAAACCTCTTCCTGCTGCCATGAATCCTCCCCTTCGTGTGGTCGCAACGGCCGGCACGGTGCGTCGGCCGACGAAACGCATGCGGGCTCCTCGCGAATGGCCGCCTATGCCGCCTGCTCGTGATTGACGACGAAATCGTCGGGAACCGCCGGGCCCCAGATGTAGAACGAATCCTCCGGCGGATGATCGCCCGCGGGCCAGTCGACGTCGGCCGGCACGAAGTCGATGTCGTAGGAGTACTCGGCGAAGCTGCCCCATGGATCCTGCACGTAGTGGAAATAGTTCGAGCCGAGCACGTGGCGGCCGACGCCCCAGCCCTTCGTATAGCCGTGGCTGCGCATCAGCTCGGCGCCGAGGCCCACCTCGTCGAGGCTCGCGACGTCCCAGCTCGAATGATGCAGGCCGGGCGCGTGGGACTTCGCGAAGGCGAGCACGTGGTGATCGCTCGCGTGCGGCGCGTGGAGGAACGCGATGATGTCGCCGGAGCGGTCGGAGAGGCGCAGGCCGAGCGCGTTCGTGTAGAAGTCGACCTGGCGCTGCACGTCGGGCGTGAAGAGCAGCACGTGCGACAGGCGGCGCGGATGCACGGGGGACGCGGTCTTTCGGCTCGGCGCGGCACCCTTGCCGGGCGGCACCGGCGCCAAAGCCGCGGGCGATTCCTTGGCGGCCGCCGAAACCTTGTTCGCGACGACGACCTGCACCGGCGTGCCGTCGGCATCGCGCGTCCAGATTCCCTCGCCGTCGCCCATCGGATGCGCCTCGCGGGTGCCTGCGCCGCGCACGCGTTCGGCGAGCGCGGGGAAGTCGTCCGCGTAGGCGCCGAAGCGCAGGTATTGGAGCCTCTTCGGCTGCCCGTTCGCGTGCACGCGGCCCCAGCAGTGCGCCTGCCCGTGCGTGCGCAGGTCGAGCCGGGCGCCTTCGCGCCGTACGTCGAGCCCGAACGCCCGGTAGAAACGCTCGGCGTCGGCCGCGTGGGGCACGCTGAAGGCGAACCGGTCGAGCGAGTGAACGCCGAGCGCGTTGCGGCGGCGGATGGGGGTGGCGGGCGTGTCCATGGCGGTCGTCTTCGAGGCTCCGGGGTGCGGTCGATCCCCGCAGGATGCGCGAAGATAGCAAAATTATCGGCCACGCAGGAGATGCGCCCGGGGGACGTTCCGGGCGCATCCGGCGACGATGGAGGAGGCGATGAGCGAAAGCACCGGTGCGCCGGCCGTGATCGTGACGGGTGCGACGGGCAATCTTGGAGGCGCGGTCGCCGCGGCCCTCGAGGCGGACGGCGCGCGCGTCGTGCTCGTCGGTCGCAGCGTGGACGCGCTTCGCGCACGCTTCGGTGAGGAGACCGATCGGCGCCTGTTCGTCGCGGCGGACCTGCGCGAGCAGGCGGACGCGAGTTCCGTGGCAACGCGCGCGGTCGACCGGTTCGGCCGCATCGACGCCCTGTGCAATCTCGCCGGCGGCTTCCGCATGGGCGCGCCGGTGCACGAGACGTCCGACGAGACGTGGCGTTTCCTCTTCGACCTCAATGCGCGAAGCGTTCTCACGATGTCGCGCGCGGTCGTGCCGCGGATGATCGCGCAGGGCGGCGGGGCGATCGTCAACGTCGCCGCGTTCGCGGCGCAGCACGGCGCGGCGAACATGGGGGCGTACTGCGCGTCGAAGTCGGTCGTGATCCGTTTGACCGAATCGATGGCGGCCGAATTGCGCGATCGCAACGTCAACGTGAACTGCGTGCTGCCGACGATTCTCGACACGCCGGAGAACCGGCGCGCCATGCCCGACGCGGATCCGATGCGCTGGGTGGCGCCGGCCGACCTGGCGCGAGTCATCGTCTTTCTCGCCTCGCCGGCCGCCCGCGCGGTCCACGGCGCGGCCATTCCGGTCACCGGACTGAGCTGAATCGCGGGAGGCGCCTCGATTCGCGTGGCGGCGACCGCCCGTGGCGCCCGCAACCGCGCACGTCGACCGGGGCGGAAGTAGCGCGTCCGGTATCCTTGGCGTCAATCCCCCGCAGGAGTTGATCGTGCCCGGACTGTTGCCTGACGTCGATCCCGACGGCCTTCTCGAATATTCGGTCGTCTTCTCCGACCGCGCGCTAAATCACATGTCGCGCGCCTTCCAGGGTGTCATGAACGACATTTCGCGGACGCTGAAGCGCGTGTATCACGCCCGCTCCGCGATCGTGGTCCCCGGCAGCGGCACGTTCGGCATGGAAGCCGTCGCGCGGCAGTTCGCCACGAGCAGGCGCTGTCTGGTGATCCGCAACGGCTGGTTCAGTTATCGCTGGTCGCAGATCCTCGACATGGGTGCGATCCCGGCGGAGACGACGGTGTTGAAGGCGCGGCGGACGGCGCAGACGCGGCACGCGCCCTTCGCGCCAGCGCCGATCGACGAGGTGATCGCCGCGATCCGCGATCGGCGGCCCGACGTCGTGTTCGCGCCGCACGTCGAGACGGCGTCGGGGATCATCCTGCCGGATGCGTACGTGCGCGCCGTCGCCGACGCCGTGCATGCGCACGGCGGCCTTTTCGTGCTCGACTGCATTGCCTCGGGGGCGCTGTGGGTCGACATGACGGAGGCCGGCGTCGACGTCCTGATCAGCGCGCCGCAGAAGGGCTGGAGCAGCTCCGCGTGCTGCGCTCTCGTGGCGTTGAGCGAGCGCGCGCGCGCGGCGATCGAAACGACGGCGAGCACGAGCTTCGCATGCGACCTGCGCAAGTGGCTGTCGATCATGGAGACCTACGAGCAGGGCGCGCACGCCTATTACGCGACGATGCCCACCGATTCGCTCGCGCGGCTCTCCGACCAGATGAAGGAGCTGGCGAGCTTCGGCTTCGATCGGGCGAAGGCGGCGCAGCGGGAGCTCGGCGCCCGTGTGCGCGCGCTGCTCGCGCAAAACGGCATGCCCAGCGTCGCCGCGCCGGGGTTCGAGGCGCCGAGCGTCGTGGTGAGCTACACCGACGACAAGGAAATCCAGTCGGGCGCCAAATTCGCGGCGCTCGGGCTGCAGACGGCGTCTGGCGTGCCGCTGCAATGCGACGAGCCGGCGGACTTCCAGACGTTCCGCATCGGGCTCTTCGGTCTCGACAAGCTGCGCAATGTCGAACGCACCGTCGGAAACCTCGACGTCGCGTTGCGCCAGCTCACCGTCGAAGCTTGACGCCGGCCGACCGGAATCGCGCAGGGGCTGCGGAGCACGTCATGGACGAGATCAGACGCGCCGGCGAGCGCGGGCACGCGAACCACGGCTGGCTCGATTCGTGGCACAGCTTCTCGTTCGCCGACTACTACGATCCCCATCACATGGGGTGGAGCGCGCTGCGCGTGATCAACGAGGATCGCGTGCAGCCGGGGCGGGGCTTCGGGACGCACGGCCACCGGGACATGGAGATCCTCTCGTACGTGATCGAGGGGGCGCTCGAGCACAAGGACAGCATGGGCACGGGCTCGGTCATCCGTCCGGGCGACGTCCAGCGGATGAGCGCGGGGACGGGGGTGACCCACAGCGAGTTCAACGGGTCGAAGAGCGAGCTCGTGCACTTCCTCCAGATCTGGATCCTGCCGGAGCGGGCCGGGATCACGCCGGGGTACGAGCAGAAGCGGTTCGAGGTGGAGGAGAAGAAGAACCGCCTCCGGCTCGTGGCGTCGCACGACGGCCGCGACGGCTCCGTGACGCTGCACCAGGACGTGGCGCTCTACGCGACCGTGTTGGAGG
>JBLMWW010000073.1:0-12485 GCA_050257435.1 Rudaea sp.
AGATGATCAGATGGTCCGCCATGGCTTCCTCCGCTTCGAATCAGGCCGCGACGCCGACCGGCGCCGCGATCGCGAGCGCGCGCCTGGCGACGCCGCGGTTCACCGCCGCGACGACGGCCCGCAGCGTCGCGGTGACGATGTTGGGGTCGAGTCCGACACCGTACACGCCATGGGTGCCGGCGCGAAGCTGCACGTACGCGACCGCGGTCGCGTCCTCGCCGCTGCCGGTCGCGTGCTCGTGATAGGCGAGCACGTGCACGTCGATGCCGAGCCCGTCACGAAGCGCATGGACGAACGCGTCGACCGGCCCGTTGCCCGCGCCCGAAAGGAGCGTTTCGACGCCTGCGACCGACAACCGCGCCGTGAGCTGCTCGACGGCGCCATGCGCCGCATGGCTCGCCCGATGATCGACGTAGGCGATCGGCGTTTCCACCCCGACGTACTCGCGGACGAACGCGTCGTGAAGATCGCGCGCGGTCAGCTCCTTGCCCGTGGCGTCGGTCATCGCCTGGACGACCCGGCTGAACTCGATCTGCAGAAGGCGCGGCAGCGAAAGGCCGTAGTCGCGCTCGAGAAGATAGGCGATGCCGCCTTTCCCCGACTGGCTGTTGACGCGAATGACCGCCTCGTACGTGCGCCCGACGTCCGTCGGGTCGATCGGCAGGTACGGCACCTCCCAGAACGGGTCGCCGGCGGCGTCGTTCGCGCGCTGCACGGCGAGCCCCTTCTTGATCGCGTCCTGGTGCGAGCCGGAGAACGCGGTGAACACCAGTTCGCCCGCATACGGATGCCGTGGATGCACCGGCAGCGCCGTGCAGTGTTCGGCCGTGCGGATCACCGCGCCGATATCGCTGAAATCGAGCCCCGCGTCGACGCCCTGCGAATGCAGGTTGAGCGCGAGCGTCACGAGGCACACGTTGCCGGTGCGCTCGCCATTACCGAACAGGCAGCCCTCGACCCGGTCGGCGCCCGCCATGACCGCGAGCTCCGCGGCGGCGACGCCGGTGCCGCGGTCGTTGTGGGGATGAACCGAGAGCACGACGCGCTCGCGCCTGGCGAGGTGCCGGTCCATCCACTCGATCTGGTCGGCGAAGACGTTCGGCGTGGCGACCTCGACGGTCGCCGGCAGGTTGAGGATGATCGGATGGCCGCTCGCCGGCTCCAGGACGTCGACGACGCGCTCGCAGATCTCGAGCGCGAAGTCGAGTTCCGTCATCGTGAAGGTCTCGGGCGAATACTCGAAGCGCCAGTCCGTGCCGGGCCGCGCCGCCGCGCATTCGCGGAAGAGGCGCGCGCCCGCGACCGCGATGTCGACGATCCCCGCGCGATCCTTCCCGTACACGACGCGGCGAAAGAGCGGCGCCGTCGGGTTGTACAGATGGACGATCGCGCGCCTCGCGCCCTCCAGCGACTCGAACGTGCGTCGAATCAGCTCCTCCCGCGATTGCGTGAGCACCTGGATCGTCACGTCGTCGGGAATCAGGTCCTCCTCGATCAGCTGCCGCACGAAGTCGAAATCGGTTTGCGACGCGGACGGGAACGCGACCTCGATCTCCTTGAACCCGATCGCGACGAGCTGGCGGAACATGCGGAGCTTTCGCGCGCCGTCCATGGGCTCGATCAACGCCTGATTGCCGTCGCGCAGGTCGGTCGACAGCCAGATGGGCGGGTGGGTGATCGTGCGCGAGGGCCACCTTCGATCGGGAAGATCGATCGGCGGGAACGGGCGGTACTTCTGCGACGGCGCGAACTGCATGGCGAGTCCCATGAACGATGACGAAACGAACGAACCGTCCGGTCGGGACGGCGCGGGCACTGCTCTTTCGAGGGAGGGGAGGATTTATCTGCGCGCGAGGCGCAGCAGAAGCAGCAGGCCGCCCAGGAGGGACGCGAGCGCGATGGCCCCGTTGGCGGAAAGGAGAAGGCTGCTCATCACGAAAACATAGCCGAAATCGCGCGCTTGCGCAAGGAGCCACCCGGCCTTCTCGCCGGGGGGATCGCGTCGTTGTGGCGCGAATGTCGGTCTGCGAGGCACCTTCCGCCTCTACCGCCTCGCCACTGCGCCCGCTGCCCGTCGGACGTACGTCATAATCCCGCGCGCCATGAATGCGCCGCGCGTGCATGCCGACGTTCCCGCCTGGCTTGCGAACGCGGCGTTGCTCGCGCTGTGCGCGGTCGTGGCGGCGTGGGCGGCGTTGCGGGCCGGACAGGACGCGAACTGGGACCTGCAGAACTACCACTTCTACGACCCCTGGGCGTGGCTTACGGGCCGCATCTTCGACTGGGACATCGCAGCCGCCCAGTTGCAGACCTTTCACAGTCCCTTCGCCGACATTCCGTTCTACGCGCTGGTCGCGGCGCACGTGAACCCGCGGATCGTCACGCTGTGGCTCGCGCTGCCGACGGCCGTCGCCGCGTTCTTCGTCGCCAAGATCGCCTGGCGGCTCTTCGCGGATCTGGCGTGGGCGTCGCGCGTCGGTGCGACGCTCGCCGCGCTCGCCATCGGCTTTACCGGTGCCACCGGGCGTGGACAACTCGGCAGCACGACGGGAGAGTGGCTCGTCGCGGCACCCACGCTCTTCGCCCTGTGGCTGCTGCTTCCCGGACGCGTGCAGGGTCGACCGGCATCCGCGGCAACGTTGTTTGCCGCCGGCGCCGTCGCAGGGATCGCGAGCGGCCTCAAGCTCACCGCGGCGACGTACGCACTCGCGTTGCTGGTCGCCGTGCTCGCGTGGCCCGGGCCGCGCGCATCGCGCCTGCGCGCGGCGGTCGTCTACGGAGGCGGGGCGCTCGCCGGGCTCGCGCTCGCACTCGGGCCGTGGTGTGCGCAGTTGTGGTCGCACTTCGGCAATCCGCTCTTTCCGTACGGCAACGAATGGGTGCGCTCGCCGTGGTGGGACGCGGCGCCCGTGCTGCCCCGCCGCTTCGGCCCGCACACGCTGCGCGATGCGCTGCTGTTCCCCTTCGAGCTGCTTGCGCCCGCGCCGGGCTTCGTCAGCGAACTGCGCTACGTCGACGCGCGCATCCCGCTTCTGTTCGCGCTGGCGCTGATCGTTGCGGCGGCCGCTGGCGTGCCGGCGCCGCGCGATCCGCACCCGCGTCCGCTGCCCCGATTCGCGACGACGGCCGCGGCCTGGCGCTTCGTCGGCGTCTTCTGCGCGGCGTCATTCGTCGTGTGGGCGGTGGTCCACGCGATCCTGCGCTATACGATTCCGATCGAAATCCTTTCCGGCGTTCTGATCGTCGGCCTTCTCGGCTACCTGTTTCCGGCGCGCACGGCGGTGGCGGCGATCGTGGTCGCGACGCTCGGGCTTTACGCCACGACGCGGCCCTCCGAATGGGGCCGCGTCGATTTCGGCCCGGCGTGGTTCGACGTGCGCGTGCCGCCGGTCGAGCCGAACGCGCTCGTGCTGCTCGTCGTCGACGCGCCGATGTCCTACGTGCTGCCCTACTTTCCACGCGATGCGCGCCACGTCGGCGTGCGCAACAACCTGATCGACCCGGCGCAGCGCAACCGCCTCGCCGCCACCATCGCGGCGATCGTCCGCGAGCACCGCGGGCCGCTCTATTCGCTTTCGTTTCCGGCCGGCGCGGGCGACGCGGACCTTCGCGCGCATCGTCTGCAGCGCGTCGCCGGCGGCTGTGCGGGCGTGGTTACCAACATGCCGACGAGCCCGATCGAGCTCTGCCGGCTGCGTCGCATACCCTGATTCACCAAGCGGCAGGGGCGACGCGACCGTTGGCGGCCGCGGCAAACGCCGCTTCCAGCTCCGTGGTGAAGCGCGCCATGTCGAACAGCGGGAACGTGAGGCGGTTCTCGGCGACCGCGGCACGCAGCGCCGCGAGCGCGGCGCGGTCGCGTGCGAGCGAGAGCGCGCGCGCCTCGTATTCTTCGAGACTTTTCGTGACGAGCCCCGGCATTCCGATCGCGCGCAGCTGGCTCCCCGCGACCCGGCTCGCCATCGTTTCCTGCGAGCACGTGAGAAGCGGGACGCCCATGAACAACGCATCGTTGGTGGTCGTGCCGCCGTTGTAGGGCGTGGTGTCGAGGAAGAGATCGGCATGGACGTGCCGGGCCAGATGCTCGGCTATCGGCACGCGTGGAGCGAGCACGAGCCGCGACGCATCGACTCCGCGCACTGCGGCCTCGCGCCGGAGGTTTTCGGCCGCGACCGAGCTCGACGGCGACAGCCAGAGCACCGCGTCGTCCACCTCGCGCAGCAGCCGCATCCACACGTCGAACACCGCGGGCAACAGCTTGTAGGGCTCGTTGAAGCAGCAGAAGACGAACCCCTCCGGCGGCAGCCCGCTCGCGGCGCGATCGGGACCGACCGCCGCGACGCCACGCCGCGTGTCGCTCGGGCAATAGCAGTCGGGCAGGTACAGGAACCGCTCGTCGAACTGCGCCTGCATGGCGGGCGGCGTCGCGTACCGGTCCGTGACGACGTAGTCGATCCACGGTGCGCCCATCGTTCCGAGATAGCCCAGCCACTGCACCTGCACCCGCCCCGGACGCGCGGCGAGGATCTCGCTTCGCGCGTGTCCGGTGTAGCCGTTGAGATCGACCAGCACGTCGATGCCGTCGCTTCGAATTCGGCGCGCCACGTCGTCCACGGCGTCGGCGTGGCAATCGCGAAACGTCTCGAACGCGGCGGCGATACGCGCACGAAGCGATGACCGGTCGGGCGCGCCGATCGCGTAGGCGAACGTGGCGACGCGGCGGCGATCGTGGCGCTCCCATACCTCGGTCGCAAGAAAGGCCAATGCGTGCTCGCGGAAGTCGGACGAGACGTAGCCCACGCGAAGCCGGTCGCCCCGCTCGCGCACGAGCGGCGGCGACAATGGGCACGCGGGCGCGGTCGACGCCGCGCGTCCACGCGCGCTTTGCCGCTGGAGAATCGGGGGAAGCGGCATCGCGAGCGCCTCGAGCGGCTCGATCCACGCCCTCGCGTCCGCTGCCAGGCGCTTCGCGATCGTGGCGTGCAGCGCATCGAGCTCCGCCCATCGGCACAGATGAGCCCGCACGTGTGCGACTCGCGACAGCAGGCGCAGGTCGTCGGGCGCCGCGGCGCTTGCCGCGACGGCGATCGGCTCGGCCTCGACAAAGTCACGCCGATCCACGAGCAGCGTTGCCAGATTCGCGAGCGCCGTCGCGTCGGCGGGCGCGAGGCGTAACGCACGGCGGAAGCATTCGATGGCACCAATATGATCGTATTCGCCGTAGCGCGCGATGCCGTAATCGATCCAGAAGTCGACCGACGCCTCGGCGTGCTCGCGCAGGTAGCGTTCGCCTATGCCGACGGCGTCGCGGTAGCGCCGGCGCTTGCACAGGACGTGCAAAAGATTCGCGAGCGCCTGGCGGTGGCCCGGACGGTGCGCGAGCACTGCGCGATAGGCGCCTTCGGCCGCGCCGAAGTCGCCGGCCGCGAATAGTGCGAGTCCGAGGTTGTTCCGCAGGCTCGGGTGATCGGGGAGGATCGCGAGGGCGCGCTCGTATTCGGCGATCGCCTCGCGCAGGCGACCCTGCTCGCGGAAGAGGTTCCCGAGGTGAAAGCGCGCGTCGACGCTGGCGGGACCGACCGCGAGCGCGCGGCGCAGCGCCGACTCGGCGGCCGCCGGATCACGGTGACGAAGCGCCGTCCCGAGGAGCGTCCATGCGACGCTGTCGTGCTCGTCCGCGGCGATCGCGGCGCGGCACAGGGCCTCCGCCTTCAGCGTGTCTCCGCGTCGCAGCGCGTCGCGGGCAGCCTCAGTCGGTTCGCGCGTCGTCACCGCGCGCCGCATCCGCGACGACAAGCCGATCCCTGCGTGCGGGCCGCGAGCTCTGCGCGAGATACGCGAGCCGCTTCGCCTCGCGCCGCCCGCGCGCGACGTTGTTCAGGATCAGGCCCACGCCGAGCGCCAGGAAAGCGAGCAGCATGAGGCCGGTGGCGAGGATCGCGGTGGGAAAGCGCGGCACGAGGCGCGTATGCATGTATTCGATGACGACGCTGCCGCCGAGAAGCAGGCCGATGCCGCCGACGACGAGCGCGATGCCGCCGAAGAACGCGAGCGGCCGCTCGTCGCGAAACAGCATCGCGGTCATCCACAGGATCCGCGCGCCATCGGTGTAGGTGGAGAGCTTGCTCGTCGAGCCGGCCGGACGCTCGAAATACGGCGTACGCACCTCGGTCGTCGGCAGGCGCTGCTCGAGCGCATGCACGGTGAGCTCGGTCTCGATCTCGAAGCCGCGGGATATCGCGGGAAAGGACTTCGCGAAGCGGCGCGACAGGACGCGATAGCCCGACAGCATGTCGGCGGGCCGCGCGCCGAACAGCACGCCGAGGAGCGCATTGAACGCGTGATTGCCGAGGCGATGGCCGCGCCGGTACGCGTTGGCGCCGTCCTGCTCGTCGCGCACCGCCGTCACCATGTCGAGGTCGTTCGCGACGAGCGCGTCGACCATGCGCGGCGCGCTGGCGGCATCGTACGTTCCGTCGCCGTCGACCATCACGTAGATGTCGGCGTCGATCTCGCCCAGCATGCGGCGGACGACGCCGCCCTTCCCCGGCCGCGGCTCGCTGCGAACGATGGCGCCGGCACGCGACGCGGCGGCGCCGGTGCCGTCGGTGGAGCCGTTGTCGTACACGTAGATCTCGCACCCCGGCAGTGCGACGCGAAAGTCGCCGACGACCTGGGCAACGGTCGCCACCTCGTTGCGGCAGGGCACGAGCACCGCGATCCGCGCGCACGGACCGGCAGGCGCGTCCATCAAGGCGTGTCGGCCGCGCGCAGGCGCCGCTCGCGCAGCATCATCCATCCGGAAACCGCGTAGCCCGAGATCCCGTACGCGACGAACGCGGCGAAGAGCACGAGCGGCGGCTGGTACGACAGCAGCGCGAGGACCAGCACGATCAGGAAGATCGCCACGAACGGCACGCTCTTCTTCAGGTTGATCGTCTTGAAGCTGTAGTACTTGAGATTGCTGACCATCGTGAGGCCGGCGAAGATCGTGACGAACCACGCGACCCAGCGCAGGGGTTCGGGGTCGTAGCCGAGGTCGTCGATCACCCACACGAACCCGGCGACGAGCGCCGCCGCGGACGGGCTGGGGAGCCCCATGAACCAGCGCTTGTCCGCCACCTCGAGCAGCGTGTTGAAGCGCGCGAGGCGCAATGCGGCACCCGCGACGTAGACGAAAGCGGCGATCCAGCCCAGCTTGCCGAGGTCGCGCAGCGCCCATTCGTACATCACGAGCGCGGGCGCGGCGCCGAAGCTCACCATGTCGGCGAGGCTGTCGAACTCCGCGCCGAACGCGCTTTGCGTGCGCGTCATCCGCGCGACGCGTCCGTCGAGGCCGTCCAGCACCATCGCGACGAAGATCGCGATCGCTGCCTGGTCGAAGTTGACGTTCATCGCCTGGACGATCGCGTAGAAGCCGCCGAAGAGCGCCGCCGTCGTGAACAGGTTCGGCAGCAGGTAGATGCCGCGGCGGCGCACGCGGTTCTTGAGCAGCCGGCGCTCGGCCTGAAGATCGTCGTCGTGCATCATCGCGGCGTCGCCCTTTCCGTTGTCAGCGTGCCGTCGCGTGGAACTGCGCGACGATCGACCGCGCCGCATACACCTTGTCGCCGACGGCCGCGCGTGGCACGGCGTCCGGCGGCAGGTAGAGGTCCACCCGCGAGCCGAAGCGGATGAAGCCGTAGCGCTGCCCGCGCGCGAGATGGTCGCCGGCCTTGACGTAGCAGAGGATGCGCCGCGCGATGAGCCCCGCGATCTGCACGCACGTGACGTCGACGCCCTGCGGCGTCGCGATACGCAGCGCGTTGCGCTCGTTGTCGGTCGACGCCTTGTCGAGCGATGCGTTGACGAAGCTTCCCGGGTGATACCACGTCTGCACGACGTCGCCGTCGACCGGGCTGCGGTTCGAGTGGACGTTGAAGACGTTCATGAAGACGCTGATCAGAAGCGCGTCGCGGTCGAGATACGGATCGCGCGCGCTGCCGACGCGCACGACCCGCCCGTCGGCGGGTGCGAGCACCGCATCCGGATCCGCCGGAGTCGCGCGCGGCGGATCGCGGAAGAACTGCAGGATGAACAGGAACGCGATCCAGGCGAGCGCGGCGGGAATCCACCAGGACGCGAGCGACAGCGCGAGCGCGACGACGAATGCGGCGGCGAGGAACGGCCAGCCCTCGCGCGCAACGATCGGATGCGGATAGGCCCTCACGCGCGGCCCTCGGCGCGGCGGCGGATCGCCCGCGCGGGCACATCGGCGGCGCCGGCCGGCGCACGTCGCCTCACTTGGGAATCGCGTCGTCGATACGCTTCTCCTGCTCGATCGCCCCTTGGCGAACCATCTCCTGCACGCCGCGCGCCTTCTCGAGCGCATTGCGCGGCGTGATGGCGGCCGCCCGGTCGACCTCGGAAGCGCCCGGCGCCGCAGCACGGCGCGCCTCGTCGCGCTCGTCGAACAGGCCGTACGACTTGAGAGCAGTGCGCGCGGCCAGGGCGACGATCACGAGCGCCAGCACGATGACGATCAAGCCCACCCAACCGCGTTGTCGGTCGCGCAACGGCATCGGCCCCTCCCCGGTTCTGCGAAGAGGGGCAGTATACCGGGGCGGTCGCCGCGTCAGTTGCGCGACTGGTCGACGAGCTTGTTCTTCCTGATCCAGGGCATCATCGAGCGCAGCTTCTCGCCGACGACCTCGATCGAGTGCTGGGCGGTCATGCGCCGCCGCGACATCAGCACCGGCGCGCCGGCACGATTCTCGAGGATGAACTCGCGCGCGTACTCACCCGACTGGATGCGCGAAAGCGCGTCCCTCATCGCCTGCTTCGTCTCGGCGGTGATGATCTTCGGCCCGGTCGCATACTCGCCGTACTCCGCGTTGTTCGAGATCGAGTAGTTCATGTTGCCGATGCCGCCCTCGTAGATCAGGTCGACGATGAGCTTGAGCTCGTGCAGGCACTCGAAGTACGCCATCTCGGGCGCGTAACCCGCCTCCACCAGCGTCTCGTACCCGGCCTTGATGAGCTCGACCGTGCCGCCACACAGCACCGTCTGCTCGCCGAAAAGGTCGGTCTCCGTCTCCTCGCGGAAGTTCGTCTCGATGACACCCGCACGCGTGCCGCCGATCGCGGCCGCGTACGAAAGCGCTAGGTCGCGCGCCTTGGCCGAGGCATCCTGATGCACCGCGATCAGCATCGGCACCCCGCCGCCCGCGACGTACGTCGAGCGCACCGTGTGCCCCGGCGCCTTGGGCGCGATCATCACGACGTCGAGGTCGGCGCGCGGCACGACCTGCCCGTAATGGATGTTGAAGCCGTGGGCGAATGCGAGCGTGGCGCCCTTGCGGATGTTCGGCTCGACCTCGCTCGAGTAGACCGCCGCGATGTGCTCGTCGGGCATCAGCATCATGACGACGTCGGCGCCCTTCACCGCCTCGGCGATCTCCGCCACCTTGAGGCCGGCCGCCCTTGCCTTCTCCCACGATGCCCCGCCCTTGCGCAGCCCCACGGTCACCTTCACGCCGGAATCGTGCAGGTTCTGCGCGTGCGCATGGCCCTGCGATCCATAGCCAACGATCGTCACCTTGCGGCCCTTGACGAGGGAGAGGTCGGCGTCCTTCTCGTAGTAAACCTTCATGGCAAGTCCTCTGGTTGTGCCTTCGATTGTGAAGGGGCGAGCGACGAGGGGCGAGGGGCGAGGGAGTGCTGAACGGACGCGCGCGGGGTGCCCAAGAACCGATCCAAAATTTGAACGTCCGCGAGCCTGTCCGACACAGGCATCGCGTGCTGCTTCCTCGCCTCTCGTCCCTCGCCCCTCGTCCCTAAATGCGCAAAATCCTCTCCCCCCGCCCGATCCCCGACGCCCCGGTGCGCACCGTCTCGAGAATGACGCCCGGCTCGATCGCCTGGAGGAAGGCGTCGAGCTTCGAGCCGGTGCCGGTGAGCTCGATGGTGTAGCTCTTGTCGGTGACGTCGAGGATGCGGCCGCGGAAGATGTCCGCGAGCCGCTTCATCTCGTCGCGATCCTTGCCCGCGGCGCGCACCTTCACGAGCATCAGCTCGCGCTCGATGTGGTTGCCCTCGGTCAGATCGACGACCTTGACGACCTCGACGAGCTTGTTGAGCTGCTTCGTGATCTGCTCGATGACGTCGTCGGAGCCGCTCGTGACGATCGTCATCCGCGACATCGTCGGGTCTTCGGTGGGCGCCACCGTCAACGATTCGATGTTGTAGCCGCGCGCCGAGAAGAGTCCCGAGATGCGCGACAGCGCGCCCGCCTCGTTCTCCACAAGGATCGAGAGAATGTGCCGCATATCAGAGTTCCTCGGCCAGGATCATCTCGGTCAGCCCCTTGCCGCCCGGTACCATCGGATACACGTTCTCCGTCTGGTCGGTGATGAAGTCGAGGAACACGAGGCGCTCCTTCTGCGCGAAGGCTTCCTTCAGCGCGCCCTCGACGTCGCCGGGCCTCTCGATCTTCATGCCGACGTGGCCGTACGCCTCGGCGAGCTTCACGAAGTCGGGCAGCGCGTCCATGTACGACTCCGCATAACGGTTGCCGTAGAAGAACTCCTGCCACTGCCGCACCATGCCCATGTAGCGGTTGTTGAGGTTCACGATCTTGATGGGCAGGTGGTACTGCTTGCAGGTCGAGAGCTCCTGGATGCACATCTGGATCGACGCCTCGCCCGTCACGCAGACGACGTTGGCGCCGGGATTGACGAGCTGCACGCCCATCGCCGCCGGCAACCCGAATCCCATCGTGCCGAGGCCGCCGGAATTGATCCACCGGCGCGGCTTGTTGAACTTGTAGTATTGCGCGACCCACATCTGGTGCTGGCCGACGTCGCAGGTGACGAACGCGTCGCCCTGCGTGAGCTCGTAGAGCTTCTCCACGACCCACTGCGGCTTGATCAGCTTGCTCTCGCGGTCGTAGCGCAGGCAGTCCCTGCGTTGCCATTCCTTGATCTCCGCCCACCACGCCTTCAGCGCCGCAGCGTCCGGCCGCGTCGGCGACGACTCGACGAGCTTCACCATCTCGTTCAGCACGTCGTTCACGTACCCGACGATCGGCACGTCGACGCGCACGCGCTTGGAAATCGACGACGGGTCGATGTCGATGTGGATGATCTTGCGATCCGCGCGGTAGAAGTGCTTGGGATCGCCGATGACGCGATCGTCGAAGCGCGCGCCCACGGCGAACAGCACGTCGCAGTTCTGCATCGCCATGTTCGACTCGTACGTGCCGTGCATCCCGAGCATGCCGGTGAACTGCGGATCGGTGCCGGGAAAGCCGCCGAGCCCCATCAGCGTGTTCGTGCAAGGGAAGCCCAGGAGCCGCACGAGCCGCGTCAGCGCCTCGGAAGCGTCGTTGAGGATCACTCCGCCGCCGGTGTAGATCATCGGCCGCTTCGCCTCGAGCAGGAGCTGCACGGCCTTCTTGATCTGCCCCGCATGGCCCTTGGTCACCGGGTTGTAGGAGCGCAGCGAGACCGCTTTCGGATACGCGAACTCCGTCTTCGCCTGCGAGACGTCCTTCGGGATGTCGACCAGCACCGGGCCAGGCCGGCCCGTCGTCGCCAGATAGAACGCCTTCTTCATCGTGAGCGCGACGTCGGCCACGTTCTTCACGAGGAAGTTGTGCTTGACGCACGGACGGGTGATGCCGACGGTGTCGCACTCCTGGAATGCGTCCTGGCCGATTGCGGCGGTCGGCACCTGCCCGGTGATGATCACCATCGGCACCGAGTCCATGTAGGCGGTCGCGATGCCGGTGACCGCGTTCGTGACGCCCGGCCCGGACGTGACGAGCGCCACGCCGATCTTGCGCGACGAGCGCGAGTAGCCGTCCGCGGCATGCACCGCGCCCTGCTCATGGCGCACCAGCACGTGCTTGACGCGCGTCTGCTTGAAGAGCTCGTCGTAAATGTTGAGGACCGCCCCGCCGGGGTACCCGAAGACGTACTCGACGCCCTCTTCCTGAAGACAGCGGATCAGGATCTCCGCGCCCGTCAATTCCATGTGTAAAACGCCTCGCGCAGTTGCCGCCGCCAAAGCAGGCGTGCGGGTTCAAGCATTGCTGTCGGTCGCCCTCGCGTGGAGCGCGCGCCCGCCAAGGCTCGATCGGGTAGAAAGCCGCAAATGGGGCATGGCCGGCTCCAGGGAGACTCGTTGGCGCTTGTGGCACCGCGGAGGGAGCGATAAATCGGCCCTTGTTGCAATACAGCATCCGGGCCGTTGGGCCCGGAATCAGAAAGTAACGGGAAATACCCGGTTCGGTCAAGCATGGGATTGTTACGGTGCAGCAAAGGCCCGGCCGCCGGCCGTTGCGCGCTCTCCGCCTATAATCCGCCCTCTCGCAGGAATCGTTCAAACTGGCCCACCCGAAGGAAATCTCGAGGTTTCTCGCGGACGTCGAGCGACGCGCGTTCAAGCAGGCGATGTACGCCGTCCGCGACGAGGACGGCGCGCTCGACATCGTGCAGGACGCG
>JBLMWW010000074.1:0-3184 GCA_050257435.1 Rudaea sp.
ACGGCGCCGGGTCGCGCGCCGCCGCCGCCACCCGCCGCGTCAGCGCCTGCCGCCCGCCAGCCGGACCGATTCGGGGCGAAAGCGCAGGCGCGCCATGGCCCACACGCCGATGGCCGGGCCGATCGCGAGCGGGACGAACGCGTAGCGCCACGTCATCGCTGCGACCAGGTGCGGCATCAGGTGAATCGTCACGAGCGTCAGCGTGAAGCCGAGCGCCGTCTGCAGCGCGAGCATGGTCCCGACGCGCGAGCGGTCGGCGAGCTCGGCGATCGACGCCGAGAATTGCGCCGAATCCGCGACGATGCTGATCCCCCATACGACGCACACGAGCACGAGCGCCAGCGGCGAGCCGCCGTACAGAAGGCCGATCGTCGCCGCGCAGCTGCCGCTGACCGCCATGGCGACGATCGTGAGCGTCGTGCGGCCGAGCCGGTCGGCAAGGAGGCCCGCGACGACGCTTCCGACGGCGCCTGAGCCGATCGTCGCGAACGCCGCCAGCTTCGCGGCCGTCGCGGCCCACTCGTGCGGCAGCGTCAAGGCGAAGCTCGCTTGCAGGAAGACGCCGATCCATGCCCACATCGCGTAGAGCTCCCACATGTGACCGAGGTAACCGAGGTTGGCGAGGCGCAACGGCACGTCCCGCCAGGCGCTCAGGACCGCATGCGGATCGACCGGCGGAGAGGGCGCGCGGTTCGGTCCGATGCCCGCGACGCCGATCAGGAGCGCCGCGGCGAGCGCCGCGACCGACGCGACGGCGACGGGCGCGCGCCAGCCGATGCCGCCCAGCGCATTGAAGAGATGCGGCGATGCGGAACCGAGCGTCAGCGCCCCGACGAGGATACCGACCATGAGCCCCATGTCGCCCTTGGCCCACGTCGAGACGAGCTTCATGCCGACCGGATAGATGCCGGCCATGCAGATCCCGGTGATCGCCCGCAACAGAAGCGCACCGGCGGACGCCGGATCGATCACGAGCAGGCCGGCGTTCGCCAGCGCGCCGATGCCGCCGGACACGGCGAAGAGCACGCGGGGATCGTGCCGATCGGGCAGGGCGAGGAGCGCGCTCGCCAAGCAGCCGACGACGAAGCCCAGCTGCACGGCGCTCGTCAGCGCCGCCTGCATGAACGCGGAAAGATGGAATTGCGCCGTGAGCGCCGGAAGCACGGCGGACGCGGAGAACCACAGCGACATCGCCGCCACCTGACAGATGGCGATGATGACGATGGAAAAGGCCTTCCCTCGCGTGTCGGTTACCATCCCGGCTCCTGCCGCGCCGCGTGCTCGAGGACTTGCGCAATCGACCGGGCGCGCCCGCGTCCCGCTTCCGGATCACGGACGAATCATATGGCACTCAACCTGTTCAGCCGCCTGATGCCGCCCGAGAAGCCGTTCACCACGCTGTTCTGCGAGCAGGCGAGCTGCATCGCCGAGGCCGCCGAGGAGCTGCGCGACATGGTCGAGCAGCGGAAGGTGCCGATCGAGCAGCACATCGCTTCGATCCGCGCGATCGAGACGCGCTCGGACGGCGTCGTGCGGGAGATCTTCCTGAGCGCGAACCGCACGTTCAACGCGCCGATCGATCGCGAGGACATCATGACGCTCGCGCACGATCTCGACGATATCGTCGACCTGATCGAGGATACCGCGAAGGGCATCCAGCGCTACCGTCTGAGCCACTTCCCCGACGAGATGCACAAGATGGTGACCGCGGTCGTCGAGAGCGCGGTGCTGCTCAGGAAGATCATGCCGCTCCTCGACTCGCTCACGCGCGACCACCGCGAGATCTTCGCGACCTGCCAGCACATCGGACAGCTCGAGGAGCAGGCGGACGAGTCGTTCGACGCCGCGCTCGCGCGGATACGCTCGGAGGTCCGCGAGGGGTCGCTCGACCCGATCGGCTATCTCGACCGCAAGGAGCTCTACGAGCTGATCGAGCGCGTCGTCGACAAGTGCGACGACGTCGCGAACCAGATCCAGACGATCACCGCCAAGCACGTCTGACCGGGCGCGGACCGACCGATGGAGAGCGTGCCGCTCGGTTCCTTCGTGGTGTTCGGGCTGGTCGGCGTCGCGCTGCTGTTCGATTTCATGAACGGCCTGCACGACGCGGCGAACTCGATCGCGACGGTCGTATCGACGCGCGTGCTGAGTCCCGGCGCAGCGGTGTCGATGGCGGCGTTCTTCAACTTCGTGGCGTTCGCCGTCTTCGGCCTCCACGTCGCGGAGACGCTCGGCACCGGCATCGTCGAGGCGCGGATCGTCGATCCTTCGGTGATCTTCGGCGCGCTCACGGGCGCGATCGTCTGGAACGCGATCACGTGGGGCTTCGGGCTGCCGTCCTCCAGCAGCCACGCGCTGATCGGCGGGCTCGCCGGCGCCGGCCTCGCGAAGGCGGGGATCTCGGCGATCGAGTTCGGTGGGCTCGGCAAGACCGCGCTGTGGATCGTCGTATCGCCGCTGCTCGGCTTCGTGCTCGCGCAGGCGCTCGTCGTGGCGGTGCAGTGGGCGAGCCTGCGGTCGACGCCTTATGCGGTCGATCGCCGCTTTCGCATCCTGCAGCTCGTTTCCGCGTCGCTTTATTCGCTCGGGCACGGCGGCAACGACGCGCAGAAGACGATGGGCATCATCGCCATCCTGCTCTACTCGCAGGGCATGCTCGGCGGAGCCTTCCACGTGCCGTTCTGGGTCGTCATTTCGTGCCAGCTCGCGATGGCGCTCGGCACGCTGATCGGCGGCTGGCGCATCGTGCACACGATGGGCTCGCGGATCACGCACCTCAAGCCGATCCAGGGCTTCTGCGCCGAAACGGGCGGCGCGATGACGCTCTTCCTCGCCACCGGCCTCGGCATCCCCGTTTCGACGACGCACACGATCACCGGCGCGATCATCGGCGTCGGCGCCGCGCGGCGCACGTCGGCCGTGCGCTGGCAGGTGGCGCAGCGCATCGTCGTCGCGTGGATCGTGACGCTGCCGGCGGCGGGGCTGATCGCGGCGGTCGTTTACCTGATCACGCGCGCGTTCGCGGGATAAAGCGCGGGGGTCAGATCTTCGGCAGCGTCACGCCCTGCTGACCCTGGTACTTCCCGCCGCGGTCCTTGTACGACGTCTCGCACACTTCGTCGGACTCGAAGAAGACCACCTGGGCGACGCCTTCGTTCGCGTAGATCTTCGCCGGCAGCGGCGT